>CAIPBJ010000001.1 GCA_903863255.1 uncultured Methylophilaceae bacterium
AATATAATTAAACTGGTTTCAATTTGTCATATTCAGATAACCGTTTGACAAGCGTGTATTGTGAAAACCAATGGGTTCTCTTTGCAAAATCAATTGGTTGAGTAGGCAAATATAAAATTTCCATGCAATCGTAAAGCATAGGAATCAACGAATAACTTAAGAACTTGATAAGAATGTTGAAATAACTGTAGCTTTAAAAGTAAGTTATTCAACAGATTATAAGGAACAATCTGGATGGTGCCCGGAAGAGGACTCGAACCTCCACATCTTTCGATACTAGTACCTGAAACTAGCGCGTCTACCAATTCCGCCATCCGGGCGAGATGCATATTTGAAACAGGTGCGCCGAATTTTATAGGAACAACATATTTTGTCAACGAGAAATAAAAACCGTAACAACGATCCATTTGCAGCAAGAGAAGCTGAGAATTATGAAAACCCCTTGCCAAGTCGAGAATTTATTTTGTCGACAATGGAAGATCAGGGGGTGCCAATTCATCTTGAGACTTTATATGATCTGATGCATATAAAGGATGCTGAACGTGAAATATTTAATCGAAGAATAAAAGCCATGGAGCGAGAAGGGCAGCTTATTCGAAACAGAAAGGGCGCACTTTGTATCGCTGAAAAAATTAATTTAATTGCAGGAACCGTAGTTGGGCACCCAGACGGATACGGTTTTGTGATTCCGGATGAAAAGGCAAAGCACGGGGGGGAAGATATCTTTTTGGGCCCAAAGGAGATGTCTTTGGTGCTTCACGGCGACAGGGTTATGGTGAGGCCTGCTGGCCTTGATCGAAGGGGAAGACCTGAAGGCAAGATTGTTGAAGTACTTGAACATGTCAATACAAAACTTGTTGGACGCGTGGTTCGAGAGCAGGGTCTTACGATAGTCATTGCCGAAGATAAACGCATGAATCAGGATATTCTTGTTCCCTACCACCTTGATATGGATGCTAAGGATGGTCAGGTTGTCGTAGTAGAGTTAACCATGCAGCCCAGTCCAACTGCAAAACCAATGGGTAAGATCGTTGAGATCCTCGGCAACTATGCCGATGCTGGCATGGAGATTGAAATCGCGCTTCGTAAGCATAATTTACCATACGAATTTTCCAAGGAAGCACTGAAACAGGCCCAAAAGTATCCACCTTTGGTTCAGCCGTCTGACTTCCAAGGGCGTGTCGACCTCAGGGAGATGGCACTAATTACTATCGATGGTGAGACCGCTAGGGATTTTGATGATGCTGTTTATGCTGAGCCACAAGGAAAAGGCTGGCGTCTCGTTGTGGCGATTGCTGATGTGAGCTTTTATGTTAAACCTGGGGACGCGTTGGATAAGGATGCTTATGACAGAGGCAACTCAGTTTACTTCCCAAGACGAGTTATACCGATGCTTCCGGAAGAGTTATCAAACGGACTTTGTTCTCTTAAGCCAGATGTGGAAAGGCTTTGCATGATTTGTGATATGCAGATTGATGCACAAGGTGTAGTCAAACAATATAAATTCTATCCTTCTGTTATGCGATCGAAAGCAAGAATGACCTACACAAAGGTCTTTGACATGATAGAAAATCCAGAGGGTCAGACCGCTCAGGACTACTTATGGTTAAAACAACACGTTAATAATTTGTATCAGTTATATAAGATATTATTGAAGGCAAGAGAAAAAAGAGGCGCCATAGAGTTTGAAAGCTCAGAAACGTTGATGGTATTTAATGATAACGGCAAAATCGAAAGAATTGAGCCAGTTGTCAGGAATGAAGCTCACCGGCTTATCGAAGAGTGTATGTTAGCCGCAAATGTTTGCGCAGCTGATTTCTTAAGCAGTCATGAACATACTGCTTTATACAGGGTTCATGAAGGTCCAACACCTGAGAAGCTAGAAGCCCTAAGGGTGTTTTTGGGTGAGTTTGGTTTTGGTGTGGGTGGCGGGGATACTCCGCATGCAAAAGACTATGGAAAAGTGATTACTCGAATCAAAGGTAGAAGTGACGAGCATTTATTGCAAACAGTATTGCTTAGATCGATGCAACAAGCCGTATACAGTCCGGACAATGCCGGTCACTTTGGCCTCGCTTACGAGGCTTATACCCATTTTACATCGCCTATCAGACGTTATCCTGACCTGTTAATTCATCGAGCTATCAAGGCTGTCTTAAATAAAGAAACCTACAAACCAAAGGATTGGGTGGTCCTGGGACAACATTGTTCAATGACTGAACGAAGAGCAGATGATGCCACGCGGGATGTTCAGGCATGGCTGAAATGTTATTACATGCAGGATAGAATCGGTGAGTTGTTTAACGGCACGGTTTCAGGCGTTACAAGTTTTGGTCTGTTTGTTGCCTTAGACGAAGTTTATGTAGAGGGCTTGCTTCATGTTACGGAATTAGGGAATGATTATTTCACTTATGACAAGGCGCGTCATGAAATGCTTGGCGAGCGAACAGGGATGAAATTTCGCCTTGGAGACCGATTGACTGTGAAAATAGCCCGTGTGGATTTAGAGACCAGTAAAATTGATTTCGTACTTGTCAAATCTCAATCGAATGCCAAGGATGAAACGGTAAAGCCAATTGACAGGTCGTTTAAAGAAAAAGTAATCGTAAAAAATAATAAAGTGAACAGTAATGAAGTTTTGCCGAGAACGAAGTCGAGTAATTCAAAATCACCCGCTCAAAAGAAAGTTGAAAAATCAAATTCGGGGAGAATTACGAATAGGGTTAGGCCTAAAAAATCATCTACTGATTTAAGCAATAAAAGCGGCGTACAAAAAAAAGACACCAAAAAAGTAGCAGTTTCTAATAAGAAAAAAAACAAATGATTTTAGGAAGAGAGTCTTTATATGAGTGAGAACCGTATCATATTCGGGTTCCATGCCGTTCTTAGCAGGCTGAGGCAACATCCGTCAAGCATTCAGGAAATTTTGATCGATAAGGAGCGTGTTGATGTTCGCATGAAAGACCTTTTGAATCTCGCTGAAGCTGCTGGCACTCGTTTGATGCAAGTCGAACGTGCAAGGTTGGATGGATTGGCTGGTCAAAATGGAAGGCATCAAGGTGTCATTGCTAAGGTTGTTGATGCACCCATTCCATACCGGGATATTTACGATATTTTGGAATCTGGCTTAAAGGAGCCACCTTTCTTTCTGGTATTGGATGGCGTAGAAGATCCTCATAACTTGGGTGCCTGTCTAAGAGTAGCCGATGCCATGGGGGTCCATGCTGTTATCGCACCCAAGGATCGTGCCGCTGGACTGAACGCGACGGTAAGAAAAGTTGCTTGTGGCGCAGCTGAAAGCGTTCCTTTTATTGCAGTTACCAATCTGGCAAGGACACTTAGGGAATTGAAAGACGAGGGTGTCTTTATACTTGGTGCGGCTTCTGAGGCATCCTCTGATCTCTTCAATACAAAAATGACAGGCGCAATTGCACTTGTTTTAGGAGCAGAGGGAACTGGATTGAGAAGGTTGACTATTGAAACGTGCGACGCCTTAGTGAGCATTCCGATGTTTGGGTCGGTTGAAAGCTTAAACGTTTCAGTAGCAAGCGGGATTTGCCTATATGAGGCTAGACGTCAACGCAATTCAGATTCTTCGTCATAAATGGTGTTAAAATGCACGGCGTTTTTCTAATTTATATGTTAACTATTTGGAGTAATTATGGCTGTTGAACGTACTTTATCAATTATCAAACCTGATGCAGTTGCTAAAAATGTGATTGGTCAGATTTATACACGATTTGAATCGAACGGGCTTAAAATTGTTGCTGCTAAGATGGCACAATTATCA
>CAIPBJ010000002.1 GCA_903863255.1 uncultured Methylophilaceae bacterium
ATGACCTAATTACTTGGGACACGGGCGGTACACCCGTGTCTTGCCATGCAGTCATAATGGTACTTTGGTTAGTAAGACAAACACCTACATGGCTGTGTCCGCTTGTCTGTCTAAAAAAACCGACAGACTCCAATATTTTGTTTCCTCCATAAAGTTCAAAGTACGTCTCACACGAGCAACACATTTTTAACAGTATATTTAAGGATAGGGGAACAAAATGACTGACAACGAAATGATGATGGAAATTAAAGACGCCAACCTCAATTATTTGATGCTTGCGCAACAGATGATCAGAGCCGATAAAGCCACAGCGATTTTCCGTTTAGGAATTAGCAAGGAAATTGCGGATTTACTTGAGGGACTTAGTAACCTTCAACTATTAAAACTGAGCAGTACCAACATGATGCTTGCTCGATTCCGTTTTGATGATGGTGCCATTCTAGGGATGCTTACAAATTACACCAAGGAGCGTTCGCTTGCCATGGCTCACACAGCGATATTAATGGCAGGTCAAACAGCAGAAGCAATTGCATAACTGAATATATCAAAAGTACTTTTATAAAGGGAAGATATCATGGATAAGAAAAGCGTAGTCAATGAATCAGAACAAATTCAACTAGCCATGCAAATGATTAAGCTCGGCGCAAGATTGCAGTTACTTGAATCTCAAACCACCTTATCTCGTGAGCGTCTTATTAAATTATACAAGGAACTCAAAGGGGTTTCTCCACCAAAAGGCATGTTACCTTTCTCTACAGATTGGTTTCTAACTTGGCAACCTAACATTCATTCATCTATCTTTCTGAATATATACAATTTTTTGGTGGAATATGCTGAGGTAAAGGGAATAACAGCAATAATTAAGGCCTATAGTCTCTACCTTCAACAGATTGAGCATGATTCGGATGAAGAGCCTGTGTTATCCATGACTCGGGCCTGGACTTTGGTTCGATTTGTCGAAAGCAAGATGCTCAAGCTGCATACATGTTCATGTTGTGGCGGCAAGTTCGTAGTGAACACCTACGATTTGAATCAGAATTACCAATGCAGTCTTTGTAACGTTCCATCTCGCGCCGGTAAGACCAAAAAGGCAAAGGCTGAAAGTTTTAAGGTGGTTTCCATTTCTCAATAGGGAGCAGATCATGTCTAAGATCCTTAAAAGTAATACGTTGATTGAATTGCCGCCCGATCTTTATGGGGAGCAGGGGATATCGATTGTTCCTAGAGCATTTTTTCAGTACTCAGAAAAGAACAGAACTGTCACCCCGGCCTTGATGGCTCTGCTGATTCAAAGTGGGTCTTTATTCTTGGTTGCCGCATTGTTTTTTATTTCTCGATTCGTTTTTCATTATGAAATTTCGATATTCGTTCTTGTGCTCATTCAGGCCAGTCTTTCTACAGGACTGGCTTATTTCGCCAGAATGGAAGTCTGGTGGCGTGGCATACACTTCCTTTTTCCAATAGCAATTTGGTCTGTATCAAGTTGGAAAGTTTCCAATGACGTCTACCTTTACGGTTTTATGGCGACATTGAGTCTTTTTTGGACAACATTCCGAACACAGGTCCCATTCTACCCTTCCCGCCGAATCGTATGGCATCAGTTGGCGGAACTTATTCCCCATGGCAGACCGATACGAATGATCGATATTGGAAGTGGACTGGGTGACCTCGCAATGCATATAGCAAAAACCAGGAAAGAAAGTCAGATTGAAGGAATTGAAATTGCACCTCTTCCTTGGTTAGTAAGTAAAGTAAGGTCCTGGTATCGTAAATCAACAGCATTCTTTACCCTTGGCAATTATCAGAAAAAAGATTTTGCAAAATACGATGTGGTCTTTGCTTACTTATCCCCAGCAGCCATGCCGGCATTATGGAAAAAGGCCAGATCGGAAATGCGTCCGGGAAGCATGTTGGTTAGTTATGAGTTTGGAATCCCTGGTATCTATCCGAGTTTCTCTGTATCAAGTGGTAATACACAGTTATATGTATGGAAGTTTTAGACAGTTCTGACCCGTTGTGCGTGCTTTGTTTTTTATCTCCTGACCTCAACAGGATCAAGTTCAAAACTTGGTCCTGTTTTTTTATGTGTCAATCCAATCTCGATCTTCAACTTGAATATTAGATGGAAAACATACCTTTGTTCGAATGATTGATAACACAAATCAATTGATATTCTGTTTGTAACTTCAATTTTAGGAAAAATCGGTTTTCCGTTTGGGAGCGTAAAATGTTCGTTATTATTGGTTATGTTCTTGTCTGTGCTGCCGTTTTTGGCGGTTATGCGCTCGCTGGTGGGCATCTTGCAGCGTTGTTCCAGCCCCTTGAATTGTTGATGATTTTTGGCGGTGCGCTCGGTGCATTCGTTGTTGGGAATGACATCAAGGCCATAAAGGCAACCCTGGCCGCACTTCCTACCCTTTTCAAGGGTTCGAAATTCAATAAGGCTCTTTACATGGATTTGCTTGCACTGATGTTCGAGATTCTTAGCAAGATCCGTAAGGATGGAATGATGTCGATTGAAAACGATGTTGAAAATCCAGAATCAAGTGCCCTGTTCGGTAAATATCCCAATCTTCTTCATGATCACCATCTCATGGATTTCATAACCGATTACCTGAGATTAATGATTTCAGGAAATATGGATGCATTCCAGGTGGAGAACTTGATGGACAACGAACTTGAGACGCACCACATGGAGGGTCACGTAGCCGCCCATAGCGTAGCAAAGCTTGGAGATGGTTTGCCCGCATTTGGTATTGTTGCTGCCGTTATGGGGGTTGTACACACAATGGAAAACGTTGCTTTGCCACCGGCAGAACTTGGAATCTTAATTGCACATGCTCTTGTTGGTACCTTCTTGGGAATATTGTTGGCATATGGGTTCATAGGCCCATTGGCAGGATTGCTGGAACAGAAGCTGGAGGAAAGCTCCAAAATGTTTCAAACGGTTAAAGTCGTTTTACTTGCTAGCCTTAATGGGTATGCCCCTGCAATTGCGGTCGAGTTTGGCCGTAAAGTCCTTTATTCGACCGAGCGGCCAGGATTTGCCGAGCTCGAAGAACACGTTAAGCAGGCGAAGTCTAAGTAGGGTAACTCGAATTTACGGAGCTTAAAATGGCTGAAGACTTATCTAGACCCATCATTGTAAAAAAGATTAAGAAATCGGGTGGTGGTCATCATGGTGGAGCCTGGAAGATTGCTTACGCGGACTTTGTTACAGCAATGATGGCTTTCTTCCTGTTGATGTGGCTGCTTGGCTCGAGCTCGCATGCCCAGCTCGAAGGCATCTCAAAATATTTCAAAATGCCTTTGAAGATTGCATTAAATGGAGGTTCCTCAGTAGGTGAGGCTACTTCTTTAGTTAAAGGCGGGGGTAAGGATTTGACAAAGAAGCAGGGTCAAATCCAGGGAGTCGATGATTCTAAAAAAAGGGATAAGGAAATAACCGATCTGAAAGATGCTCAAAAGGCATTGGAGCAGGCTGAAGCAGAAAGACTGCAGGACTTGAAGCAAAAGATTCTTGCAACAATCGAGTCTAATCCAACTTTAAAGCAATTCAAGAATCAGTTGTTGATCGATATCACGACCGAAGGATTGAGAATACAAATCGTCGATGAGCAGAATCGACCCATGTTCGCTTCATCGAAAGCTGATCTGCAACCTTACGCCAAAGAGATACTTCACCAGATAGGGCAGTTGCTAAACGGCGTTCCTAATCGTATCAGCTTATCCGGTCATACAGATGCCGTCCCCTATCCTTCAGGAGACAAGGGTTACAGCAATTGGGAGCTCTCTTCTGACCGTGCCAATGCGTCCCGACGTGAATTGGTGGCTGGCGGTCTAGAGGATGACAAAATGTTACGCGTCGTGGGACTCTCATCGGCAGTCATGTTTGATAAGGAGAATCCGCTCAATCCAATCAATCGCAGAATCAGCATCATCGTTATGAACAAGCGAACTGAAGATGCTGTCTTGAACGACTCGCTAAAGGTGGATGCAAACGATAAGTCATCTATGGATAAGATCACTGAGAATATTGAGTCTCCCAAGTGATCGCTGGAAATGGATCGAACAAAACAAAGCAGGGAAGTAGTAGGGTTTTAACCATTTATTTCATGGATGAATCGACTAAAGAAAATAGTAAATTTGTACGTAAATATGATAGTGCCTAAAAATCAAAATTAACTTTTGATCAATAGAAAAAATTAAAACAGGATATCGATATGGGAATCAAAAATCTGCCAGTAACCGAATTGAGAAGTCTGCTAACAGCAGTTTCCGAACATGGCACACAGCACCTGATCGAGGTCGAGGCTGACCTAATGCAAACAACGTTTCTTTTGAGCGAGGCAATTGAAAAATTGGGTGCGAGTTTCATGGCTATTCATGGAGCTGTGATGGATCAGCAAAAGGAACTTTCTTTGATAACCAATCAATTGAATTTGACTAAAGATGACATTGAAAAATTAGACGGTATCAAGCAAAAAATTGGTCAAGAGGTAAACGCTGCCGTAACAGGATTGCAGTTTCAAGATCTCACAAGTCAGTTAATCAATCGCACGATAAAACGTGTTAACGGGTTGAAGGAATTATTGGATGCACTTGCTTCACATGGAAACGTAATGGATCCAGGACATGAACATGAAGAGATAGCAAGATTGCTTGAAGAGATGAATAAAAATTTAAGTATGCGAAGCCATGCTTTGGAGGGTGGTTTAAGGCGTGCAGTTAGTCAGCATGATATGGACAGTGGTGACATCGAACTTTTTTAGATGGTTGATTTTCAGGTAAGTGTTTTAAATAAATAGGGTATTTCCTTTAATAACGGAAAAGTGAGTAAAAAAATGGCAAAAACAATTTTAGCGGTGGACGATTCAGGATCGCTTCGTCAAATGGTCGCTTTTAGTCTTACGGCTGCAGGATATCAGGTTGTTCAGGCTGTGGATGGAGTCGATGGTTTGAATAAAGCGAAAGGCCAAACAGTAGACTTGGTTTTAACAGACCAAAATATGCCAAATATGGATGGCCTGACACTTATCAAAAATCTTCGTGGCCTTGGAACTTATCAAAAGGTGCCCATCCTGATGCTGACAACGGAATCCAGTGACGAAATGAAAGCAAAAGGCAAGGCAGCAGGCGCTAATGGATGGCTGGTTAAACCGTTCGATCCAAAGCGGCTTATTGATGTAGTACAGAAAGTTATTGGTCAGTAAGACCTGGGCTATTTGAACAGGTACAAGAGCAAATGCACCAAAACACAAGGGAAACGGAGTAAAAAATGTCAATTGATATGAGCCAGTTTTATCAGGCGTTCTTTGAGGAAGCTGAAGAGTTGCTTGCTCAGGCTGAGCATCTTTTATTGGATCTCAATTTAGAAAGCCCAGACCCAGAGGATCTCAATGCAATTTTCCGCGCAGCACACTCGATAAAAGGGGGCGCTGCAACATTTGGCATGACCGATATGGCGGAAATTACTCATGTCTTGGAGAATTTACTCGATAAGATCCGTAAAAATGAGATGGCACTTACAGCCGATCACGTGGATGTGTTTCTGGCTGCAAAAGATGTATTGAATTCTCAATTAGAAGGCCATCGCTCAGGTACAGAGGTAGATCGGAGCATCGAAGAAGCTGTAAAGGAAAGATTAAAAGACTTTTATGAAGGACAGGCTACACCGAAGGTATCGGAAAATAAAGTCGAGGAGACGAGCGAAAGGGAAAAACCGGTTGATAAAGTCAGTCCTGAGACCTCGTCACAGCCTAAGGTGAAGGAAACCCTAATTCACAACTATCGAGTAGAAATCGCTAAGTTAAATGATAAGGATTCCGTTAACTTGCAAGAAGAACTAGGTCTTTTAGGCGAAGTTAGCCACAAAAGACTGCAAAATGGAAATGTCGAATATTTAGTTAAAACGGAAGACGACCCTGAAACGATCATTACTATATGTACGTTCATAGTTGAACCTGAAGATATAACCATTACGGAAGCAAAGGATGCATCGTCTGCCAAGGTAGAGGCAGTCAACACCATGAATCTGGAAACTTTCTATGTTGTGGTTGAGAGTCTGGATGAAAAAGACATTGCCAATATGAAATCCGAACTGGCTATTCTGGGTGAGGTTGCGTATTCAAGATTACCTAATGGCAGCCACGAATTCAGTTTAAAAACCTCCGATGGCCAAGCTGAGATTATTTCTATCTGCTCATTCATCGTTGCACCTGAAAAATTAAAAATATCGAACACAAGTACCGATGAATCACGAGCCAAAAAAGAAGATAAACCTTCAACAAATTATATTGAGGAAGATGGCTTTGGTTTATTTGAACCCTTACCGGAACCTGTTAACTCCTCATCGGAACCTCTGAAGAGCGAGTCCGTTAAGGAAGCCAAGGAAGATGGATTGCAGGAAGGCAGCAAAGATAAAATGCCTGCCGAAGTCAAGACTAATCAAGAAGTCATTCCAGCTAAAACTGAAGTGGTGCCCCCAGCAAAGGCTGCTGTAACAGCTAAGAAAGAAACAGAAAAGGCTGGATCAAATAACGAGAACACGTCAATACGCGTTGGGATTGAAAAAGTCGATCAATTGATCAATCTGGTTGGCGAACTTGTTATTACTCAGGCGATGATCGAGCAACGGGTAAGTAAGCTTGATCCGATCCAGAATGAAGACCTGGTAAACAGTATTGGTCAACTTACGCGCAATACCCGCGACCTTCAAGAGGCTGTGATGTCAATTCGCATGATGCCGATGGATTATGTATTCTCAAGGTTCCCAAGAATGGTTCGTGATCTGGCAAACAAACTTAATAAAAAGGTCGAGTTTGTTACAAATGGTGCTGCGACCGAACTGGATAAAGGTCTTATTGAACGAATTATCGACCCCTTAACGCATTTAGTTAGAAACAGCATCGATCATGGAATTGAAATACCGGAAAAACGAAAGGAAAGTGGCAAGAGTGAGGTCGGTAGACTGGCGCTTTCTGCCTCAAGCCGGGGCGGCAATATTGTCATTGAGGTATCGGATGACGGTGCAGGTCTGAATCGTGAACGAATTTTAAGTAAGGCAAGGCAAAACGGACTACCAGTGAATGAGAATATGACAGACAACGAAGTCTGGCAATTGATATTCGCTCCTGGGTTCTCAACAGCCGAAGTTGTGACGGATGTTTCCGGACGCGGGGTCGGCATGGATGTAGTCAAGAGAAATGTAAGTGCCATGGGCGGTTCGATAGATATACGGTCCGCACCGGGTTATGGAACAACAATGTCGATCTCGCTTCCGCTGACGCTTGCAATATTGGATGGCATGTCAATATCACTCGGAGCCAGCATCTATGTCGTTCCTCTCAATCTTATTGTTGAGACCATGCAACCCAAAATGGAGGATATCAAGACTGTCACAGGTGAGGGGTTGATGATTAATGTGAGAGGCGAATACCTTCCCATCATCCCACTGTATGCACTTTTTAATCAAGACACCGAGATCATGCACCCAACGGAGGGTGTGCTGGTGATCCTTGAAGCGGAGGGCAAGAAAGCTGCTTTGTTTGTTGATGGTTTGGTCGGACAGCAACAGGTTGTGATCAAGAGCCTGGAAACAAACTTCAAAAAGATTCAAGGCGTTTCTGGTGCCACTATCATGGGTGACGGTTCGGTTGCATTAATTTTAGATGTTCCTGCGATTATTAAAATGGGACAAAACAATTCACAAGGAGTATATCAATGAGTGCTGCCACTGAGTTAATGAACAAGGAATCCATTGAAGCGAGTGCAGATTCCAGAGAATTCCTGACTTTTGTGTTAGGTGAAGAGTCTTATGGACTTGAAATTCTGAAAGTACAGGAAATTAGAGGCTATGACGCGGTTACGAAGATCGCTAATACGCCAGACTTTATCAAAGGTGTTGTTAATCTGCGTGGACGAATTGTCCCCATCGTCGACTTGCGAATCAAATTCCACCTTGGTCGCGTCGAGTACAACGAGTTTACTGTCGTCATTATACTTAATTTAAGCGGTCGAATTGTCGGAATCGTGGTTGACGGCGTTTCTGATGTCATGAACCTTCAATCTAGCCAGATTCGTTCTGTACCAGACATCGTCTCGAGTATTGATACGAAATACATCACTGGGTTGGCATCGGTTGAAGAAAAGATGTTCATTCTGGTTGACATAGAGCAGTTGATGAACAGTCACGAGATGGAATTAATAGATCACGTTCAGAGTTAATTTAAATATAACGACTCAAGGAGAAATAACATGTTGGCAAATCTAATAAACAGTTTGGCAAGCCACACTGAACAAACGAAGAAAATGCTTGATGAGATCGCTGAAATGCGCGCAATTAAAGCAGAAATCAATAAAGCTAGATGTGTAATAGAGTTCAATGCGGAAGGCCTGATTACAAGCATCAATGAATTGGCGCTTAAAGCACTTTCATATAGCGAAAATGAACTTATTTCACAGCACCATCGAACACTTGTGGGCCGTTTTGAGAGCCAAAAAAGCGAATATCAGGATTTCTGGGCCGAATTGGCAGCAGGAAGAAGTCAATCGGGCATGTTCGAATTGATCAACAAGGAGGGTAAGACAGTCTTTTTCCAGGGCTATTATGCTCCTGTGAAAAACGGTACTGGATCGTTGAGAAAAGTAGTCTGCTATCTTACTGATGTCACCGAAGCCAAGTCAAAAGCCATTTCGCTTGAAAGCAGTGATGGTGCATTAAATGAAATTTTTGGTGTTGTGGAATGCAGCACGGATGGAAAGATCATTGATTGCAATGAACTCTTTCTTGATTCGTTAGGCTATCGCAAAGAGGAACTGGTGGGTAAGGATGCTACCCAAATAATGGATAGGCAAATTAACCAAGATACTGAATATAAATCGCTTTGGGGGAAGTTGCTTAAAGGTGAGCCACAGACAAGTCAGGTAAAACGCTTATCGAAGGATGGAAGAGAACT
Organism: uncultured Methylophilaceae bacterium; assembly: GCA_903863255.1. Classification (GTDB taxonomy): domain Bacteria; phylum Pseudomonadota; class Gammaproteobacteria; order Burkholderiales; family Methylophilaceae; genus CAIPBJ01. Next base: position 8,958 of record CAIPBJ010000002.1, read on the forward strand.
CTGGTTTAACGCCAAATATGCTCCTGTCAAAGATCATCAGGATAACGTATGCAAGATTGTAATCTATTCCGAGTGCATCATCGCAGACAAAGACAAGAGCGCGGATTTTGAGGGGCAGATCAAGGCGATCAATGAGATTCAGTCTGTCATCGAATTTTCACTTGATGGGAATGTTTTAAGAGCCAACGATAATTACCTTAATGTCATGGGGTATTCCAAAGATGAGATCGTCGGGAAACATTACACCAAGCTTGTGAATTCAAAAGAAACAGAAAAGGAAAGTTATCGAAATAACTGGAAGGATATCCTGTCTGGAAAATCAAAGGAAGGAATCTTCAAGGCCGAGACGAAACAAGGAAAGACCGTATATTTTCAGGCGCATTATTGCCCAATCCTTGATCTGAATGGCAGCCTCTTCAAAGTGGTCTGCTACTCGGATGACGTAACCGTCTATGTGGAAGCGGAAAACCAGGTTAAGGAGAAATCCAAAGAGGCAATGATGATCAAGTCTGCTCTGGATAGTTCCAGTACAAACATGATGATGGCGGATCCGGATGGATTGATCAAGTACATGAATCCTGCCTCTAGAAAGTTAATGGTCAGTGCTGCCGAAAATATGCGTAAAGTTCTGCCCAATTTCGATCCAGAAAGGATCCTGGGGCAAAGCTTTGATATTTTTCATCACAATCCAGCCCATCAAAAAAATCTCCTTGCCAACCTTAAGGAAGCATACGAAACCAATATCGAAGTTGGCGAGATGTTCTTTAAATTGAAAGCCAGTCCGATTTTCCTGGATGATGGAACCCGGATGGGAACGGCTCTTGAATGGGTTGATACCACCCAGGAACGCAAGATTGAGAATGAAATATCTGACCTGGTACAAAAAGCTTCAGATGGGGATCTGTCGAATCGTTTGAGCTTGGAAGATAAGACGGGTGCGGCTGTGAAGATATGTTCCGGCATAAACACGCTGATTGAAAAAATGACGGATCTCATTCTTCAGGTCAGAGAAGCAGGAGAAACGATTAACACGGCTGCCGGTGAGATATCGACCGGTAACAATGATCTATCCAGCAGAACTGAACAGCAGGCATCAAGCCTTGAAGAAACCGCTTCTAGCATGGAGCAGTTGGCTTCTACCGTTAAACAAAACGCGGAGAATGCAAAGCAGGCCAATCAGCTTGCAGCTGCTGCTTCCGGGGTTGCTATCAAAGGCGGCTCGGTCGTCAATGAGGTCGTAACGACCATGGCGGATATTAATAACAGTTCAAGAAAAATCGAAGACATCATATCAGTCATCGATGGCATTGCGTTCCAGACCAATATTCTTGCATTGAATGCTGCAGTTGAGGCAGCAAGGGCTGGAGAACAGGGCAGAGGGTTCGCAGTGGTTGCAGGTGAAGTCCGTAACCTGGCACAACGCTCTGCTGGCGCCGCGAAAGAGATCAAACAGTTGATTTCTGCATCGGTTGCTAAAGTTCAGGATGGAACCAAGCTCGTTGAGAACGCGGGTCAAACCATGAATGAAATCGTATCCTCGGTCCAAAGGGTGACCGACATCATGGGCGAGATCTCGGCAGCTTCAACCGAGCAAAGTTCAGGCATCGATCAGGTAAACAACGCGATCACCGATATGGATGAGGTTACCCAACAGAATGCGGCGTTGGTAGAACAGGCTGCTGCGGCTGCTGAATCACTTGTCGATCAGGCGGTCAGTCTTATGGATACGGTTAGTCGCTATAAAGTTAAAGGAGGGCATGCTAGCGCTTCAAATGTTCAATCAACAACGAATGAGCTACGCCGTCCAGTACCACGCCCATCTCCACCAAAACCTGCATTTAAGGCTGCGCCCTCAAAGCTGCTAGCCAAAACAGGAACCGATGACGGGGATTGGGAGGAGTTTTAATTAAGTTGTCGCAACATTGCGGTTCTTTTTCGAAAAGTAATGGCATGCAATAAAGAATTGGATGGGATAAGGAAAGAATTTGAGTATGAATGACCCATTCCAGGTTAGATGGTAATTGTTTCTGAGGAGAATATGATGTTTACAGAGCGTATTTCAGAATCACATGGTTCATATAACCTGAATAAGGTCATTGGGAAGATCCGGATCTGTTTAATGATTATCTATGGATGGTGACTACTTTTTTAATTCATGTTGAATTTAGGTGTTATTGATAGGCTAGTGAGAAATCTTATTTAAAAACAAAGATTTTTTTAAGGAAAGTAAAATGAAAGATTTGCAAACAAAAAAAGCAAGTTCCTTTATCTCCAATTTTTTTAACTTGAAATTGAAGATTCAAATGACAATACTGCTATCGGTTCTGGTGACATTCTTTATGATTGCCGGGTTCCTGACCGATCGCTCTCTAAGCAGGGTCATGGTGAATGGAGAAGCCTACAAGAGCATCATTTCAACTAAGGATCTGGAGGCAGATATATTGCCTCCACCTGCTTATTTGCTTGAGTCCTGGCAAGTGGCCCTTGAAATGGTTGCAATCAAGAACCAGCCATTGCAGCCGCTCATTATTAAAGGTAACAAACTGTCCAAGGATTTCAATGACAGACTCAATTATTGGGAAAGTACAACAAAAAATCCTGAAATGCACGAAGTGATCGAGAAAAAGCTTCGCCCTACCGGTGAAGAGTTCTTGAGAATACGAGATAACGTTTTTATTCCAGCGGTTCGTTCGGGCGATGCTAAAAGTATCGATGCAGCACTTTCCAAACTTGAAACAGCTTATTTGAAACATCGTGATGCAGTTGATGAGCTGGTCACTTTGTCAGATCAGGATGCTAAAAATACCGAAGCAGGTGTTGCAGCAATGATGTCCAAGGAGAAAATAGATTCGCTTCTTATAACTGTTGCTGTATTTGCCCTGACTTTGATAGGCATGTTTACGATTGTTTCAAACGTAACGCGTCAACTTGGAGGAGAAGCATCACAAGCCTTAAAAACCGCCAAGGGGATTTCTAAAGGCAACTTTGAAACCGATAGCAATCAAAAAAATCAATCAGCGGACAGTGTGATTGGTTCGTTGGCCGTCGCTTCGCAAAAATTGGTTGAAATTGATTATGCGATGGCCAAAATGGAAGAAGATCATAAGAAAGGCAATATTGATTCATACATTGACATCAGCAAATTCGAGGGCGCCTACCGGGAGATCGCGGTTGGCATCAACCGCATGGCTTCTAATTATGTCGACATCATCACGAAATCGACGGAATGCATCAATTATCTGGCAAAAGGCGACTTTGAGAAGGAACTTGAGAAGTTCCCTGGCAAACTATCCTTAGTGAATGACGGTGTGGAAGGTTTGCGCTTTAACATCAAGTCGCTGATCAAAGATCTTCAATTCATGTCGGATGAACATACAAAAGGGAATATCAGCGTGATGATGGACCCTGACAAGTTTGATGGCGATTATCGTCTGGTTGCTATTGGTGTCAATGAGATGGTTGCTGAATACATCGACGAGAATAAAACCGTGATGAATTGCGTCGAGCAGTTCGGGAACGGTGATTTTTCCGCCACGATCAAGGAATACCCAGGCGAGAAGGCTTTCATTAACAAGAGTATCAAAAAGATCAGCAGCAGCCTCTCCAGCATCATTGAATCAGTAAAATGGGTCAGTGCGGAGCATGAGAAGGGGAACATCGATATGGACCTTCATGCTCATTTATTCAAGGGTGATTTCAGTCGCCTTGCACAAAGCGTGAATGCCATGATGGCCGGCTTGATCGAAATGAACCAGAAGTCCATGGCCGTTGTTAAAGCGTTTGGGGAGGGTGATTTCAATGCGCCTCTTGAGCAATTCAATGGCAAGAAGGTTTTCATCAATGAAATCATTGAGAAGGTCAGAAGCAACTTAAAGGCCCTAAATGAGGATGCACAAATGTTATCCAAAGCTGCTCGGGATGGGCAAGTCAATGTCAGAGCAGATGCAAACCGTCATCAAGGCGATTTCCGTAAGATTGTGGAAGGTGTCAATCAGACTTTGCAGACGATTGTCGATCCGATCATCGTTGTAAAAATGTCGGCGGATGCAATCAATACTGCAGCGAAGGAAATATCAAAAGGGAACGCAGATTTGTCAAGACGAACTGAAGATCAAGCTTCAAGTCTTGAGAAAACGGCCGCGAGCATGGAAGAGTTGGCAAGCACAGTTCAGCAAAATGCCGAAAATGCCAAGCAAGCCAATCAACTCGCTATGGCTGCCTCCGGTATCGCAATAAAAGGAGGGGAGGTCGTAGGAAAGGTTGTGAATACCATGAGCATCATCAATGAAAGTGCAAGAAAGATCGAGGATATCATCAGCGTGATAGACGGGATTGCATTCCAAACGAATATCCTTGCCCTGAATGCCGCCGTTGAGGCTGCCAGGGCAGGTGAACAGGGACGCGGGTTCGCTGTCGTTGCCGGTGAGGTTCGAAGCCTGGCACAGCGCTCAGCCAATGCTGCAAAAGAGATTAAGGATCTTATTTCCGATTCCGTGAATAAGACTTCCGAAGGTACGGCATTAGTTGAAAACGCAGGAAAAACAATGGAAGAAGTGGTGAACTCCGTGAAACGGGTAACTGACATCATTGGTGAAATCGCGGCGGCTTCAATTGAGCAAAGCTCAGGTATCAACCAGGTCAACGAAGCTGTGACAAGAATGGATGACGTGACCCAACAAAATACCGCCCTGGTCGAAGAGGCGGCAGCGGCGGCAGAATCGTTGATGGAGCAAGCAGAACAATTGTTCGAAACCGTTAATGTATTCAACTTGGATGGTTCTGCGAACAATTCGTTTGATCCTATCAATGCGAAGGCCGTGAATTATTAGAATTGGATTAAAAGTTAGTGGCACTTTAGTGGTTCATAAATTTAATTAGCTGCATTTTTGAATAGGAAGTTTATGTTAGTTCAAGAAAAACTTCATGACGACAGAGAGTTCGAATTTACAAAGCATGATTTTGAGCGGATTCGTAAGCTCATTTATAAACATGCCGGCATATCGTTATCAGAAGCTAAGACTGACATGGTTTATAGCCGTGTTGGCCGGAGGCTTCGGGCCGTTGGTTATAACTCTTTCAAGCAATATCTGGACGACCTTGAGGGTGGAGGTTCAGCCAGTGAATGGGAGTCGTTCACCAATGCATTGACGACCAATTTAACTTCATTTTTTCGAGAAGAGCATCATTTCCCTATCTTGGCCGAACATTTGAAACAGCTGAAAAAGCCAATCCGGATATGGTGTTCTGCAGCTTCTACGGGTGAAGAGCCCTATACGATCGCGATGACTGCCTGCGAGGCATTCGGAACATTAAAACCACCTGTAGAGATAATTGCAACGGATATCGATACAAATGTGCTTGAAACTGCTTCTAGAGGAATCTACCCAAATGAACGGGTAAGTAAGCTATCTGAACAGAGATGTAAGGAATTCTTTCTTAAAGGGACTGGAAAGCATCAAGGGGTTGTTAAAGTTAGAAATGAATTACGCAATCTAATCACATTCCAACAATTGAATCTACTGGATGCAAATTACAATTTAGGTGAGCCTTTTGATGCAATTTTTTGTAGAAACGTCATGATTTATTTTGATAAGCCTACGCAATCGAGCATCCTGACTAAATTTGTTCCCTTAATGAAATCCCATGCGCTCTTGTTTGCAGGACATTCTGAGAACTTTTTATACGTATCAAATGCATTCAAATTACGCGGAAAAACAGTTTATGAGTTGAGTAAGACCTCGGTGACTCAGCGGGGAAACGAGACAAAAACCGGAGATAAGAGTTTATGAGCATGCTCGAAGAAGAAATTTCTACTACGCTGTATTTTGACCGAACATTTGATTGCAATGCGGCAAAAATATCACCAGGTGAATATTATTTCACGAAGCAGGATATGCTGATTGTAACCGTACTTGGCTCGTGCGTATCCGCTTGCATCAGGGACAGTATTTCAGGGATTGGCGGCATGAACCATTTCATGCTTCCGGATGGCGGAAACGCAGACAAAGACAGCCCCGTTTCTGAATCCATGAGATATGGGACCTATGCGATGGAAGTATTGATAAACCAGCTTCTGAAAAATGGTGCCAAGCGAGAGAATCTGGAAGCTAAAATCTTTGGTGGTGGCAATGTGTTGAGAAGTTTTACTACAACGAATGTCGGGGACAGAAACGCTGACTTTGTTCGCAGATTTCTAAAAGAAGAACGAATTCGAGTTACAGGTGAAGATCTGAATGATATTTACCCTAGAAAAGTATATTTCTTTCCAAAAACTGGAAAAGTGCTTGTCAAAAAGCTGAAACAGCTCAACAACTACACTCTGGTCAAGCGCGAAGAAGCTTATGCAAGCAAGCTCAAAACAAATGATGTTGCCGGCGATGTCGAATTGTTCTAATGACTGATCGAAGATAGGAAAGAAATCAAAATGAAAATAAAAGTTCTAGTGATTGATGACTCCGCCCTTATTCGTAGCTTGCTTACTGAAATCATCAATAGTCAGCCCGATATGCAGGTGGTAGGAGCTGCCCCCGACCCACTCATCGCGCGCGATATGATCAAGCAACTCAATCCGGATGTGTTAACTTTAGATGTTGAAATGCCAAAAATGGATGGACTGGATTTTCTGGAACGGCTTATGCGGTTGAGGCCCATGCCAGTCCTCATGGTCTCTACTTTGACTGAGCGAGGTTCGGAGATTACCCTCCGTGCTTTGGAGCTTGGTGCAACCGACTTCGTGACCAAACCCAAAATGGGAATATCGGATGGAATGCGTGAATACACGGATATTATCGCAGATAAAATTCGTGCAGCTTCGCAAGCTAGAATAAGCCAAGCAGTTCCAAAAAATTACGCAGCTTCAAGTACACAAACCTTGGGTGCTTTACGAGATCCGCTTATCAGCAGTGAGAAATTGATTATTATCGGAGCTTCAACTGGCGGCACGGAGGCAATTAAATCGTTTCTTACCCAGATGCCGTCAGATTGCCCAGGTATTTTAATAACCCAGCATATGCCTGCTGGGTTCACAAAATCGTTTGCAAATCGTTTGAACAGCATCTGCAAGATTTCTGTCGCTGAAGCGCGTGGAGGGGAGCGGGTGCTTCCTGGCCATGCTTTTATAGCACCTGGAGATCAGCATCTCAAATTGGCAAGAAGCGGGGCTAATTATGTTACCGAGTTGTTTGATGGGCCTTTGGTAAGCCGCCACAAACCTTCAGTTGATGTCCTCTTTGAATCCGCTGCCCAAGCAGCAGGAAAGAACGCAATTGGGGTGATCATGACAGGTATGGGAAAAGACGGAGCTCAAGGTATGCTGCTAATGAGAAATGCCGGCGCTTATAATTTTGCCCAAAGTGAGGAAAGCTGTGTAGTTTACGGTATGCCAAAGGAGGCTGTCGCCCACGGCGCCGTGCATGAAACGATTCATCTAAATGATCTTCCTGAAGCAGTGCTGCGGCATTTGATGGCACATGGCAAGCAGGCATTAAGAGTCTGATTTCAAATTGAGAGGAAAATATTCTTTATTTTGTGGCTTCAATTTGGAAAAGAATTGCCGATAATGATACTGAATGATTCTATATTTAGGGCGAATAAATGATTAAAGAGAATGGAGTTAAGCATGGCTAATCCGAATACAAAATTTTTAGTAGTTGATGATTTCTCGACCATGCGTAGGATTGTCCGTAACCTTTTAAAGGAACTAGGGTACTCTAACGTCGAGGAAGCTGAGGACGGTGCTATTGCGCTAGGTATGTTGAAAGCCGGTAATTTTGATTTTGTCGTGTCAGATTGGAACATGCCCAATATGGATGGGTTGACGATGTTGCAGAAGATTCGATCGGATCCGGCGATTGCTCACTTGCCGGTTCTTATGGTGACGGCAGAAGCAAAAAAAGAAAACATCATTGCTGCTGCTCAAGCCGGTGCAAACGGTTATGTCGTCAAACCTTTTACTGCAGTGACGCTGGATGAAAAACTAAACAAGATATTTGAAAAGCTTGAGAAAGTAGGAGCTTAAATATGATGAACGAAACTATCCCAGTTCAACTTCAAGATACTGGATCAGGTGTCCTGGCTGCCGCAGATCAGACGCAAACGGATTCGAATGGTGACATGATTCATAGGATAGGGTACTTGACTCGTTCTCTGCATGATAATTTGCGTCAACTTGGTGTTGATAAAATGATTGAACGTGTTGCACAAGATATCCCGGATGCGAGAGACAGGCTTAACTACGTCGCTCGTATGACAGAGCAAGCCGCTGAAAAGGTTCTCAACGCCACTGACATAGCTACTCCGCTGCAAGATGAGATTGCAACCAGGGCAAATTCGTTCGAGGAACGATGGAAAGTCATTTTATCGAATCCTTCTCTTAAAAGCGAGTACGACCAGTTGGCGCAAGAGACTCTGGAATTTCTCCATAAAACAAACAAGAACTCCAAAGAAACGAAAGATTTGTTGATGGAGATAATGATGGCACAGGATTTTCAGGATCTTACGGGCCAGGTTATCAAAAAAATCACGAATTTAGCACAGGATCTTGAAAAGCAATTAGTTCAGCTCTTACTGGATTTTTCTCCTGCAGCGAAGAAAGACGAAGATGGATTGCTTAATGGCCCGCAAATCGATCCGACTAAAACGGATGTTGTAGGTACTCAGGAACAAGTTGATGACCTGCTCGAAAGCTTGGGTTTTTAACAGGTACTTACATTGAGTCAACCGCGATTATTGAGTAAGGCAGGACCAAACATATCATTGCTCAGGGATAAATGAAATTCTGGATTAAATGTTTTTTTTCATCGGAGAGATCCAAGAATTTTAGCCCGATCTTGAATCCATTTTCTTGTCTGCTGTATATACTATGCATGACAACGGCTTTAGAGTGGATGCCGTATTTCTTTCCATCATGAAGCGGAATCTCTACCTGGATCACACAAGCTGTTTCCGGTTTTGGGTTCCTTTCTGCAACTACTGCGATCCCTCCCTCACTAATATCAATCGTTTTAACTAAAATGGGACCATGGTTATGGATTGAAATAAGGGCCTTTCCCCTAAGCGATTTTCTTTCAAAGCCACGTTTCTCATTCTGAATGGTTTTTTTTGAGTTTTCTTCGGTCAAGTCATTATCTGAAATTATTCTATCTAAATCGATTTCAGCTAATTCAGCCATGCTTTAGTTACCTTACTTTAATTTGCAGTTAAGCGTATTAACGCATATATTCGTATCGATGCTTAGTCGACTTTATCTATTAATCATGTAGGATAAATGGAAATATTATCATAAACGTCAATTTAATATTAATTTGACAATTTTATATTTTATTTGATCCAAGGTTCAATAAGCCTGAATCGCAGATTGATCGAATCCGGAATTCCATTTTGAAAGGTGGTCATCTTAAAAATAGTTTTTCCGTTTCTGGGTTAAAACTGATCATTTAACTGTATGATAAGATCCTCATAATCTGATAAATTACAAAAATGAACGTTAATGTATTTCTTAAATTTCAAGTAATAGCAGATGGGTTGCATGGATTACGATCGATTCGTTAATTTAGATAGAAAGTCGGTCAGGCTATTGCGAAAGCTTAGTGGACTGGTTGTTTTTATAGCTCTTTTCAGTTTCATCGTAATTCAGTTGATTGAATTCTCCCATCATCATGAATCTCAAACCCTCGAAAAGTCATGCTCAATATGTCAATTCATTTCTCATGTTCCAGTAAACTCTGAGTTAACTAAAGTTGATGTCTTAGAGAAGTTGCAATTTCTTCTTTATTTGCTTCCAAACTTAAAGTTGATGTTGTTCGTTGATCTAATTTCCGAATCTTCATATTATTCTCGAGCCCCTCCCTTTTCCCCAATTAATTAAACGTTTAATTGACAATCAGATCTTTTAGAAGGTTTTTTACCTGTCTATAAGATTTATCGGTGCCGCTTCAACACGGAGGGAAAATGGGGTTATTCATATTTTTAAACAATACTAGGCGGAGTTATCGTCTTATTCTTTTAGTGGTCCTTCTTTTTCAATCCTTTTGGTCATTTGCAGATGAGGTTCTTGAAGGAAGCAAATACATGGCTGAGTCATCTAGCGGCGAACTCGGACTGGCTTTAAATGATGAGAGCATAAAAAAAGCTGGTTCCAACCAAACGGAAGGGGAGACAATCGTAGTTCCAGAAATTCAGGTCGATGCCGGAATTTCTGATGATATCAATAATGGATCATCCAGAAAAAATGAGGGTAGTCTTTATATTATTAACGATAAAGATATCGCCAATCTTCCTGAAGGGGATAGTACTTCATTCAACAAGGCATTGCTTCAGGCACCTGGAGTCACGAATGATTCTTTTGGGCAAATACATATTCGGGGTGATCATGGGAATCTGCAATACCGTATTAATGGCATCGTTATACCCGAAGGAATTTCAGGTTTCGGTCAGGATATGGATATTCGGATTGCAAAAGGCATCGTTCTTCTAACGGGCGCTCTACCAGCAAAATATGGCGACAGAACTGCAGGGGTTATCGAGATCGAAACTAAAAAACAGTTAGACAGCGGAGGTAGCGTTAATATTTATGGAGGAAGCAACGGCACAATCAATCCAGGTATTGAGTATGGCAGCTCTAAAGATGGATTTTCATATTTTGTATCAGGTTCTTTCATCGAGAATAATCTCGGGATTGAAAATCCCATAGCTAATTCGAGTGCTATTCATGATCGAACGAATCAGAATAAAGAGTTTGCCTACTTTAACTACATGATTGATTCTACGACAGGACTTACAGCCATGTTTGGTAATTATCATGGTAAATTCCAGATCCCGAATAATCCGGGACAAATTCCTCAAAATGATTACCTGGCTTTTTCTGGAGTTTCAAATGTGAACTCCTCTGATGTTGATGATAGACAGATTGAAAATAACCACTACGGTATTTTGGCTTTGCAAAGTACGTTGGGCGAGAACTTGGACTATCAGGTTTCACTTTTCTCACGATTTACAAGCGTGCATTATGTCCCCGACCCGATAGGTGATCTGGTTTTCAATGGCGTCGCGTCAGATGTTTATCGAAGCAGTTCAAGTCAAGGATTGCAATTGGATGCAAGCTACTGGTTGAATGATGACAATATCTTGGGTATGGGATTGATGGCATCAGAAGAAAAAGTCAGAAGCGATAACACAAGCCTCGTTTTTCCAGTTAACTTAAGCGGAAACGTAAGTGGCGTTCCATTTTCAATCATTGACAATGTCCCTAGAAAAGACAATTCATTAGTGTCTTTCTATGTTCAGGATGCATGGAAAGTAAGCAGGCAAGTCAATTTAGATTATGGCCTACGGTTCGATCAGGCAAATGCAAATCTGAATGAAAGTCAAATAAGTCCAAGAATTGGAATCGTATTTAAGGTTTCACCTGAAACCACTATTCACGCGGGTTTTTCAAGATACTTCACCCCTCCTCCCGCAGAGTTGATTTCATCGCCAACAATTATGCTTTATAAGCAAACTAGTAATGCACCCGAAACCAATTTAAATTCAGATGTTAAGTCGGAGCGCTCGAGTTATTTAGATCTGGGCGTGACTCATCAGTTGTCATCCGCGCTCTCGCTTGGTGTTGATGGGTATTACAAAGATATTACGAACATGCTCGATGAGGGGCAGTTCGGAAATGCTTTGATCTATTCACCATTTAATTACTCTCGAGGCAAGATTTATGGTGTGGAGTTAACAGCAAGCTACAAAAAAGGAAACTTTTCTGGTTATGTTAATTTGGCTAGAAGCACAAGCTTGGCCAAGAACATTATTTCTTCGCAATATAATTTTGGTATTTCAGAGCTAAACTATATCAAAGATCACTGGGTTCATACAGATCACGATCAAACCTATACCGGTTCCTTTGGTGTCGCTTACGACTGGTCGGAGATTCATTGGAGTATGGATTCAATTTATGGGTCCGGTTTAAGGAAAGGATTCGCTAACACGGATCATCTTCCTTCATATATACAGTTCAATGTGTCAGCCTCTAAAAAAATCCAAAGTGAAGAATTAGGAAACTTTGAAGTGAGAATGGTAGTCGTTAATTTATTGGATAATGCCTATGAATTACGAGATGGAAGCGGCATTGGGGTTGGGGCACCTCAGTATGGGCCTCGGCGAGGGCTGTTTTTTGGGATAAGTAAAAGCTTCTAGATTGAAATTATTTTTTATCATTTAAGCTTATTTTTCTGTTGCAATTAATTATGCAAAGGAAAAGAATGTACACATGGAAATCTAAGCTCGGTTCTATAAGTGCTTACTAATAGGATTAAAAGATGCTGGAAAAAACATTAGAGAATTCTGAGAGAGAGACAGTAGCAATTGAGGCTTATCTTCAGATTATTCGATCTAAAGGCGCGATAGAAGAATCGATATCGGATAGAAGGTATTTTCTAAATAAACTTTCCTCGAACTTAAATGGGGTTATTCAGGACGGAACATCTTTCAGGAAAGCAGTTGACAAAGTAATTGAAAAAATGGATATGAATGAAAGACGGTTTTGTCTAAATGTGGCTAGAGAATTTTATCCATTCTGGATGGATGATATCAAATCTGTTGTTTCAATGAGCATAGGGAACATATTCAATTTAAAATTGTTAAGAAAAGACACCATCAATAAAGAATTAACAGAGGTATGGAGTTCTATTGAAACCTTTAAATTTGAATTTATTGAGAGTTGGCCCTTAAATGGTTACCTGGATTGCTTAAAGCAATTGGATATTCCCAAACCAGTTTGTGAGACACGACTTAAGATCGCTAAAATAATTATAAGAGAACTTAGAGGTAATAATCACTTCCAGGAGAAAGATTACCGGTTTGCTGTCAATAGAGCCCTTAATTTATTTTTAAGGAATGAGACAAAGGAGTTGTTCAAAAAAGTATCAAGAGAGTTTTTTTATTTCTGGTCGGGACATCCCGAGGCCGAAAGGTTTATTGTCTATGATGATTCGAATTCCTCTGAGCATCAAAAAAAGGACAGATGAATCTATTATAGCTTTTTAATCAATTGGTTAATCATTCATTGTTGAGTTTCCACACGCTCAAACCACTTTTAGACTTTGTTCGTTCTTCGTCATTCGGGTATGCTCAGATGGAGATGCATCGATAATTGTTCAAATCCCTCTTTTCTAACAATTAATTCAGGTACATAATAATCTTCCAAAGGTAAAAACCTGCTTGATGGATAACTAACATGAGGAGAATTGCCATGAGTTACGCCAGATTCCCTAAAGGGAAACCAATATTTGACGGAAATAATAAAGTTATTATGTTTCCAGCCATCTTAGGAAACAATACCATTAATTGTAAGATTTCATCTGAAACCCTAGCCAATTACTTTGAAAATGATCCTCAAAAGCCAATATCTGTTTTCTCAGATCATCGGTCAGCTATAGTCAATGTGGCAGATAAGTTGATAGCTGAAAATCGTTATGAAAATGACGGTTCGATTTTTATTCGTACTACAGATTTTTAGATTTATCCCAGAGGCTCTTCATGGGAGTCTCTGGTAGTTTCTTATTGGTAATGAACTGAAAATTATGAAACCTAAAAAAATAGTCATCATTTCCCTGTGTTTGATTGCATTTATGGAGGGTGTGCTTGATAACCTTTCGGAAGGATCTGGGCAAACCTTTCGCATCCTGGCGCATTTTATTCCGACTTTTATTGGCCTTGCTTTAATTTTTTTGTGGCTTCATTTTGATGAAAAGCAGATTAACTATAAACCATCACCACTTTTAAATATAGGAATTGCCGGATTTGGTCTTTTTTTCATCCCTTTATATTTATACAAATCAAGAAGGATGGGATCTCGATTTAGAAGCATTTTCTGTTTTTTCGGATATTGTTTACTGTGGGTTGGGTTGTCAACGTTAGGTGAGGATGTCGCAAAACACATTTTCACATGATGCAAATGTTTTTTTATTTGATTTTAGTATATTCTTCATTTTTCTAGCATGTCTTATCAAGCTCTTCTTAAATATTACAAACACGCAATTAGGTAACTTGAACGTAAATCAACATGAAGAAACTATTTCTGTATTGTCTCTTCCTGTTGATCTTATCATGTTCGAGTAAAATTCAAGTTGGTGACGCACCTATTGCTGATGAGTCCTACATTCAGGCATCAGTTCAGAATGACCCGAATCAAGAGAATGTAAATATAAAGGATTGGACTCAAAACGGATACAAGATTCATGCCTTAGCCAGATATGAGCTTGAAGCTAAAGTTCTTAGTGTTAAACGATACTCATTTGGAAGAGAGGCTGATCTTTCTCCGGTGGATTTTGCATTGGGATGGGGGCCAATGAGTGATGCCGATAATCTCTCAAAAATACGAATCTCGCAATCTGGCAGGTGGTATTTTTGGTCCACAGATCATTTCCCAATTCCAAGAGATCAGATTGAATCACATAGTGCAAATACGCACATCATTCCTGCAAACAGATACATTGAAATGTCCTTACTTAAGGTATCAACAGGTGAGGTAGTCAGAATGCGTGGATACCTTGTGAGAGTTGAAGGAAAGGACGGTTGGCATTGGCAAAGTTCCCTGACCAGAATGGACACAGGTGATGGATCCTGTGAATTGTTCTGGGTTGAAAAGATTGAGCGAAATTGATTATTTTGAGTGCTTCTGCCTAGGTATGTATGAATTAGTCATTGATGATTCACCAGCTTAGATTGCAGGTTATTCTCGAATAAACGTCAATTCGATATGTATTATTTATTGGTTGCGATAGGCAATCCTTCTTTATGAATGGACACAAGGAATCATGATGTTTCGTTTCATTTCTGGAATATTTATTTTAATTCTAATGGCAAACTCTACCTTTGCTGATATTCAGGAATCAGATGAAAGCTCGCTAAAGGATTATCTTCAAACTTTTAGCAGCGATAAGAACGCTAGGTTTGTAGCTGCTTTTCGTGATTTAAATTCGGACGGGGTGAATGAGGCCATTGTATATCTGCTCGGTAATGAATGGTGTGGTAGCGGAGGATGTAACACGCTCATTCTGTCGAGAGATGGAAACACATGGCGTATCGTTTCTAATATTACAATTTCAAGGCCACCTATACTTATCTTAAAAGGGATCACTAATAGATGGCACGACATCGGCGTGTTGGTTCAGGGTGGCGGGGTAAAAACGAGCTACGAGGCAGAATTAAGTTTCGATGGTAAGAGTTATCCAAGGAATCCCAGCGTTCCGCCCGCTAAGCGAATGGAAGAAACGACGTTATTTGACAATGTCATTATCTCTACAAAGGACGCTAAATTAATTTGGAGATGACTTCTGCTGTTTCAGATTGAATCAATTATCGTGTAATTTCAAACACCCAGACTTACGTTAAAAATTCAGTGGATAGGGGCGTTGCAATGGCTACCTTCTAGAAGTTGCAATTTCGGCTTAGGACCTGACTTCATGAAAAAAACGCCCGCGATTACGAAACTCTGAGGCGGGTAGTTTTGATTTAATCTTACTATACTGATCAGCGTCTAGCATCTTGATATTCAATATATTTAATGTTTTCCGATAGATTGGAATCTAAGTAACCCGATAACTTTTAGTTGTTTGAAATTTTGGGAAGGTTCCTGTCGAGGACATCAAGGAACCAGCGATTCATACTTTGACCTTTTTCACTGGACGCTTTTCTTACTGCTTCTTTCAGTGAAAGTTTCATCCTGACTAGAATCTCTTCTTCAGAATTGTCATCCAAAACGGGCAGGGGAGGCAGCTTCATGCCCCAGCTTGCGGCCAGTTTTTCCTGTATCAACCGGCTGACAGTAACGGGTCCACCGTCAGGGCCTATTTCACCGGCTAGCATCCTTATGCCCGCTTCTTTGAAAAGCTGAAGTCGGAGATCAACAGGCAAAGTAAGGGCATAGCTTGCCGTTTTATCCTCCCTAATCAACTTATATGCTTCTGGCCAATGAGTATCTTTATCTGTCAGGATATTTAATATGTATTCATTTTTCGATAAGTTTCGCACTGAACCCGCTCTTAAGTCATCTTCATTTAGCTTGTCAAAGAGTTCCTTCGGGAGTATTAATGTGAAACCGATGGCTCCCCGACGCGTGACCATCTGAGGGACTTTTTTCTCTGGTGGTTTCTCAAGTATTAGGCCAAGTTCCCTAGCGCTTAATTCACTGATTATCTGACCCGCATTGATGCCACCTCGGTCGAATCCCAGATCTCCGCCAGCTTGGCGTCTTCCGGCTTCCCTGTAAATGCGTTTTTTCAAGCTTCCAGGCATGTACCGAATTGCAATATTCACGCTCGGTTCGTTATGTTTAATTATCATCGTTATCATTGATAAATGATAGCATATAAACTAGCCAAGATTGATTGGATGCATGACTTGAACCAAAGGTCAAAACCAGCAAAAGATATCCAATTGAGGATACTATGTGAATAAACGTGATGTTTCGTCAAACCTGCTTTGGTATATAAGGATGGTGGGGGATGCGAGGGTCGAACTCGCGACAAACGGATTAAGAGTCCGCTGCTCTACCAACTGAGCTAATCCCCCAATGAATGCTTTTTTTAGATTAAAAAGCTTGAGCGGTTTCAAAAAGAGCGCTTATTATAGCAATCAATCTGCAATCAACAAAATAGCATTTAGAGAAAAGAGTCTAAATATGAAATTTACTACTGTTCCAACGAAACCTTTTCTAGACCAAAAACCAGGAACGTCCGGTTTGCGAAAGAAAGTAAAGACGTTTCAACAGCCTAATTATCTTGAAAATTTCGTACAAAGTATTTTTGATGCCATTAAAGCCCCGCAGGGTGCAACTTTAACTTTAGGCGGCGATGGGAGATTTTACAATCGTGAGGCGATACAAATCATTCTAAGAATCGCTGCTGCAAATGGATTTGGTAAGGTATTAGTTGGGCAAGGGGGAATCCTGTCAACTCCGGCTGCATCCTGTGTAATAAGAAAGTATAAAACTTTTGGTGGGATCATCCTTTCTGCAAGTCATAATCCAGGCGGTCCGGAGGGGGATTTTGGCATCAAATATAATATTGAAAATGGAGGTCCGGCACCAGAAAAAGTTACGGAATCAATTTTTACAATAAGTAAGCAAATCAGCAGCTATAAGATTACTGAATCTGAAGAAGTGCCGCTTGATAATCTGGGTACTTACGAGTTAGGCAAAATGCAAATTCAGATAATTGATTCAGTTTATGATTATTCGGAACTCATGGAGTCGTTGTTTGATTTTGATGCTATAAAGAAATTGTTCAAATCAGGGTTTAGGATGAAATTCGATGCGATGCATGCCGTCACTGGACCTTACGCGGAAGAGATCTTTATTAAAAGGCTGGGAGCATCTAAAGATAGTCTAATGAACTGCATACCATTGCCGGATTTTGGTAATGGCCACCCCGATCCAAATCTAACTTACGCACATGAACTGGTTGACATCCTATATGCTGAAAACGCCCCTGATTTTGGAGCGGCGTCTGACGGTGATGGCGACAGGAATATGATACTTGGGAGGCATTTCTTTGTTACACCATCAGACAGTCTTGCCGTTATTGCAGCAAACGCTCGTTTGGTTAAGGGTTATTCTAAAGGTTTGTTAGGTGTGGCCCGTTCCATGCCAACGAGTGCTGCGGTTGACAAGGTTGCCGAAGCGTTGCAAATACCATGTTATGAGACCCCAACTGGTTGGAAATTCTTTGGTAATTTGATGGATGCAGATAAAGTAACTTTATGCGGTGAAGAGAGTTTTGGAACCGGTTCAAATCATGTAAGAGAGAAGGATGGGTTATGGGCTATACTTTTTTGGTTAAACATTCTAGCCATTAAATCTCAATCAGTAGAGCAAATTGTAAAACGTCATTGGACTCAATATGGCAGAAATGTTTATTCTAGACACGATTATGAGGATTTGCCGATTGAAATTGCAACTGGAGTGATAAATCATATTCGTGATAGCTTCAGTTCAATTACTGCAAGGGTATTTGGAAAGTATGTTGTTAAAAGTTGTGATGATTTTAGCTACACGGATTCGATTGATGGCTCGGTCAGCACAAAACAAGGTCTTCGAATATTGTTTGTCGATGGCTCCCGAATAATCTTTCGACTGTCTGGGACTGGAACAGAGGGCGCGACTTTAAGGCTTTATCTTGAGGCGTTCGAACCTGATTCAGCTAAACACGATATTGATGCTCAAATCGCTTTGTCAGAATTGATTTCGATTGCAATGAGTATTTCCGAGATAAAGGAAAGAACTGGAAGAGATATACCTACGGTGATTACCTGAATGCCTTGTTCCTCCGCTAAATCCAATAGTATGTGGCGGAGGTTCATTCAGTAAGACATGGAATTTTTTGATCAACAGTTTTGTAATTTGGATACTATATAAAATATATCAATAATCCCAATCCGATGATCAAGCAAATTTTAATAAGATAATAAAGTGGCTTGCTGAATTGTTTTAGTTTCCTTCTGTATTTTCCAGCTGCCCAGAAGAAACGGAATACCTTGTTGATTCCTCCTGTTTCATCCCCAGTTTCATTTGGCGAACTCGCTGCTGTCATCACAACATGACCAAACCAACGGTTGATTGATTGAGCCCACTTGAATTTCATCGGTCTCTCAACATCGCAAAACAGGATAATCCGATTTTTGTCTGTTCCATTGAATGCCCAATGGATATAGGTTTCATCAAAAAGTACCGCCTCTCCGTCGCGCCAACTGTAACGTTCTTTATTAACCTCAATAAAACATCGGTCATCGTTAGGGGTAGACAGTCCGAGATGATATCGGATTGAGCCTGCAAAAGGATCTCGATGAGGGTTAAGTTTTGCGTTGGGAGGCAGTTCTGCAAACATAGCTGCTTTGACTTCAGGGATTTGTCTTAGCAGAGCAACAGTTTTAGGACAGAACTGGATAGCTGACGGGTGGTTGGCATCGTACCATTTTAAATAAAACCGCTTCCAACCAGTTTTAAAAAATGAGTTGAATCCAGCATCATCGTTTTTATTTGCAGCTTTTATTTTTTCTAGGCTTTCAAGATTTAGCGCTTCATCTCGAATCATTTCCCAATTACGTGTAATTATTTCAAGGGATTTGAAATCCTCAAATGAAAGATACGGCTTGTTTACCGCTACCTTGGAGAACATGTACATGAATATATTCACAGGCGAAACGACTGATGAATGATCAAATACCTGACGAAAGAAAGGTAGTCGTGCTTTTCCACGGAAATGAACAAAAAGAATTGATAGTGCATATAGAATCACTATTGATAATTTAATCATTTGAATCTCAATATTTTTTAATGAAAATTAAAACCTGCGTAGTTTAGGCCTAGCCAAATTTAAATGCGGATGTCTTTATACCAAGCACCTGGTCATTATAAGTACGTTTGCCATAATCATCTAATGCTGCACCTGCTACTACAAATATCGGCGCTAAATGTTCACTTCTAGGGTGGCAATTCCATGCGTCAGGCGCTTCTTTCCATTTTATCAAATTTTGGTTTCTCAACTCCGATGACTTTCCATCTATGATGTATCCCAGCCATTCATCAAATCGTTGAGAGGCGATTAAACCAGATTGCGTATTAAATCCCCGCATATTATGGTAGCTAAATCCACTTCCGATTATAAGCACGCCTTCATCTCTCAGAGGTGCCAGCGCTTTTCCAATCAGTAAATGATCTTTAGGATCCAGATTATTAACCAGTGAAAGCTGAACCGTTGGTACATCAGCCAGCGGAAAGCTCAATAACATCGGAATAAATACCCCGTGATCGAGTCCTCGAGAGGAAGTGCTTGCTGATTCTATTCCTGCATCCAGAAGCAGATGCCTTACCCTGTCAGCCAAATCAGGACTTCCTTTGACGGGCCATTTTAATTGGTATGTTTCGGGTGGGAAGCCGTGATAGTCAAATATCAGGTTCGGATCGGTTGAAGAAGTGACCGTAGCTAATCGCTCTTCCCAATGGGCGGATACAACTAGTAGGGCTTTAGGCTTGTCCGGTAAATCCAAAGGGATATTGCTCAAGAAATGGGAAAGCCCTTCCCATTCATGTACCGGGTTCCATTTCATAAAGAAACAAGGTCCCGCTCCATGAGGAATAAAAAGGGTCGGCATTTTCATACTATATTGAGAATGATTTTATTTAAAGTTGCCAATTTACTCTGTTTTTTACTAAACAAATATGAGTTAAATCAAATTAACATAGATTGTATTTTGGGGATGTAAAATAGTTAAACGGCTCGATCATATTAATGAGGGAGCCGTTTAACGTATTAGTTGGATAGTTACTTATCTGATACGGTATTACTTATTGCCGGTCTGCTTCGCTAACCATTCCTGAGGGTCAATCTGATTATCACCAGAAGTGTCCATGGCTTTAAAGAGTGTGTCTTGATAAGCGATAAATTCATCTTTAGTAACTTTATGATCGCCATTCGTATCAATTTTGCTCATCATTTTCATGGTACGTAATTCTCTGCTGTACCCACCGGTTGCTAAACTAAGTTTTTGGTCATTTTTGTCGCCAACCCATTCTTTTGCATCGATCGATCCGTCTTTGTCTGTGTCTAATGCATCAAATAGCTCACCATAATAATTATCAAACTCATCTTTTGTAACCATGTGGTTACCGTCGGCATCCAGCGCCTTCATCATCGCCATTTTATGCATCTCGCGAGCATACCCTCCAGTACTGAACATTTCATCCGCAGCATGTGCTGATGATGTGATAACAGAAGCAGATAATAGTAAGCAGCTAATTAATGTCGTATTAAATTGAATCTTCATTTGAAACTCCCAATAGTTAAGTAAAGTATATTTTGTGTTCACAAATATCGTTGCTAGCAAACCTTAGTCTTGGGAAATCTGAATTACTTACAATTATTTTATAACTACATGATAGTAATGGATTAAAAGTGCTGGTGAGTTTGATTTTTAAGGTTAAGAATCAAAGTAAGCTATTTGATATTGGTGCCAAATAGCTTACTTTGAAGAATGGATGCGGTTAAAAGGGTAGGTTCAATTCTGGAGCTGATGAAAGAATAACTTTTCTAAATATATCCTGAATACGCTTTAGAGCCGTTGGATTGTCAGCTTCAAAACGCAAAACGATAACGGGAGTGGTGTTAGAAGGGCGCATCAGTCCAAAGCCGTCAGGATATTCCACCCTTAGTCCATCGATTGTATTAACTTCTGAGGCACCATCAAATTTTGCAGATTTTTGTAAATGGGAAATAAGTAGATGAGGTTCACCCTCTTTCATTTTTATGTGTTGCTCAGGAGTGCTTACGCTGTCAGGCAAATTATTTAATATTTTGGATGGGTCGTCGAAATGACTAAGGATTTCCAGAAGTCTCGCACCAGCATATAGTCCATCATCAAAGCCAAACCATCTTTCTTTAAAGAATACATGACCGCTCATTTCTCCAGCCAGCGCTGATCCCGTTTCTTTCATTTTTGCTTTAACTAATGAATGTCCCGTTTTCCACATGAGTGGAATTCCACCACGTTCTCTTATCCATGGGGCTAAATTGCGGGTTGACTTTACATCGTAAATGATCGTGGCTCCCTTTTCACGTTTAAGTACATCTTCTGCAAAAAGCAGTAATTGCCTGTCTGGATAGATAATATTGCCATCCTTTGTAACTACACCAAGTCTGTCACCGTCTCCATCAAATGCCAAACCCAATTCTGAATCTCCATTTTTAAGGGCTTTAATTAAGTCATTTAAATTCTCAGGGACTGACGGGTCTGGATGGTGATTGGGAAAGTGGCCATCAACTTCACAGAAAAGCTCCTCAACGGTGCAACCGAGAGATGAGTAGAGGTTTGATGCAAAGGCACCAGGTACTCCATTGCCACAATCAACGGATATCTTCATTGGACGGTTCAATTTGACATCGCTTACGATTCTGGAAATGTAAGCTGTTGAAATGTCAAAGTTACTTTCTGTTCCTGAGCCAGATGAAAGATTATTATTCTCGATTCGTTGGCGCAGGGATTGAATCGCCTCTCCAGATAAAGTTTCATCTGACAGAACCATTTTTAGTCCGTTATATTCAGGAGGGTTATGGCTGCCTGTGACCATTACGCCACAACCAGTTTTCAGATAATGAGCGGCAAAATAAACCATAGGAGTTGCAACCATTCCAAGGTTGACTACATTAACCCCTGATTTCCTTATTCCAAGCGAAAGGGCATTGGCAAGACCCGGTCCTGATAAACGTCCATCATAACCGATGCATATGACATTTCTTCCTCTGTTGATCGCTTCAGATCCCAGTGCCTGACCAATAGATTCAACGATTTCAGGAGTCAAAGATTTATCTACGATTCCCCTTATGTCATATGCCTTGAAAATTTCCTTTGGAATTTGAATCATTATTCAGCCTCATCCATCCATGCAAGTTGTATAGCTTCTAAAATTTTCTCGCCGCATTTGTTAGGTTCGTCATCAAACCCATCAAGGTCGAGCACCCACTGATATAAATCGGTGAATCTGATGGTTTTAGGGTCGATATCAGGAAATTTATCATAAAGTGTTTCAGCAATAATTAGTGTGTCGGTCCATTTCATTTCTAATTTCCAAATTAAGTAACAATGAATTATCTAGCGTGAATATAACAGTTTTTTTTCCTGTTTTGTCCTAGAGTCAAAAACTTAATTTTGATATGAACTTAGTCTTTTAACATCGATTAAACAAGAAGATTTTTATAAAATCATCTTGAGGAAAATCCCTATTACTATCCCGATGTAAAATTATCGTTTGCCTATAAGCTTATTCAAATGATTCAAAAATGAAAAACCGGAAGTTTTGTTAACTATTTATGATTACTTAACAGACTTCCTTAAGGCTAAAGTCGTTCATTCTTTTAGGCTATGCTAAAATATAATATTATTTTTAGAAGCGGTTGAGAGAATTTAATATGTTTAGTTTTGCAAAAACATTAAGTGATTTGGATCCTGAGATTTGGAAATTAATTGAAGCCGAACGCCAGCGTCAAGAAGAGCATATAGAACTTATTGCCTCGGAGAATTATACCAGTCCAGCCGTTATGCAGGCTCAGGGTTCTCAATTAACGAATAAATACGCGGAAGGTTATCCAGGTAAAAGATTCTACGGAGGATGCGAATTCGTTGACCATGTTGAACAATTGGCTATTGACCGTGTTAAAGAGCTTTATGGCGCGGAGTATGCCAATGTTCAACCCCATTCTGGATCCCAAGCAAACCAGGCAGTTTATTTCTCAATTCTTAAACCTGGCGATACGGTTATGGGAATGAATTTGGGTCACGGTGGACACCTGACTCATGGCTCACCAGCAAACCTTTCAGGAAAACTGTTCAATATTGTCCCTTATGGCCTGAATGATAAGGAAGAAATTGACTATGATGAAATGGAGCGGATCGCGCGCGAATGTAAACCAAAACTTCTTATTGGTGGAGCCTCAGCGTATGCCCTTCGTTTTGATTGGGCACGGATGGCCGAAATCGCAAAAAGTGTCGGAGCCTATTTCATGGTCGACATGGCACACTATTCAGGCTTGATTGCAGCAGGCGTCTATCCGAATCCAGTACCTTTTGCTGATTTCGTGACTTCGACAACCCACAAAACTTTGCGAGGCCCCCGAGGAGGCATTATTCTTGCAAAGGCAGAGCACGAGAAAATGCTCAACTCTAATGTTTTCCCAAGTCTCCAGGGTGGGCCCTTGATGCATGTGATTGCTGGCAAAGCAGTTGCATTCCTTGAAGCATTGCAACCGGAATTTAAATCCTATCAGAAACAGGTACTCATAAATGCTGATTTAATGGCGAGGACATTATCTGAAAGAGGATTGCGTATCATTTCGGGAAGAACCGAATCACACGTGTTCCTTGTTGACTTGAGGACCAAAGGCCTAACTGGAAAAGCAGCTGATGCCTTCCTTGGCCAGGCCCATATAACCGTAAACAAGAATGCGATTCCAAATGATCCGGAGAGTCCATTTGTTACTTCAGGCATAAGGATAGGATCCCCAGCGATTACTACCAGAGGTTTTAAGGATGAAGAGGCCATCACGGTGTCCCATCTCATCGCTGATGTGCTCGATAACCCTAACAGTGAAGAAGTTATCGCCAAAACAAAAGAAAAGGTTCACGCGCTTACTAGAAGATTCCCGGTGTACGGAGTTTGATGTCTTATTATATTAAAGCCGGTTTCGTGTTCATTAATGCAAGAAATAAGCCTTACATGACTCATAGGTTTCTGGACTTCCCATACGTTAAGCCGTTGCCTTTAGCAAATACATCATGGAATCGATAAGATGAAATGCCCGTTCTGTGGCGCTTTTGATACACAGGTCATTGACTCAAGAGTCAATGACGAGGGCGATTCCATCAGGCG
Source organism: uncultured Methylophilaceae bacterium (assembly GCA_903863255.1). Taxonomy (GTDB): domain Bacteria; phylum Pseudomonadota; class Gammaproteobacteria; order Burkholderiales; family Methylophilaceae; genus CAIPBJ01. The sequence continues at coordinate 33,361 of CAIPBJ010000002.1, forward strand.
TCGAAGAAAGTGCACATCGTGTGACAAACGATTCACCACATATGAAACTGCCGAACTTCATATGCCGCAAGTGGTCAAGCAAAATGGGAATCGTGAGGAATTCAATCGAGATAAATTGAGGCTTTCATTTACAAGGGCACTTCATAAACGTCCTGTTCCTACTGAGTATGTTGACCGTGCACTTGAGCATATAATTCAAAAAATTCTTGGTCAGGGTGAAAGGGAAATCATGGCCCGTGATCTGGGTGAAATAGTCATGCAAGAACTACGTTTAATGGACAAGGTTGCTTATATTCGTTTTGCCTCCGTTTACCGAAGCTTCAAAGACGTTGATGATTTTCATGATGTGATTCGAGACTTGGATTAATACTTGTAAACCTATACGAGGTGATGACAGATGAGCAATGTACATGTTGATTTAAAAGCTTTAAAGGTATTCTGCATCGCCGTTTCGTTCCTGGCCTTGATTGTTACCTTGGTTTTTTTCGGATGGTGGGCAATGAAAGACCGAATTGAGTTCGGAGGTAATAAATTCGATCAGGTGGCATGGATGACGTCATCAGTAGACTCTGACAAAGGATGTCTTCGTGGTGATATGGCTTATGATTTACAGCAGAATATTCTTTTTCACGGTATGTCTCGAAAGGATGCAATGGTTTTGTTAGGTAGGCCCACATGGGAGGAATCTCAACAGATTGAATACGATTTAGGCAATTGTATTCATGTTATCCATGGGCTTAGACTATTTTTCGACGAAGATAACCGCCTGACTGTTAGCCGCATCGTTCAACATTAGATTTAACCGATGACAAACTTTACTTCGGCCGATCATCAATATATGACAGAGGCCCTGCGTCTCGCCGAGCAAGGTCTTTTTACAACCACTCCGAATCCTAGGGTAGGTTGTCTCATAGTGAAAAATGGTAGGGTTGTTGGAAAAGGTGCGCATAAAAGAGCCGGTGAACCTCATGCTGAAATCTTGGCCTTAAGAGAGGCGGGTCATGAGGCAAAAGGATCGGACGTCTATGTAACTTTAGAGCCTTGTAGTCACTTTGGTCGAACGCCGCCTTGTGCAGATGCTTTAATAAAGGCTGAGGTCAAACGTGTGATTGTCGCCATGCAAGACCCTAATCCAAAAGTTGCGGGGAGTGGCATGGCTAGGCTAAATGCTTATGGCATTGACACATGTGTCGGGCTAATGGAATCTGAAGCCAACGTCTTGAATTCAGGATTCGTAAGTCGGATGAACCGAAGCAGGCCTTTTGTCCGTTGCAAGATAGCAGCTAGTCTAGATGGCCGAACTGCGCTTTCAAACTCAGTTAGTAAATGGATTACATCTGAAGCGGCAAGGGAAGATGTGCAGTATTGGCGAGCCCGATCATGTGCGATTTTAACTGGAATAGGAACTGTAATTGCCGACAATCCCAGCATGTCAGTTCGTAAATTCGATATTGGTAGACAGCCTCTGAAAGTCGTTGTGGACAGTAAGTTAAGAATCAGTTCCGAGGCATCGATTCTTTCAGCAGGAAAAACCCTCATTGCCTACACAGGTTCAAAAATTGACGCTGACAGACAAAAATTTCAAGGCGCTGAATTGATACATGCACCTCAAAAAGATGAGAAAGTGGATCTTGAATGGTTGTTAGCGTTTTTGGCACAGCGGGAAATCAATGATATCCTTGTCGAAGCAGGCAATTCACTTAACGGTAAATTATTAGAATATTCGTTAATTGATGAGCTGATCATTTACTATGCCCCGCTTATTATGGGACAGGATGCATCGTCAATGTTTTCTACGGCAGACTATAGTCAAATGTCTCAATGTCCAAAGGTTGACATAATTGATGTCATTCAATTGGGAAAAGAAATCCGCATCAGGGCAAAGCCGTTATACCAATCAACGGTATGATTTTCATCGATACCCACTGTCATTTGGATGCAGAAGAGTTTGATATTGATAGGGACTCTGTAATCCATGAAGCGAAAAAAACGGGAGTAGACATTATTGTTGTCCCAGCGGTTCATGTCTCAAATTTTACAAAAGTTAGAGCCTTATCGGAAAAATATTCATTTTGTGCCTATGCGCTTGGCATTCATCCAATTTATGTCAATCAATCAAGTCCGGCTCACTTAGCGTTACTTAAAACGGAAATCGAGAAGGACTTAAAGGAGAATAAGTCCATTGTTGCAGTTGGAGAGATAGGCCTGGATTATTTTATAGAAGATTGCGACAAGGATTGCCAAGAATATTATTTTGTAAAACAACTAAAGATAGCCCGGGACTTTGACCTGCCCGTTATATTGCATGTGCGTAAATCGGTAGATGAAGTTTTAAAGCACCTTAGGAAGATTAAAGTCAGAGGCGGTATCGCTCATGCATTTAATGGCAGTATTCAGCAGGCAAATGAGTTTGTTAAGCTTGGATTTAAATTAGGTTTTGGCGGAGCCATGACGTATAGCCGTGCATTGAAGATTCGCCAACTTGCTGTCGAGTTACCATTAGATTCCATCGTTCTTGAGACGGATGCACCAGATATTCCACCTGAATGGTTAGGCCGTTCTGGTCGAAATGGCCCTGGGGAGTTAATCAGAATTGCCCAAGTCTTTTCAGATATTCGTGACACAAATATTACGCAAGTAGCTGAAATGACTACAAACAGTGCCTTAACCGCGCTTCCTGGATTGGTTCACTTATGCACACCTCCTCAAGTGTTACTTTAAGTGTTAGGGAAAAGTATTAATAAATAAAAAAGTTATTGTAATGCATTGATTATTAAGAATAAAAAAATAGATTAAAAAATAAGCGATTTCAAAAAACCGTTACAAAATGGTAAGTTACAAATTCAAGTCACAGCTATCCACATAATTATCCACAGTTTTTGTGGATAGGGAATTTGACATTAATTTTACAAAATTATGCAAGTAGAAAATTACATAAAATGAAAATAAATGGAGAGTTTTATAGAAGTATTTGGCCCGATGAAAGTTTTAACTCGGTCTATATAATAGACCAGACAAAACTGCCTCATTTTTTTGAAATTGCAAGAATTGAGCATTTTCATGAAATGCTCAACGCGATAATGACTATGCAAGTTCGAGGGGCGCCCTTAATAGGAGCATCGGCTGCCTACGGTATTGCGTTAGCAATGTTGAAAAATCCAAGTGATGAAAATTTAAAGCATGCCAAGGATTTGCTAATTGGAAGTCGTCCAACTGCTGTGAATTTGCGTTGGGCTGTTGAGCGAATGTACCATTATTTATTGCCTCTTTCCCCAAGCTATAGGAATGACCAAGCATGGTCAGAGGCCTCAAGAATTTGCGAAGAAGACATTAAAACGAATCAATCGATCGGTGTGCATGGTTTGGAGTTGCTGCGTCAATTGCAATCACTCAAATCAAATAAACCCTTAAACATTCTTACCCATTGCAATGCGGGCTGGCTTGCCACGGTTGATTATGGAACAGCATTAGCACCTGTGTTTTTGGCTCATCAATCTGGAATGCCTTTGCATGTATGGGTGGATGAGACTCGACCTAGAAATCAAGGTGCAAGTTTGACAGCATGGGAACTGAATCAACAGGGTATAGACCATACAGTGGTAAGTGATAATGCTGGCGGGCATCTTATGCAGCGTGGCCAGGTAGACATGGTGCTGGTTGGGGCAGATCGAGTGACAAGTCAGGGTGATGTTTGCAACAAAATCGGTACTTACCTTAAAGCGTTATCTGCCTTTGATTGTAAGATCCCATTTTTTGCGGCCGTTCCTTCAACAACAATCGACTTGAAAATGAAAGATGGTCTAAAAGAGATCGATATCGAGGAGCGAAGTGGTCATGAAGTCTCTTATATTCAAGGTTTAGCGAAGGATGGTAGCATGCAGACTGTGCTGATTACGCCTAAAGAAAGTAAGGTGGCAAACCCTGCATTTGATGTGACGCCTGCGAGGCTAGTAAGTGGCATCATCACAGAGCAAGGAACTTTTCCTCCTGGGGAACTGGCCTCTATATTTGCACGATGAAAAAGTGGTTTAATTATTAATTCGAGTTTAATACTCTATACATTAAATTTATGCATACACTCAAAGAAGAGCTGCTGTCGATATCAATACAGCTTGTTCGAACTGGACTTAACCGCGGTGCGTCGGGAAACGTCAGTGTCAGATCGGAAAATGGCTTCATCATTACCCCTTCTGGCCTTAAACCCGAGGACATGCAAAGTCAGGACATGATTTTTTTAGATTCTGAAGGCGTAAATCAATCAGCCGGAACACCTTCAAGCGAATGGCGTTTTCATAAGGACATCTATAATCAACGCCCGGAAGTGGGCGCAATTATTCATACGCATTCCACGTTTTGTACTACATTGGCCTGCTTAAGAAAAGACATCCCACCGTTTCACTATATGATTGCGCTAGCTGGTGGCGACAGTATCCGGTGCGCCCCTTACGCACTTTTTGGAAGTCAGGAATTGTCAGATTCTGCTCTAAAAGCATTGGAAGGCAGGAAAGCATGTCTTTTAGCTAATCATGGGATGATCGTTATTGGAAACAATTTGCAATCTGCTATGGATCTTGCTTTGGAGGTCGAGTCCCTTTGTGAGCAATATTGGCGTGTGCTTCAGGTCGCAAGTCCGTTCATACTGAATTCCCGTGAAATGTCAGAGGTTTTGGAAAGATTCAAGACATATGGAAATAGAGGGGGTAAATAATGAAGCCTTTATATTCTATCAATCAATTAAGGAAAATTGAGGAAAAATTCCAAAGCCATAATCTAATGGAAAAGGCTGGGAAAGCATCTGCAGAGATCATTCAGGTAATACTTGGCATGGGTAACTTTTCAATTCTGATTATTTCCGGTGAGGGAAACAATGGCGGGGATGGGTTCGTCGCGGCCAAATATTTGAATGAAATGAATTACGATGTGAAGGTTCTACTTGCAGGAAATGCAGAGAACTTGAAAGGAGATGCCTTAGATGCCTATAAGAAATGGAGGGATTTGGGAGGCGTGGTTCTCAAGGAAATGCCTCGTGAGTCAAACTGGGATTTAGTGGTTGATGCCCTGTTTGGGATTGGGTTGAATAGGGATGTCTCCGGTGAAGCAGCCAGAATCATTAATCAACTTAACCAATTAAATCTGCCAATTGTCTCATTGGACGTTCCTAGTGGATTAAATGCTGATACTGGCAATGTATTTGGTTTGGCGGTTAATGCAACCTATACCATATCGTTTATTGGGAACAAGCCTGGCTTTTATACACTGGATGGTCCCGATATTACTGGAAAGGTATTTCTTTCAGACCTGGGGCTTCAAGTTGAAGAATATAAAAGCGGCTATCTCGTTGATGATGTTCCCTGTTTGCCACGTCGCAGACCTATGAACAGTCATAAAGGATTAAATGGTTCAACCTTCGTTATCGGGGGCGATGAAAACATGATTGGCGCAGCATTGCTGTCATCAAGGGCAGCCTTGCTGATAGGCTCTGGAAAGGTATATTGCTGTTTTATAAGTAAAAATTTTCCTGATGTTGATTTGTTTCAACCAGAATTAATGATACTGAAACCTGAAGCGATCATTCAAGATTTATGTTCCGGTACAGTCATAATCGGACCGGGAATGGGGATGTCCGGAAAGTCAAAATCGTATTTAAAAGCGATTCTCAATTCCAATAATGAACTGATTATCGACGCGGATGCGTTAAATATTCTCTCAGAAGATAAGGCCTTACAAGTCTTGCTTAGTTCACGGTCATCATCCAGCGTGTTGACTCCACATCCTGGTGAAGCGGCACGGTTGCTTGGCTGCACGAATAAAGAAATCCAGTCCAACCGAATCGAATCAGCTATTAATATCGCTAGAAAATATCGATGCATTACCGTATTGAAAGGATGCGGCAGTATAATTGCTACGCCTGACGGTCATTGGTTTATAAACTCAACCGGTAACCCCGGATTGAGTGCGGCAGGAATGGGAGATGTACTTTCAGGTCTGATAGGTGGTATGGCTGCACAGGGAATGTCACTTCTGGACGCTACCCTGCTGGGCGTGTACCTTCATGGAGAGGCATCAGAAACTATAGCATCCAAACTAGGGGTGTTTGGCATCACTGCTTCAGAAGTGATGGCTGAGAGCAGATCCAGATTAAACTTTTATATGAATTAGCTGATGACATATGTTAAATAGCATTTGAAAGTTGCCCTAATGATTATTCTGGATGATGCGATTATTCAGGATTCTGCAAATTCTAATTGCATACAATCAATCAAAAAATTAAAAATTGAAATTAGTCAGGTTTCGTTTGTGGGTCAAGGGGCTTTAAAGTAAAATAGATATCCGTCTGCAATGTTCAATAAAGTAGTTTTCCAATGACCAAATACGTATTTGTGACTGGCGGTGTAGTTTCATCTTTGGGTAAAGGCATTGCTGCTGCAAGTCTCGGCGCCATACTTGAATCTCGTGGTATCAAAGTTACCATGCTGAAACTTGATCCTTATATTAATGTCGACCCTGGCACAATGAGTCCTTTCCAACATGGAGAAGTATTTGTTACTGACGATGGGGCCGAAACTGATCTTGATTTAGGCCATTATGAACGTTTCATAAGCGCTCGGATGGGTAAAAGGAACAATTTCACAACTGGTCAAATATATGAAACGGTAATAAAAAAAGAACGCAGGGGCGAGTACCTTGGCAAGACCGTACAAGTTATCCCTCATATCACCGATGAGATCAAGGCACATGTTAAGCGAGGTGCTGAAGGCGCGGATGTCGCAATTGTCGAAGTCGGAGGAACGGTTGGTGATATTGAATCGCTTCCTTTTCTTGAAGCCATACGTCAAATGGGAATTGAAGAAGGAAAGTTAAATGCGTGTTATATCCATCTGACCTTATTACCCTGGATACAGGCTGCAGGCGAACTAAAAACGAAACCAACTCAACATTCAGTTAAAGAATTGCGTGAAATAGGAATCCAGCCTGACATCCTACTATGTCGAGCTGACCGGGAAATACCTGAAGAAGAAAAGCGAAAAATAGCACTCTTTACGAATGTTTCCCCTGAAGCTGTAATAAGTGCCATGGATGCTGATTCTATCTATCGAATACCAAGCTTGTTACACGACCAGATGCTTGATGAGATTGTATGCCACAAGCTCGGAATCATAGCCAAGGCAGCAGACCTGACAAGTTGGAACAAAATTGTTCATGCACTCAAGAATCCTAAACATACGATCAATATTGCTTTTGTTGGCAAATACGTCGACTTGACTGAATCTTATAAATCGCTGACTGAAGCATTGATTCATGCAGGGATCCACACTGAGTCTGAGGTAAAGATTCACTATATTGATTCTGAGGATATTGAAAAAGACGGTACCTTATCGCTAGGAAACATGGATGCCATATTGGTGCCAGGTGGTTTTGGTAAAAGAGGAACCGAGGGAAAGATCGCAGCAATCCGTTATGCTAGAGAAAATAAGGTTCCATATTTAGGGATTTGTTTGGGCATGCAGCTTGCTGTAATTGAATTTGCAAGGAATGTTGCGAATCTCAAAGATGCAAATAGTACCGAATTTGATCCTGAGACACCTCATCCTTTAATTGGGCTAATTACAGAATGGCAGGACTCAACAGGTGTTATTGAAACGCGATCTGCAGATTCAGACCTTGGAGGAACCATGCGTCTGGGTGCTCAGAGTTGTCCCATACAAAGCAATACGCTCGCATCTAAAATTTACGGTTTGCAAGTTAATGAACGACATCGGCATCGTTATGAGGTGAATAACAATTATGTTGAGCAACTGAAGAAATCTGGCCTTGTCGTTTCAGCAAGAACGCCATCAGAAAACTTATGTGAAATGATTGAGTTGCCGCAGGATGTTCACCCATGGTTCGTTGCTTGCCAATTTCACCCGGAATTTACTTCTAATCCTCGCTCAGGCCACCCACTTTTTAAAGCCTATCTGCTTGCAGCATTGGAAAATCAAACAAATAAAAAAGGCAAAATATGAAGCTATGCGGTTTCGAAGTAGGCATTGATAAGCCAATTTTCTTGATTGCAGGCCCTTGCGTCATAGAATCAGAACAGATGGCAATAGATACGGCTGGGCAATTGAAGGAAATGTGTCATGCGATTGGGATACCCTTTATTTATAAATCCTCTTACGACAAGGCAAATCGAAGCTCAAATAAAACATTCAGGGGATTTGGAATAGTTGAGGGCTTAAGAATCCTTGATAAAGTTCGGAGTCAAATCGGAGTGCCGGTTTTGACTGATGTGCATTCTGAAGATCAGGTTTCAGATGTAGCAGCGGTTGTGGATGTTATTCAAACGCCGGCTTTTCTTTGCAGACAAACTGATTTTATTACTGCGGTTGCCACTTCTGGAAAGCCAGTGAACATAAAGAAAGGTCAATTCCTGGCCCCGGGGGACATGAAGAATGTCGTTCAAAAGGCTAAAGAAGCGAACGGCGGCATTGATAATATTATGGTGTGTGAACGGGGTGTTTCATTTGGATACAATACCTTGGTATCCGATATGCGATCCTTGGCCATAATGAGGGAAACCAATTGCCCGGTGGTTTTTGATGCGACCCACTCTGTTCAACAGCCTGGAGGCCAGGGTGATAAGAGCGGCGGTCAAAGAGAGTTTGTACCAGTCTTAGCCAGAGCAGCAGTTGCAAGCGGCATTGCTGGCTTGTTTATGGAAACACATCCTAACCCTGACAAAGCACTATCTGATGGACCCAATGCTTGGCCTTTGTCTAAAATGAGACAGTTGCTTGAGATATTGGTTGAAATAGACTCCGTTGTAAAAAAATCTGGTTTTATTGAACAATCTCTCTAATTGAGGATTTTATTTTTAAATTTAAGGAAATGACATGAGCGCAATTGTAGACATTATCGCCCGTGAGATTATGGATTCACGCGGAAACCCGACTGTTGAAGCAGATGTTCTGTTGGAAAGCGGGATTATTGGCCGTGCAGCCGTTCCATCAGGCGCCTCGACTGGAACAAAAGAAGCTGTCGAGTTGCGGGATGGCGACAGTTCAAGATATCTCGGAAAAGGTGTGTTACAAGCTGTTGAAAACATTAATACTGAAATCGTTGAAGCCATAATTGGCCTTGACGCAGAAGAGCAGAGCTTTATAGATGGTACATTGATTGAACTAGATGGAACTGAAAACAAGGCTCGTCTTGGCGCGAATGCCATTTTGGCTGTTTCAATGGCTTGTGCAAGGGCTGCTGCAGAGGAGTCCGGTTTACCTCTATATCGTTACTTGGGGGGCTCTGGTTTCATGCAACTTCCAACACCTATGATGAATATCATTAATGGCGGTGCGCATGCCGAAAATAGTGTCGATATGCAGGAATTCATGATTATTCCAGCTGGACTGAAAAGTTTCAGGGAAGCATTAAGATGTGGGGCTGAAGTTTTCCATGCACTGAAAAAAACCCTTCATAAAAAAGGTCTGGCTACCACGGTTGGTGATGAAGGCGGTTTTGCGCCGAATTTGCCTTCAAATGAATCTGCAATACAGTATATTCTTGAGGCAATATCTGCTGCCGGATACGAACCCGGTCGAGATGTTTTGCTTGGATTGGATTGTGCCAGTTCTGAATTTTATAAAGATGGAAGATACCATCTGGAATCTGAAGGGCTGCAGCTAACTTCTGGTCAGTTCTCCGATTACCTAGCCGCCTGGGTCGATAAATACCCTATCATCAGTATTGAAGACGGTATGAGTGAGCATGACTGGGATGGATGGAAATTATTAACGGATCGCATGGGAAAGAACGTTCAATTAGTCGGAGATGATTTATTTGTAACGAATGCAAAGATTCTAAAGGAAGGGATTAAGCGAGGGGTGGCTAATTCCGTTTTGATTAAGGTCAATCAGATTGGTACGTTAACCGAGACGTTCCAAACTATAGAGACAGCTAAGCGAGCAGGTTATACCTCAGTTGTATCGCATCGTTCTGGAGAAACAGAAGATACAACAATTGCAGACATTTCAGTTGCAACGAATGCAATGCAAATTAAGACGGGCTCCTTATCCAGGTCTGAACGAATCGCAAAATATAACCAATTGTTGCGTATTGAAGAAGAACTTGGTGATGCGACAAGCTATGCTGGAATGGAAGCTTTCTACCATTTACACAGGTAGTACTTTGTGAAATATCTGACATTGCTCTTTGTTATTCTTATTGCCTCGCTACAATATCCATTGTGGCTTGGCAAAGGGAGTTGGTTGAGAGCTTGGGATTTGAGTCACCAGATTGAAGATCAGAATGTCAAGAATGCCACGCTAAAAGCTAGGAATGATACCCTGGATGCAGAAGTTAGGGATCTAAAACAGGGTTATGCAGCAATTGAAGAGCGGGCTAGAAGCGAATTAGGAATGATTAAGCAGGATGAGGTCTTTTATCAGGTTCTAGAACCCAATTCATTATCCCATCAAGAAACCCCAGTCCATCCAGCTGCAACGAGTGATGCTAACCAGAAAGCGAATTCAGCGATTAATTTACAGGTTCCTAAGAAGCCCTAGCTCGAAACCAATTCATTCGCTAAATTCGCGAAATTTGAATGGGTAGCCCTGCCAAGTGATTTTACCTGCTTCTACTGCTTCAATTCTGACTTCCACCAATGCTTCATAACCACTTTCAGGTGATGATGAAGATCGAACGATTTTACCCGCAACTTCATTGCTTATGTCCAAATAGACATCGTCACCAGCCTTGGGTTGATCAGTTGACTTTATATTTCCCTGTAGGGTTTTTCTTTTTACCTTGCCAAGGTAGTGCGTCCTGGCAACAATTTCCTGACCAGTATAACAACCCTTTTTGAAATTGATCGCACCTAGCGTGTCCAGGTTAAGCATCTGAGGAACAAATTCTTCCTTGGTCGAAGGTTCAATGTCTGGAATGCCAGCCATGATTTCTAGATAATCCCAGCATGTTTTTCCTGCGGGTGAGAAAAAAGGATTGAGTTTTTCCCATATCGCAATTGCATTGTTTTGAGGAGTAAAGACAAGGTAACGGGGTACCGCGCCAAGCAGACGAATAATTGTCGCTTCTTCAAGAGATTTTATTTCATATGGGACATCAGGTACATTCTTAAAAATACCTTTTAAATATTCGAACGCATTTATTCCGGACAATCCAAAGCAAACAATATCTTTGCTTTTATCAACTATCGATACTTTCGATCGAAGTATATACATCTTCAAGCGACTTAATATCGATTCAGTCAACATTCCGTTAAGTTGTAAATGAATATGATCATGATGTGAAAATGCTAAGAAGAAAGCCAATAGTCTACCTTTAGGGTTGCAGTAGCCGGTATATTGACTATTCGTTCCATTCAGTTGTTTAATGTCATTCGTAAGCTGGCCTTGTAAAAAATCATATGCATCCTGACCTTGTACTTCAAGCAGACCCAAGTGAGATAGGTCGCAAAGGATATGCCCAGATAAGGCGGTAGCTAATTCCATTTTTTCATTACCAAAATTTGATACGTAGCTATCAACTAGCTCAGCTCCGTTCTCTTTTAGGTATTCATGCCATGAATTCATTTTATTCAAATCGTTAATCGTAGGATGGGTTGGATGGATTCTTCATTCTAAATGAAATCAGCTTGAATTGACATGCTGTCTTGGCCTAGATGACCTAGCCATATTGTTGCGAAACTAATCTGCATTCTTATTCCAGATTTTATCGATAGGATTTTACATCGGCGTTTACACTAAGCTAATCATGTAGCTGAATACACTCGAAATCATGATGCCTTAGATTTCCATTTAGTTAAGAATATACGCAACTCATTTGCAGGGTGTTTAGGAAGATAGGCAATAATCAATATTAATCCAGCCAGCGACGCTAATATTAACTGAAGGTCATATGGGGCTACCGCTCTTCTTGCTGGTTTCTGTGTACTCATCGCACTCGAAAGATTCTGAATATTGTCACCGCGAACATATTGGCCGTGTACTTCCTTGGCAAGGGATTTGAGGTATTCCTCATCAAGCTTGGAAAGATATCGATCGCTTTCTGAATTGGCCACGCTGTCATTCCGTGTCCCGATATTGGCTTCGGAAATCTGGGCGATGCCCGGCTGCAATGCAAAGCTATCGCCAGCCCAATACCCAATTAACTGATTATGCTCGTCAAGTTTGGGTATAGGTGTTCCCTTGCTGCTGCCAATTCCTACAAGCAACCATCCATCGCCACCTTGAAAGTTTGACAAATCTCTCGTGTTGAAGACATGCAATCGTGGGGCTTCTTCACCGTCTGTAAAGAATACCACCTGAGCTGGTTCAGGAAAACCACGAATCGTTTTGGCTATAGAAAGCATGCTTTCGCGGAGTCGACTATTACCAGACCAGCCAGAGCGCCAGTCTAAATGGTCAATAGTGTCCTCAATGGATGAATAGTTCTTACAAACTTCAATGGGGGTATAAAGGGCCGCTATGCTTGCGCCAACAAATAGTCCAATACTTACTTTAGTTCCACATGGCAGAGTGGAAATGACATTACGCATCATATATTGGGTGTAAGCCATTCTCGAAGCAGGCTTGTTGTCAATGGTTGTATCGACCGTGTTCATGCTCTGGGAGATATCAGCTACTAACAGATAATTATAAATATTATGAGGAAGCGGCAACGTCGGATTGATCATTGCCAGGATTAACAAAATAAACGAGGCACCCAGAAGAGCCGTGTCATGACGGTGCCTTAGATAATTGATTATATTTTTCATGTGAGTAAGATTTTAAGGAAGTCCGACTGGAATGTTACCCATTATTAAACCTGGCGAATCCGAATCCCCTACACCCGGAGTAGGGGTTGCCGGAAGCATTATCAGTAAGCGATCAAGATTATGCCTGGTATCCCAATGCATATTTTCAATTCTTAGAGATTGTTGATAGGCTGCCTTTGCCTGGAACATAAGATATTCTGTTTCATTCTTAACCGTGTTGTTTGTTCCATTAATTGCCAGGCCACGCAAAAAGAAGATGTTTCCAATGTTATGCTGAATGGCCGATCTTTGTGTGGGGTTGGCTTTTTCATTCAAGTGATTAAAGAGTAAAGTTGCTTCCTTGTATCTCTCGTTTTTAGCCAACCAGTATGCGGTGGCGAATTTTGCTTCAAAACTTTCCTTATCTGTTTGGGGTGGTTTCCCTTCACTGATTGCCTTATTAAAATCTTCTATTTGATGAATTCTTTTCAATTCATAAATTGAAGCACCAGCGCTGATGGCCGCGATCAAAATTAATAAGAAAGTAAGTTTCTTTGAAGTCAAGTTAATAAATTGAATTTTTAATGCCATGATTTTACCTCCAGATACTTCACTGCCAACAATAATCCTACCATCAAGGCAGCAAGGAAATAGCAACCCCTTGTGTAATCATACCCAGGGATTCTTTCCATATAGCGAATTGGTTTTTTCTCTTTTTGATTTATATCGGCTATCGCGACGCCTAATGATTTAGGATCCTCAGCCTCATAAGCGTTAAATGGACTTTTCAACGTTTTAAAAAAGTCGTTTAGTTCAATTTCAGGCGGCAGCGTTCCATCAGGCTCCTTATAATTAGTGTCAAAAATACTGATTCCACCTGGTTCCCTTAAAACAATCCAGTAAAGACTGATGTGAAGTTGATTTAACCAGTCACGTATTTTTTGCTGTGTATTGGCATCAATTCGTCCTCCTCCATCCGATATCAGAATTAAAGCTCTGGAGCCCGAGTCTTCTACTTTGTTGAACAAAGAAATCCCGCTAGTTAGTCCGCTACCTATGTTAGTTTGGAATAATGCATTGCCTGCTGTCGCTTGAACTGCAGCAACTGCAGCTTCTCGATTTTGGCTTAGCGGAAGCACATACATTGAAGAATTACTGAATGACACCATGCCAAACATGTCATTCTTCCTGGATTCGATGAACTGAGTCATCAGTCGACTTGCTGCAACAGACTTTGTCTCGCCTACATGTCCTTCTGTTCCTGAAAAGGGATCGTCCATACTTGCGCTTCTGTCAAGAACGAGTGCTATTTGAGCACCCACGCCAATTCTTTCGACTTGCTGTTGGGAACTGTGCATTCCTGATAGTCCGAGAATAATAAAAATCAATGCAACGGTTGCAAGAATTTTCAATAACAGGCCAATAAGGTTAGAAAGTGGATCATGTGGAAGCATGCTAACCCATGAGTATTTTCGACTGTGCACTCTATTAAGAAAGATAGGCAGCAACGAAATTGGAAGTAGCCACAAGAAATTAGGGTTGTTAAATCCCATTTTTAAGATTTCTTTCTAGGGAGTTCTGGAATAAGTCCTCTTTCACAGTCCCTGCAGCTTCTACAAAACTCCTTTAACCAGTACAAAGCATCCGATCCTGTATCGTGGTCATTCTCGGTAGAAAAGAAAACATGATGTGACAGGCCAAAAAACCTTTGGAAATCTTTTCTCAAAGGAATGAATTGTGGCCGTTGAGTCAGGAAAAAGTCTAAATTATCATTAAATAGACTGTTCCCTGCCGTTAAGTTTAGCGAATCATGAATTATCGCTATGCCTTTTTTAATATTTTCAGGTGAGGAGGAAAGCCTGTTGATTTTTCTGGAGGCAACGGCAAAAGGCCTTCCCATTATCGGTAACCATGCCAATTTGCCAACGATATAAAATATACCAATAAGTGATACGGTAAGAATACCGATGAATATTTTTAAATTTAACTGGTCTTTGGAGGCATCAAGTAACAATGGACCTCGAAATGGACTCATGTCCTGTTCAATCTTTACCGATCCGTAGATTGCCAAAGGGGAAATCCTAAAGCCCCATTCAGGTATCCTGTATTGAACGACTTCACCATTTGAAATATTCGTGAATTTGAGAATCTCAGCAGGAAGAAATGCAGCCTTCGCAACCACATTGTTAGTAAAAACCTGGTATGTCAGATGAAGATGGTAAATTGTAGATCCATCGTTTTCAGAGGTGGAGTGAGATATTTTCCTTAATTCAATTCCAATTACCTGACCTTTGTATCTGCGTTCGTATCCAACTATGGGAAGGCTTGTTTCTATCAACTTGAATGGTTTTTTTACTTCAAGGGTGACGTCACGATCCAAGAGATCGCCAACCGTATAACCCACATCACGTTCGGGTTCAACGGTTTGCATCTTGACCATATTATCAGGAATGTCAGGCGACGGCGGGTCATTTGCCAAGGCATCTTCTAGTCCGAGTGCCATCAAAAATAGCATCATGATAATCATTCGGAATCGACAGAAGGTAAAGTTTGATTTTTTCATTATGCAACCACAAATTGGTGAAAGTATTCTGTAAACACATTAGCATCGAAGTCACCTTCTATAAACAAAGGCGGCATATCAAAACGCATAAACAAATTATGGATAATTTTTCGACGTTCTTCGAAACGGTTAAATATCTTTTCTCTTAACTCTTTACGTAAAAAGAGGGTGCGCTTCTCACCGGATTCGGGGTCAACAACACTGGAAATCCCAAAATCAGGAAGATTTTTATATTCTGCACTATCCCACAGAACTACTGGTACGATGTGGTGACGCAATATGAGTGGTAACGCCTGCTCAATGAGCTCAAGGGGCATATGAAAGTCAGAAATTAAGAAAATAAGGGATCTTTCACGAGGTAAAAACCGATATAGATCGAGGATTCCCTTGCTGCCTTTGGAATCTGAATGATGATGCTTGAGTCGTTCAATTAATTCCAAGGCATGGTGTGATCTAACACTTAATGTTGTTCGCCAGTTCTCAAGCACCTCATCATCAAAACCAATAAAACTGAAAGGGTCACTATTCCTGGTTGCAGATACTGCAATCGATTCTGCAATTTGACAGGCAAGGGCTATCTTTCGATGCCTTGATCCAAAGTTCATGGATCCTGAAAGGTCTGCAATTGCGAATACTGGCGTAGCGCTTTTTTGATTAAATATTCGCACATGGATCTGTTCATTAGGATCACGTATTGTCTGGCGGATATCTATTCTTCGAGGATCAGGATAGGAAAGTAAAGTGGCATGTCCACGGAATTCCATGCCCATTCCGCGTTGAGTGCTGACATGACTTCCCGCCAATCTACCTCGCGTTCTCCATCCTATGTGATAACTAAATTGTTGAATGTTTTCTAGCATGTCGGATATGCGTTTTTAGGGCGTGGCTACTGTGTTAATTATCTTACTTAGAAGTTGACGCGAGATTTCTGTCCGCCTCATTTCGTATACCGGACTAAAAACGAGTCTATGAGCAATCGTTTCATGGAATACGGCATGCACGTCCTCAGGGCAAACCGCACTTCGTCCATTGATCCATGCGTTAACACGAGCAGCGCGCATCATCATGGCCATGCCACGCGGACTTGCGCCGGCAACAACCAATCGGTTGATATCGACTCCGTCAATGTGGATTCCGAAGGACTCTGGATTTTTAGTGGCTAGCCATAAATTCAACGCGTATTTCCTCAGGGTCGGGCTTGCTTGAATTTTTTCCTGGATGAGGCTGGCTATGCTATTTAGGGCATCGAATTGAAGAACGTTTGGCGATACCTGTTCTACCAGTTTATCGACGTTGTGGAACCGGGTGTCAAAAATAAGTGATTCCATGATGTCATTGTCTTTTGGAACCAGAATCGGAATTTCCATCATGAAACGATCTCTGGCAGCCGATGGGATTTCGAAGGTTTCTTCTTTTTCGACTTGATTTCGATCGGCGAAAACCAGCATGTGTGGAAATTCGTGTTCTTTGTTGAATGCTGACAAAGTGCGTTCAGCCATAACACGTAATAGCAAAGAATGCACTTGGGGTCTTGCTCGGTTAATTTCATTAAAGAAGAAAACGGAAAGATTTTCACCTTCTGAAAGCAGAGGCCCCGGACTCACGTGCGGACGACCATCTTCACCTAGATAGGTATGATAAACCAGGTCATTAGGCATTAAATCAATCGTACCTTCAATACGTTGGTATCCCCCTCCAATTCCTCTTGTAAAGGCTCTTAATAGCGTCGTCTTCCCTACGCCCACGTCTCCCTCAAGAAGGACATGACCTCGGGAAAAGATTGCAGTTGTAATTAATCGAATTGGCGATTGCTGGCCGACGACCACTTTATTGATTTCGGACTCTAATTTCAGTGCGTGGCTTTGCCATTCTGCAAGTTGCTGGTCACTCATGGATCGGTTTCCTGAAGGTAGTATTAAGTTAGATTTGTAAAAATTTGTAACAAAATCGTTTCTGACTAAATCATAGCTGTTTTATCTAGGGGTGTAAACAGATCTGTATACTTTTGCGAGAAATAGATAATTTCTAAAACACTTTCGTTAATTCTGATTTAAAGCGAAAATATACACTTCGTTGAAAATTAAAAAATAAAAAATTATGCAAAAACAAAATCAATACACTTATGACGAGCTTCTGATGTGCGGAAGGGGAGAGATGTTTGGGGAAGGCAATGCTCAATTGCCATTGCCGCCGATGCTCATGTTCGACAGGATTGTTTCAATTACCGAAGACGGCGGGCAATATAACAATGGCCAAATAATAGCAGAGCTTGATATAAAGCCTGATATGTGGTTTTTTGATTGTCACTTTACTGGTGATCCGGTTATGCCGGGTTGTTTGGGTTTGGATGCCATGTGGCAACTCGTTGGGTTTTATTTAGGTTGGAAAGGTGGGCCAGGAAGAGGACGAGCCTTGGGGGCTGGTGAAGTAAAATTTACCGGACAGGTGCTGCCAAGTGGTCATCTGGTACGCTATTATATTGATTTGAAACGTGTCATTATGCGTAAATTGGTGATGGGCATAGCGGATGCACGAATGGAATTGGATGGCCGGATTATTTACGAGGCTAAAGATCTACGTGTAGGGTTATTTACCCAGACTGATAATTTCTAGAAAACTTAATTGGGGGATGACGCAATGCGTCGAGTAGTCGTAACTGGCATGGGTGTCGTGTCGAGTCTTGGAAACAATAAGAATGAGGTATTGACAAGCCTTAGGCAAGGAAAGTCAGGCATAACCTATCAGCCTGAGTATGCTGAAAGAGGCTTGCGTTCTCAAGTTGCCGGGTCAATTAAGGATCTTCAGATTGAGGATCTGATTGACAGAAAGTTGCTGCGTTTTATGGCAAAGGGCCATGCCTATACTTGGCTAGCCATGCAAGAAGCGATCGGTGATGCAGGATTGCCTGAAAGTCTGGTATCCAATATTCGAACCGGGCTTATCGTTGGGGCAGGAGGCACATCGACTGAAAGCATGCTTGAGGCAACCAACACATTAGCAGAAAAAGGCATAAGGCGAGTCGGACCTTATATGGTCACGAAAACAATGTCCAGCGGGATAGCTGCTTGTCTCGCAACGGGTGCGAAAATCAAGGGCGTCAATTATGGAATCAGTTCTGCTTGCTCAACCAGTGCGCATTGTATTGGGGCTGGTGTGGAGCAGATTCAATTGGGCAAACAGGATATTGTATTTGCTGGTGGCGGAGAGGAAGAACATTGGACCATGTCTTTCCTTTTTGATGCCATGGGTGCTTTATCAAGCAAATACAATGAGACGCCAGAAAAAGCCTCTCGAACCTACGATTTAAATCGTGATGGTTTCGTGATTTCAGGCGGAGGTGGAATATTGGTTCTTGAAGAATATGAACATGCGCTTGCACGGAATGCAAAGATCTATGCTGAGATAGTCGGGTATGGTGCAACCTCAGATGGCTATGATATGGTGGCGCCGTCAGGAGAAGGCGCAGTGAGATGCATGCAGATGGCATTGAATGGCGTCCATGCTCCAGTTGACTATATCAATACTCATGGAACCAGTACGCCCGTTGGGGACACCAGGGAATTGGAAGCAATACGGACAGTTTTTGGAAATAGTAAAACAGCAATTGCTTCAACAAAGTCGCTTTCTGGTCATGCATTGGGAGCGGCAGGCGTTAATGAGGCAATCTATACCTTGCTTATGATGGAGAATAATTTCATAGCGGCTTCAGCGAATATTGAAAACTTGGATCCTGCTGCTGAGGGACTCAATATTGTGCAAACACCATTGCATGATATTAAAGTGCAAACGGCCCTTTCAAACAGTTTTGGTTTCGGAGGAACAAACGCGTCCTTGGTATTCTCGACGCAAGGCTTACATAATTGATCGTTTGTTTCATCTCGAGACCTGCCCGACCATAAGCCGCATCAGGTTAATCTTTTAATATCAGTGCGGCTGCTACAAGCCTGCCTTCGGCCATTAGGATATTGTAGGTTCGACATGCCGCATTGGTTTTCATGCATTCCACAGGAATGTTTGACGCGGTAAGAGCTGAAATGATCCGGGGATGAATGAAACGATGAATGCTGCCGGTTCCCAGAAGAACCAGTTCCGGTTTAATGATTTGAAGAGATTGAAAGCTTTGAATTTGTAACGAATCAAAATCCTTCACTTCCCAATTTTCTAATACCTCATCTGGTGTGACAATTAGATTATCAAAATACTTTTTGTTGTTTATTGCTACCCATTCTTCTGAATAGCCTGTAATTAGTTGTTTGCCGTTAGACTGGGTTAAATGAAATTTCATTTTAGAGCTTGCCTTCCATCAGTTACATTGCTTCAATAGGCTTCAACAGGGTAAGATATCACATTTTTGCGCATAGGTTTTTCTGTGGAGCCTTTACTAAAATCTTCTAAGCTTAATAATGTCTGTTACGACATCCGCGGACCTGTCCTGCAGCGTGCTCGGCAAATGGAAGAAGATGGTCATCGAATTATCAAGTTGAACATTGGAAACCCTGCACCATTTGGTTTCGAGGCACCTGAAGAAATACTTCAGGATGTTATTCACAATATGGATCAGGCATCTGGTTATACCGACTCTAAAGGCTTGTTTGCTGCTCGTAAAGCGATCATGCATTACACCCAGCAGAAAAAAATAGCTGGTGTGACTATCGATGACATTATTATCGGCAATGGTGTTTCAGAGCTGATCGTAATGGCTATGCAAGGGCTGCTTAATAATGGAGACCAGGTTCTGGTTCCTATGCCAGATTACCCATTATGGACAGCTGCCGTCACTCTGGCTGGAGGATCGGCAAGACATTATATGTGTGATGAGGAATCGGGATGGCTGCCTGATTTGAAAGACATCGAATCAAAAATAAATGCAAATACTCGCGGGATAGTTATTATCAATCCCAATAATCCAACAGGCGCACTTTATCCGAATGAGATTTTGCAGGGTATCATTGAAATTGCACGTCATCATCACCTGGTTATATTCGCTGATGAGATATATGACAAAGTCCTCTATGACGGCAATGTCCATACTTCGATTGCCTCACTTGCAGATGATGTTTTATTTGTTACATTCAACGGATTATCAAAGAATTATCGCACATGCGGGTATCGGTCTGGTTGGCTTGTCGTTTCAGGAGAGAAACGGCATGCAAGGGACTATATAGAAGGTTTAAATATGCTAGCGTCAATGCGGTTATGTGCGAATGTGCCAGGACAATTGGCAATTCAAACTGCATTGGGAGGATATCAAAGCATAAATGATCTTGTAGCTCCTTCCGGTCGACTGTGTAAACAACGCGATCTGGCTTACGACATGTTGATGTCTATCCCTGGGGTCAGTTGTTATAAACCCGCGGCTGCAATGTATTTATTTCCAAAATTGGATCCTAAAATTTATCCAATTGATGATGATCAGCAGTTTATATTGGATTTGTTGCTGGAAGAGAAAGTATTGTTGGTACAAGGAAGTGGGTTCAATTGGAAGAAACCAGATCATTTCAGGGTGGTATTTCTTCCTAATGTCGATGATCTTAATGAAGCAATGAAAAGGATCTCGCGCTTTTTAGAACAATATCGTAAGCGCCATGGAGCAAGAATTTAGAATCCAATAGAATTCATATCGTTGTCTAAACTTACAACTGTGGTTTAGGCATTGATTGCCGGGTGACAAAATTATCAATCCCAATAGGTTGGGAATAAATTCAGAATGAAAGTTTAATCAAGAATGAAACCTTTGAAAGTAGGATTGTTAGGTATAGGTACAGTCGGAGGAGGAACGTTCTCCGTTCTTCTTCGCAACAAACAAGAAATATTTCGACGTACTGGCCGTGAAATTGAAATAGTAAGAGTTGCTGACCGTGATCTGGTAAGAGCAAATGAAGTTACGCAAGGAAAAGTGGAGGTGACTGATGATCCGTTTTCATTGGTAAAAGACCCTAACATCGATGTTATCGTCGAACTTATTGGAGGTACTTCACTTGCAAGGGAACTGGTTATCAAAGCGATAGAGAATGGTAAACATGTCGTTACAGCCAATAAGGCATTAATAGCACTTCATGGTAATGAGATATTTGCAATGGCAGAATCAAAGGGTGTCATCGTTGCTTTTGAGGCAGCCGTCGCAGGTGGGATACCAATTATTAAGGCTCTTCGTGAAGGGTTGGTGGCGAATAGGATCGAATGGATTGCCGGAATTATCAATGGTACGACGAACTTTATTCTAAGTGAGATGCTTGAAAAGAGCCTGACCTTCAACGAGGTCCTTAAAGAAGCGCAGCGTCTTGGTTATGCAGAGTCAGACCCGACTTTTGACGTAGAGGGCATTGACGCTGCACATAAGCTCATGATTATGTCTGCAATAGCATTCGGAATTCCTATGCAGTTTGATAAGGTTTATACAGAAGGCATTACAAAACTGGCAAGTAAAGACATTATGTATGCAGTGGAATTGGGATACAGAGTTAAGCTTTTAGGAATTGCAAAGCGAACCAATGATGGGGTTGAGTTAAGGGTTCACCCCACGCTTATTCCTCAAAAAAGGCTGGTGGCAAACGTAAACGGAGCGATGAATGCTGTCGTTGTAAAGGGTGATGCAGTGGGCCCAACGTTATACTACGGCGCTGGAGCCGGAGCAGAGCCTACTGCAAGTGCAGTAATTGCAGATCTGGTTGATGTGGCAAGAATGCAATTTGCTTCCTTTGAGCAGCGTGTTCCTTATTTGGCTTTTCAAAATAATCAAATTTCTAATTTACCCATACTTCCAATAGAGGAAATTCAGAGTGCATATTATCTTCGTATGCGTGTGCTTGATAAACCAGGTGTCTTAGCCGAAATCACAAAGATATTTGCGTTAAGGCAAATATCTATCGATGCCATGATTCAAAGAGAGCCTCAGGAAAACGAAGATGAGGCTGATATTGTTTTCCTTACCCACATCACTCAAGAAGGAAATATGAATGCTGCAATTGCAGAAATTGAATCCTTGTCTGCAATTGATGGTCGAGTAACCAAGATTCGTATGGAAGAACTTAGTAAATAGAAGAACTGAATAACTATGAAATATATAAGTACACGTGGGCAATCGCCTAAACTTGATTTTAGTGAAATACTTTTGGGTGGGTTAGCTCCAGACGGGGGCTTGTATATTCCTGAAATTTACCCCAAATTCTCAGATAATGATCTTAATCTGATGCGCGGTATGAGCTATCCCAAGCTGGCATTTTATATCCTAAGTCGGCTTGTTGATGATATCCCGAGTAAGGATCTGGAACGATTAATTGATAAAACTTATCGACCTGAAGTTTATGGTTTTGTCCGGTCAGGACAGGACGCCGGCGATATTACCCCAATTCTAAAATTAGAAGACAATCTTTATCTTCTCTCGCTCTCAAATGGCCCTACGCTCGCCTTTAAAGATATTGCAATGCAGTTGCTTGGTAATTTATTTGAGTATGTTCTTGATGAAAAGGGGCAGACGACTAATATACTTGGCGCGACATCTGGAGACACGGGTTCTGCCGCTGAGTATGCAATGCGCGGTAAAAAGGGAATCAGGGTATTCATGCTCTCACCATTTGAAAAAATGAGCCGATTCCAAACAGCACAAATGTTTAGTTTACAGGACGATAATATTTTTAATATCGCGGTAAAAGGTGTATTTGATGATGCTCAGGATATCGTTAAAGCCGTTTCCAACGATCATCAATTCAAGTCACATTATAAAATTGGGGCTGTGAACTCAATAAACTGGGCAAGGATAGCTGCACAAATCGTATATTATTTTAAAGGGTATTTTGCTGTCACTTCTAAAAATAACGAAAAAGTAAGTTTTACCGTTCCCTCCGGTAATTTCGGAAACGTATGCGCCGGGCATATCGCTAAAATGATGGGTTTGCCAATCCATAAGCTAGTAGTGGCCACCAATGAAAATGATGTGCTAGACGAATTTTTTAAAACGGGTGTGTACCGTCCTCGCGGATCGATCAATACGCATCATACATCCAGTCCTTCTATGGATATAAGCAAAGCCTCAAATTTTGAACGATTTGTATTTGACCTGGTTGGAAGGGATGCCGAAAAAGTTCGTGAGTTGTGGAAAAAAGTGGATAGCGGCGGCAGTTTTGATTTGAAAAGTGAAGGTTACTTTGATGATGTTAAAAAATTTGGATTCGTTTCAGGTAGCAGTAATCACGTAAATAGAATGCAAACTATTCGTGATGTTCAATTAAAATATGATGTAGTGATTGATACGCATACTGCAGATGGATTTAAGGTCGCGCTTGAGAATTTAGATCCGGGAGTTCCAATGGTGGTTCTTGAAACAGCACTTCCCGCAAAGTTCGAAGATGCAATCATCGAGTCGTTGGGATATCCGCCAGAAAGACCTGCAAGCCTTATGGGCATCGAGAAACTCCCTCAACGGTATAATGTTTTTGATGCTGACGTTAATATTATAAAAAAATTCATCGAAGAGAATGTTTCATGAAGCAATATCATGACTTAATGTCTCATGTTCTAGAAAATGGGGATATAAAGGAAGATAGAACTGGGACAGGTACAAAATCGGTTTTTGGATACCAGATGCGATTTAATCTATCTCATGGGTTCCCTTTGCTTACAACAAAGAAAGTTCATCTTAAATCGATAATCCACGAACTTTTATGGTTCTTAAAGGGGAGTACCAATATAAAATACCTTAAGGACAATGGAGTTAGCATCTGGGATGAGTGGGCAGATCAGGATGGCAATTTGGGTCCGGTTTATGGATATCAATGGCGGAATTGGCCAAAACCTGATGGAACGCATATTGATCAGATTGCTGGAGTGGTTGAAACGCTAAAGAACAATCCTGATTCTCGTCGCATTATTGTTTCTGCATGGAATGTTGCAGATATCGAGCAAATGAAACTGCCACCATGCCATGCTTTTTTTCAGTTCTACGTGGCTAATGGAAAATTGAGTTGTCAGTTATACCAAAGAAGTGCGGACATATTTCTAGGCGTCCCTTTTAATATTGCATCTTATTCACTGTTGACCATGATGATGGCTCAGGTGTGTGACCTCGAGGTTGGGGATTTTGTTCATACTTTGGGGGATGCGCACATATATTCTAATCACATTGAACAAGTAAAAGAGCAGCTCAGCCGCTCCCCGAGACCTTTGCCTAAAATGATTTTAAATCCTGATGTAAAGAATATATTCGATTTTAAATTCGAGGATTTCATTTTGGAGAACTATGATCCTTACCCCCCCATTAAAGCTTCAGTGGCTGTATGACTTTCAATAAAAGAACGCGCTACCTCGGGGAAAGAATAGCGCGCTAAAAGGAGATAGGGCTTTACCTTGGCTTGATGTTAAATCAGGCCTGAATCAGTTGGCCACTTTTTAGTTTTACTTGTTCGCCAACTTGATGAGTTGGCGGATAGTATTGCGTGATCGTTCTGTAATTCCCATTTTTCATAAGAACATTAATGACGTAAGCTGTTGTAGCACTCATGTCTTTACCATCACTTCCATTTATCCCAAAGGCAGCCATCAGGAAGTTTCTATTTTTATTATGAAAACTGTCTAAACTTGCCGGTTCTGCGTCAAGTGTTACTTTTTTGATGGAAATAATCTGACCACAGTTATTACAGGCACCGTGGTTGTTTTTTTTGATTGGATCTTCATTTCCAAACGTCGCTGAATCTTCTTCACCTCGCAAAGTCGGCTTGTCGATGAAGTTGCCTGTTGATTGATCTGGAATGTTTTGCATCACATTTTGTTGATCATAGTGTTCCGAGTTAGTGGTAGGAATTAAACCAGTTATCGCCGCGCTTCCTATAATGCTGAAAATAGTTAAACCGGTAGCAGCGATTAAAACCATAGGGTGCGTTTTTCTAGTTTGAGCGGAACTTGAATGGGGATTGAGTTGAGGTGCCATCTGTTATCCTTTTACAACCAATGCGTTTTTGATGGATTGAACATCAGAGAACGTTGAGGTGATCTCGAGTGCAAGTCGTGATTGATCTTCCGATTCTACAAAACCACTAAGTATGACAAGGCCTCGATGAGTCTCAACACTAATTTCCAAGGCTTCAATACCAATTTCCCTGATTAACTCTGTTTTTACTTTCGCTGTTAACAGGCTGTCATTTAAGACACCTAATAAGTTATTTTGATCATCTTTATTTTTAAACTTATAGTATTCATCATAAGTTAGAAAACCGTTATTATCCGTATCAGCAAGGGTAAAGTTCTTGTTTAGTTGAGCATCAACCTCGGACTCCGATCTTGAAATCTTTTTGTCTTGATTGGAATCGAGTTTATTGAATTGTATTTCCAGGGGAGAGTTTTCAATGGTATCTTGCTCACCAAACGCGACCGCGTGAATACTTAGACAGATAACCGTTACTGCAAAGAATGTGACCATTCCGTGTTTTTGTAAAAAAGTTTCTTCTCTAAAAAAATTCTTTTTCATTTTGACCTCACCTGATTAATACTCACTACTATTACAGCAAGAGGTGTGCCACTATAAAAAATCTATAAAAATCATATAGATATGGAGATTTAGTTAAGAGGTGGGGTTCCACAAGTGTCTCCAAATAGAGACGCAATTCTAGTCGTTCGAGATAACTATATGAAAAATAAGGATAATGTATGTCTCCAAATGAAGACGTCAGGTGGCAGGGTTGTCGTCTTTGAATAACGCGGGTGTCAATTGGTGACGTTGAAGGAGTTTGTAAAACTCGGTACGATTTCTCTGTGCCAGTCTTGATGCCTGAGTCACGCTTCCGTTGGTCGCTTTTAATAGTTTTATCAGGTAATCACGTTCAAAGTCTTTTCTGGCAGTTTCAAAAGGAATGATTCCTCCAATATCATCTTGTAAGGCTTTTTGGACAAGATAAGCCGGTACAAGACTGGTAGTTGAGAGCACTATAGTCTGTTCAACGATGTTTTGTAACTGCCTGACATTGCCAGGCCAAGGTGCTGATATCAGCAATTCAAGCGCATCAGGGGCAAATCCATTAATCCTTTTATTGTACTTTTTGCTAAGACCAAGTAAAAAACTGTTTGCCAGCAACTGGATGTCTTCTCGTCGATTCGCTAAGGAAGGTATTTCGAGACCAACTACATTTATTCTGTAATACAAGTCTTCTCTAAAACGGCCAGATTTCATCTCAGAAGCCAGATTACGGTGGGTCGCTGATATGACTCTTACATCAATTGGAATACTGGAATTACTCCCAACTGGTCTGATTTCTCGCTCTTGAAGTGCTCTTAACAATTTAACCTGAAGGGCTAAAGGCATATCTCCGATTTCATCAAGAAAAATTGTCCCTCCTTGAGCACTCTGAAACAATCCCTTATGGTCTCTTATGGCACCTGTAAACGACCCTTTGCTGTGACCAAATAGTTCGGATTCTAGAAGCGCTTCTGGAATGGCGCCGCAATTTATAGCAATAAAGGGTTTGTTTTGTCTTGGGCTTGCTTTATGAATTGCCTTTGCTAACAATTCCTTACCCGATCCACTTTCACCTTGAATGAATACACTGGCATCTGAAATAGCCATTAATTTTGCTTGGCCTAGCAAATTTTCCATTTGTGGACTGCGAGTAATAATGTCTTCACGCCAAGATTCGTTCTCTAACGAGTTATCTATTTTATTTAATGGATTCCCTGCACCAAGCCTAATCGCTGCTTCGACCTGTTGAAGTAGGGATTTGCTGTCAAAGGGTTTTGTTAAGAAACCGAAAACACCTCGCTGAGTGGCTTCGACGGCCTCTGGAATGGACCCATGAGCGGTAAGCATGATGACTGGCAGGGCTGGGTCATTTTTATGGATAGCATCAAATAATTGCATGCCATCCATCTTTGGCATTCTCAAGTCACAAATTACCAATGATGGGCGGTTAATGGACAGTTGAGCCAGGGCTTCTTCCCCGCATCCTGCACTGCTAATGAGATAACCTGCTGAGCTTAGGCGTATCCCAAGTAATTTAAGTATGTCTGGATCATCGTCAACAATTAAAATCCTTGATGTTGAAGTTTGGCGAATCGCATTATCAGTCATTTATGAATTCCACGATCTACCATGTTTTTCTCAATTTCTTTCAGGTCATCCAATTTTTGCTGCAGGGCATTTGCCCTTTGCTGAGCCTCATTGACCTTGACTTGAAGCGTTTCCAATTTCGAACTATAACCGTCAGCTCGTTTTTGCTCATCGCGCGATTTTTGGAGATATCGATTTGTGTCCGATATATAATCCCTGACGATTGTTGCTAACATCCTGTATTCATTATCAATTGATTTTTCTTTAAGTAAATCTTCCAAAAGGACTTGTGCTTTTATAGGATCGCGCACCCTACTTTCAGGCAATCCATACAATAGAGCGATTTTCATACGAATGTCGATAGCCTGGGTGTTCCTTGATAGAGACTGGGTCAGATCGTTCAGTTCCTTTTTTTGTTGATCAACGGATTCATTCGTAATGTCATTTGAGAACTCTAGAATGGATAAAGGTTTTTGCTGAACTATTTCAACTGGATGCACATCAACATTTTTTTGAGGAGTGTTCATTGCACAAGAAGTTAGTGCAAGAATAACGAATGAGGCAAGAAATAGGGGTGTCCAATTGAGTTTGAGTCGGGTCATAGATTTATCATCTCATTTTGATGCACATAAGGCAATCTTACTCGAAAACGGGCTCCGAGCTCCGCTGGAATCAGAACAATGTCTCCACCGTGAGCATCCACATATTCTTTGGCTATTGAAAGCCCAAGTCCACTGCCACTGACCAAGCTCTCGTATACACCATTGCCCTTGTAAAATGGGTCAAACAAACGGGCCTTATCAGACATCATTACTCCAGGTCCATTATCGTGAACTTCTATTACGGCTCTTTCGCTCATCGGATAAATCAGCAACCTTATAATACCTTTTTGTGAAGTGTATTTAACGGCATTGGATACTAGGTTATCAAGCACTGTATATATCTTATCTTTATCGCATTCAATTTCAATATTATGAAAATCTGTTTGAATCTGTATATTTTTATTATCAATGGATAGGGCATAGCTGTTTACAACGCTTTGTAATAGGTCTGTAAGCGACACATTTGAATAGATTAGCTCGGGTTGTTTAAATTGGACGGCTGTAAAATGGAGGAGATTCTCGATCATTTTTTGAAGCCGAATACTGCTTTCACGTAATATGAGGGTAATTTCGCGTTGTTGAGCGGATAGCGATCCAGCGACCTCATCGCTAAGAAGTTCGCTTGCTTCCCGAATCGTGGTCAAAGGTGTTTTTAATTCATGAGAAACATGTCTCAGGAATCGTTGTTTCTCATGTTCTACCGCCTGAAGTTGAGACCTTAACCAATCGAGTCGTTCACCTAGGATTCTTAAATCACTTGGCCCATCGATGTTTATAGGGTCTTCATAGTGCCCCTCTCCCAGATGCTTGATCGCGGCATCCATTCTTCGAATAGGTTGGGCAACTAGATATGTGATTACTCCTGCGACCAGTAGCCCTACTGGCAGCAGAGTCAGAGTCTGCCAGAATAACATGTGTTGGGTTCTTTCGGCAGTTTGAGCCAGCGATGCGGACTCGCGGTCAATGAGCAAATTATTTTCGCTAAGAATTTTCTGCGATTCTTTGGACATTTTAATAAATCGATTAATTATTGTGTCTGGGAGAATACTTTCAATACTCAGTGATTTGATGTCATGGTAGATGGAGATTTCATCGTTATTGATACTTTCAAGCGAACTTCTTTGATCGTTGCTTAATGGTAAATTACCAAGGTCCTGAATCGCCCGACTGAATTTATTATGAGCAATTTCATAACTATCCAGAAAAACCGAGTCGTGTAATACGAAGTATTGCCTGGCACTTCTTTCCATTACATTTAATTGTTCAACTAAAACACGACTTGATCTGGTTGCCTGAACTGCTTGTGCCACTGTATTTCGGCTTTGCTCTGCTAACTTGTCAACGTATAAAGCAGCATTTCCAAAAGCAAATAGAAGTGGAAGCATTGCCAAAGCAAAGCCAATCAGAAGCAGTTTAAGAAATGATTTAGGATACATTTAGTTAGTGAAGCTTCTCAGACTCAGTACATCGAATACTTCCATTTAAGTATAATAGGCTTATGAATAATTTATCTATCATTGTTGCACATGCCAAAAACAGAGTGATTGGTATCAATAATACCTTACCTTGGCATCTGCCTGAAGACCTAAAACACTTCAGAAATCTTACAATGGGCCACCATATCATTATGGGCCGTAAGACATATCAATCTTTGAACCGTCTATTGCCAGGCCGATCAACAATCATAGTAACCCGAAACATTGAATTTAGTGTGGAAGGTGCTCAGACTGTCCATTCCATTGAACAGGCGCTCGATTCTTGCAAATTGGATAATGAACCATTTCTGATTGGTGGCGAGGAGTTGTATAAAAGTGCCTTCAAATATGCCAATAAGATTTATCTAACTGAAATTGAACAAGCTTTTGAAGGCGATGCCTTTTTCCCAGCCATTGATTTGAATGACTGGGAAATAATTGAAGAAAAGAAGCATGTCTCTGAAAATGGCTTAAAATTTAAATATTTTATCTATCAGCGTAAATGTTGAATCCTGTCAAACAGTCATGTGCGAGAAAAGGATTAGTTTTCAACACAATCTACATAATAGACTGATTTTCCCTCAACAACACGTTTGACTAGACCATGAACGTCAGTTTCAAATCCAGGAAATAATTCGTTAAAATCACGCGCAAATTTTAGATAACGTACAATGATTTTGTTAAAGCGTTCTCCGGGAATCAATAAAGGGATCCCTGGAGGGTAGGGCGTTAACAGCACGGCAGTAATTCTATCCTCAAGATCATCAATCTGTACTCTGTCAATTTTGCGATGAGCCATCTTCGAGAAAGCTTCGGTTGGTTTCATAGCTGGTACCATGTCAGAGAGGTACATTTCAGTAGTCAATCGAGCCACATCATTTGCCTTATAAACTTCATGAATTTGGGTACATAATTCTCGAAGTCCAATTCGCTCATAGCGAGTGTTCTTCTGAACAAACTCCGGTAAAACTTTCCAGAGTGGTTGATTTTTATCGTAGTCATCTTTGAATTGTTGCAATGCCGCAACCATGGTATTCCATCGACCTTTAGTGATTCCAATTGTAAACATAATGAAAAATGAATACAGGCCAGTTTTTTCTACGATCACACCATGCTCAGCTAGATATTTAGTTACAATTGCAGCCGGGATACCGAATTCATCTGAGAAAGCACCATCCACATCCAATCCGGGTGTAATTATCGTTGCCTTAATTGGATCTAGCATATTAAAGCCTTCTGCTAAATTACCAAATCCATGCCAGCGTTCACCTGCTTTGAGCATCCATGCTTCACGTTCTTCTATACCTTCTTCTGATAAGTCGTCAGGACCCCAAACCTTAAACCACCAGTCTGAACCCCATTCCTCATCTACTTTTCGCATTGCACGGCGAAAATCCAATGCTTCCATAATCGATTCTTCAACGAGGGCAGTTCCACCGGGTGCCTCCATCATGGCTGCAGCGACATCGCAGCTAGCAATAATGGAATATTGAGGACTTGTTGATGTGTGCATCAAATAAGCTTCATTAAAAACGTCGCGGTCAAGCTGATTCTCAAGTGCTTCCTGAACCAAAATTTGAGAAGCCTGACTCAATCCTGCTAAAAGCTTATGAGTAGATTGAGTTGAGAAAACCATGGACTCTTTGCATCTTGGTCTGTCTGCACCAATAGCATGATAATCACCATAGAAATCATGAAATGTTGCGTGAGGCAGCCAGGCTTCATCAAAATGGAGCGTATCAATCTTTCCGTCCAACATTTCTTTTATCTCTTCTACATTGTACAGAACACCATCGTAGGTCGATTGAGTGATAGTCAGTACGCGTGGTTTCGCTTTTTTATCGGTCGCGAAGGGGTTGGCATCTATTTTTTTCTGGATGTTCTCCCATTCAAATTCTGCTTTTGGTATGGGACCGATAATACCGAAGTGGTTGCGAGTGGGCATTAAGAATACAGGAATTGCTCCAGTCATAATGATCGAGTGAAGCACGGATTTGTGACAGTTTCTGTCTACAACGACAACGTCACCAGGTGCTACCGTAGAATTCCAAACTATCTTGTTACTGGTTGAAGTGCCATTGGTGACAAAATAAAGGTGATCACAGTTATAGATTCGGGCCGCATTCCGCTCGGACGCAGCAACGGGTCCGGTATGGTCTAATAATTGACCTAGTTCATCAACAGCATTGCATACGTCGGCACGAAGCATGTTCTCACCAAAAAACTGATGAAACATCTGACCGACTGGCGATTTCAAGAATGCAACCCCACCAGAGTGGCCAGGACAATGCCATGAGTAGGAACCATCAGCAGCATAGTCAGTGAGTGCCTTAAAAAATGGAGGAGGTAAGCTGTCCAAATAAGTTTTTGCTTCACGAATGATGTAACGGGCGACAAACTCCGGTGTGTCCTCAAACATGTGAATGAATCCATTTAATTCACGAAGGATTTCATTTGGAATATGTCTGCTTGTTCGTGTTTCACCATGAAGGAAAATGGGGATTTCTTCATTTCTGTATCGAATTTCATCAACAAATTTACGCAGGTTATCTAAAGCCTCGGGCTTTTCCTCAATAAACTCCTCATCATCAATTGAAAGTATAAATGCTGATGCACGGCTCTGTTGTTGGGCAAACGATGTAAGGTCCCCGTAGCTTGTGACTCCAAGGACTTCAAATCCTTCATCTTCGATTGCTTTGGCTAGAACTCTGATTCCCAGTCCAGAGGAGTTTTCTGATCTAAAGTCTTCGTCAATAATAACAACCGGGAAGCGAAATTTCATGATGGTTCCTTAATTAAATCTTTGGTAAAGTAACACCAACTTGACCTTGATATTTACCGCCTCGATCTTTATAGCTAGTTTCACATATTTCATCTGATTCGAAGAAAAGTACCTGGGCGCAACCTTCGCCGGCATAAATCTTGGCAGGTAGGGGGGTCGTATTGCTAAATTCCAGTGTGACGTATCCTTCCCATTCAGGTTCAAAGGGAGTAACGTTAACAATAATTCCGCAACGAGCATAAGTGGATTTTCCAAGACAAACAGTTAGAACAGATCTTGGAATTCTGAAATATTCTACGGTACGGGCTAATGCAAACGAATTGGGAGGAATAATGCAATATTCCGCATTAAACTCAACGAAAGAATTAGGATCGAAATTCTTCGGGTCAACTATCGTGCTATTAATGTTTGTGAAAACCTTAAATTCGTTTGCACAACGAATATCGTAGCCATAACTTGATGTTCCATAAGATACAATTTTATTGCCATTAGCTTCTCGAATTAGCGTGGGTTCGAAAGGTTCGATCATCCCATATTGTTCTGCCATTCGGCGAATCCACTTGTCTGATTTAATGCTCATATTAGATACCGTATAATTAAAAACAAAATGCCCACGCATTATAAGTTGCGCAGGCATATTATGTGATTTAAATTTTCAAATTATTGCGATTTGTCCCCGCCTAGCTCAATACTTGAACGCCAAAACTGGTCATCCTTCTCAAAAATTATTTTTGATTCTTTAGGATCGCAACTTCCTGAAGGATATTGGTGAATTGGTTTCCTGTCCTCAGCCCATGTCTTAACGACGGGATCGACGAGTCTCCATTGCGCTTCAACCTCATTAATATGAAGATAAAGCGAATTATCGCCTTCCATGAGATTAAGAAGCAACGCTTCATAGGCATCAATGGTTTCATCTTCTTCATGCCGGTTTGCTGCATCCATCTGGATGGTTCGCGTCGCGATGTCTAAACCCGGGATCTTCGATTGAATTTCCATCTTAATGCATTCTCTGGGCTGTATCCCTAACATTAGCCAGTTTTGCTCTGTTCCGTCCTTACCAAGTTGTAAGGGTGATTTTTTAAAACGTACGGAGATACGGGTGTCAGCTTCATGAAGTCTTTTTGCGGTTCTAATATAAAACGGTACGCCTTCCCAACGGGAGTTATCGATAAACAGTTTAAGTGCAGCATAAGTTTCAACAACACTGTCGGGGTTGCCAAGTTCTTCAAGATACCCAGGAACTTTTTCGCCGTTAATCGTACCAGCGGCATATTGAGCACGAAATGCATGCTTTTCAATTTCGTTAACAGGTATAGGTCGGATCGCCTCTAGAACCTTAATTTTTTCCGCTCGAATTGCATCGGGGGAAAGGTCTTTAGGTTGCTCCATTGCCGTTAGGGCTAGAGTTTGAAGAATATGACTTTGAATCATGTCACGCAATGCACCGGTACTGTCATAAAACTGCGTTCTTTCCCCTACACCAAGTAATTCTGTATTGGTGATTTGCACATGATCGATGTAGTCTTTATTCCAGATGGGTTCTAAAATGGTATTGGCAAAACGTTGCAACATGATATTTTGCAATGCAGATTTGCCTAGATAATGATCAATACGATATATCTGACTTTCTTTAAGGTGCTTGGTGATGGATGCTTGTAGTTCTTGAGCAGATGGTAAGTCCGTTCCAAAAGGCTTTTCAATTACTACCCTACGCCAGTATTTTTCTTCATTTAGCAGGCCTACAGAAGCTAATTGAGATACAACTGGAGCGAAATCAACTGGTCTGACTGATAGGAAATATGCAAGGTTCTGAGGGAACGTATTTTCATTACCAAGTGTTGCTTTTAGTCTATTAAATGCATTTGGATCACTTGGTGGATTCGCATGGTAGTGATTTCTTGCTATGAATCGATTAAAGACATTCTGGTCATAACCCTTTTTAAATTTAGCATCGAGCATGCTTTTGATATCTTTTTGCCAGTCTTCATTGGAGACCTCACTTCGTCCAACAGAGAGAATCGCCATTTTTTCAGGTAACCGGCCAGCGGCATCCAGCCGAAATAGGCCTGGCATCAATTTGACGCGAGAAAGATTACCGCTAGCTCCAAACAACACAAGTGTGCATGGGTCAATTGTTTTGGTCATTACTTAAACTTTCTGAAAAGATATAAAAGATATTATTTATCAGTCACTGATTTTACGAAATGGCCACCGAAACCATTGCGCATCATGGATAGTAATTTATAACTATAACCAGTAGCATCTTGGCTTGCGAAGCGCATTTGCAATGCAAGCGTCAAAACTGGAACCGCGACGCCCTGTTCAACTGATTCCATTACAGTCCATCTACCTTCACCGGAGTCTGCAACATAGGGTGCTACCGCTGCAAGTTCCTGATCTTCTTTCAACGCGTCTGCTGTAAGGTCAAGTAACCAGCTTCTTACCACCGAGCCATGCCTCCATAGCTCGGTAATTTGTGCTAAATCCAGATTGTATTCCTCTTTTCCTTTAAGCAGATCCAGACCTTCTGCCATGGCTTGCATCATTCCATATTCAATACCATTATGTATCATTTTAGTAAAATGACCTGCTCCTATAGGGCCGACGTGAGCCCAGCCCTGATCTTTGGATGGAGCGAGAGCAATTAGAATGGGTTCCACGGATTTGGCTACTTCAGGTGTTGCTCCTACCATCAGACAATATCCGTTCTCGAGTCCCCATATACCTCCAGAAGTTCCGGCATCCATAAATCCGATGCCTCTCTCTGCTAGCCATGCACCCCTTCTTTGGCTGTCTTTATAATTTGAGTTGCCTCCATCAACGATAATGTCTCCTTTGGATAACATCGGGGCAATATCTTGAATTTGAATTTCAGTAGGGGCGCCACTTGGTAGCATGAGCCAAATTATTCGTTTTGCTTTTGGGTCTCTTTCGGTAAGTTTTAATATTGCATCTGGTACAGAGCTTGATGAGATCATACCTTCGTTGGTTACCAGTTGATTTACAACTTCGACACTTCTGTCATATCCTACAACTTCAATACCACTTCTTAAGAGGCGAGTGGTCATGTTGCCACCCATTTTTCCCAGGCCAATCATTGCAAGTTTCATTTTTTTTCCTTGATGAGGATAGTGTGTCGTCTTCCTTTTGGGTAAGATGGCGTGTTAATTTAAAAAGATAACCAGATACGGATAATAAGTGTCCAAGGGTAATTATAACTTGAAGGCTTTAAATGATGCAAAATACAATCCACGTGAATCAAACAACCGGTCAGACGAGTCGTTGGTTCATTTTCAGCAGTCAGAATGAAATTAATCGCGCGGCCGTAAATAAAATATTAGAAGCTGCAAAAAAGGCGATTGAAGAATCAGGTAGTTTTATCATTGTCCTTGCAGGAGGAAGCACGCCAAAAAGTATCTATGAGATGTTAAGTAGCGAAAAAAGTGATTGGTCGAATTGGCACGTCTATCACAATGATGATCGTTGTTTGCCCATCGATCATCCCGAGAGGAATAGCCTAATGGCAAGGCAGGCATGGCTGAGCCATGTTGCCATTCCAGAATCGCAAATTCATGATATACCAGCGGAACTCGGGAATATAATGGGGGCAAAAACCTACTCTGATGTTCTTCAGGGTGTCCGAACTTTCGATTTGGTTTTACTTGGTCTGGGCGAGGACGGGCATACTGCTAGTCTTTTCCCTGACCAGGCAATTGACAACAGTAACTTGGCCGTGCCAGTTTTTGATGCGCCCAAACCCCCTGCAGAAAGGGTGACAATGAGCCTGAATCGTCTGAATGACACGCATGCGGCGTTATTTCTGGTTACTGGTGCCGGTAAGCAGAATGCTGTCAATGACTGGATAAACAATAAGTGCATTCCAGCATCCCTTATTTCCCCAAGAAATGGCGTCGACGTTTACTGTTTTGGCGTGACGATCCAGAATTGAACGTCATATTATTATTGATCTTCAGGTGTTTTGAATCACTATATTAGGGAATTTACTGCTGTGATCAAGACTGAATTGTGAAATCTTATAGGCGGTTTTTCTTGCGATTTTTTTGTATATGTTAGCAATTTTGCCATTAGGGTCAGCAATTACTGTTGGCGTTCCACTATCAGTTTGTTCGCGAATTTGAATATCGAGAGGAAGGTCACCAAGTAAATCCACTTGGTAGTCCTTGCACATTAATGCGCCGCCACCTGAACCGAAAATATGCTCTTCATGCCCGCATTGAGAACAAATGTGAGTGGACATATTTTCAACAATGCCAATAATTGGGATTCCCACTTTCTCAAACATCTTTAATCCCTTGCGAGCGTCAAGCAAAGCGATGTCCTGGGGTGTAGTTACGATCAATGCGCCTGTCACGGGTACTTTTTGTGAAAGTGTGAGCTGAATGTCACCAGTTCCGGGAGGTAAGTCAATAACTAAATAATCGAGGTCTTTCCAGCGCGTATCCCTCAGGAGCTGCTCTAAGGCACCAGTAACCATGGGTCCTCTCCATACCATTGGGGTGTCAACATCAACAAGAAAACCAATGGACATAACCTGAATGCCATGGTTGACCAAGGGCTCCAAGCTCTTTCCATCTAAACTTTCTGGTCTTCCTTGAATGCCTAGCATCTGAGGTTGGCTTGGGCCATAGATGTCAGCATCAAGAATACCGACGCTGGCCCCTTCCGCCGAAAGTGCGAGCGCTAGGTTTACTGCTGTAGTTGACTTTCCAACCCCTCCTTTTCCAGATGCTACCGCGATAATATTTTTGACGTTTGGAATAAGGGGTACGCCACGTTGCACGCTATGAGAAACGATACGAGAACCGATATTCAAATTAATATTGCCAATTCCAGGTATTAATTTAAGCCGGCTTCCCACCAACGAACGGATGTCATCTAAAACACTTTTTGCCGGATAACCAAGTACAATGTCGACTGAAATATCTGATCCGTTAATTTTAATATTTTTTGCAGATTTAGAAGTAATAAAATCTTTGCCTGTGTTGGGATCAATGAGATCTTTTAACGCAGACTGTATTTTTGATTCATCTAGCGACATACACATAATCCTGAGTAAAAAGTTAGGTTATTTTAACTCATGTGAAAGATTGCGTCATTTGCTAAAATGATTACCTTTATTAAATAACTTTTTTTAGTAGATTCGAAACATGACACGTAAAATTCTCGTCACATCCGCTTTACCCTACGCTAATGGCAGCATACATCTCGGGCATTTGGTGGAATACATTCAAACTGATATCTGGGTTCGTTTTCAAAAAATGCAGGAAAACCTTATTCACTATGTTTGTGCTGACGATACGCATGGAACGCCAATCATGCTTCGAGCTGAAAAGGAAAAGGTTACACCAGAGGCCCTAATTGAGAAGGTGCACAAAGAACATTTATCCGATTTTGTTGATTTCAACATCGAGTTTGATAATTATTATTCAACAAATTCCGAAGAAAATAGAGAGTTATCCGAATCAATTTACAACTCATTGAAAAGTAACGGTAAGATCTCAATCAGGACGATAGAGCAATTCTATGATCCTGTGAAAAGTATGTTCTTGCCAGATCGATTTATAAAAGGTGAATGCCCTAAATGCCATGCAAAGGATCAGTATGGAGATTCTTGTGAAGTTTGTGGGGCAACCTACAATCCAACCGAACTTATAAATCCATTTTCTGCAGTTTCGGGTGCAACTCCTATCCGCAAGGATACTGAGCATTTCTTCTTCAAGTTATCTGAATGCAGTGAATTTCTGCGATTTTGGACAAGGTCAGGAACGTTACAACCTGAAGCGGCAAACAAAATGTCGGAGTGGTTAGGCGATGCAGATGAGAATAAATTGTCGGACTGGGACATTTCCAGAGATGCTCCTTACTTTGGATTCCAAATTCCAGATGCTCCGGGAAAGTTTTTCTATGTCTGGTTAGATGCCCCAATTGGATACATGGCAAGTTTTAAGAACTTGGCGAAAAGACATTCACTGAATTTTGATGAGTACTGGGGAAAGGGTTCTGCAACGGAGCTTTATCATTTTATAGGTAAAGACATCCTCTATTTTCATGCCTTATTTTGGCCAGCTACCCTTGAATTCTCCGGGTATAGAACACCTACTAAAATCTTTGCACATGGTTTTCTGACGGTTAACGGAGAAAAAATGTCCAAGTCAAGGGGGACGTTCATTACGGCGAGAAGTTATCTTGAACATGTTAAAAATCCCGAATATCTAAGGTATTACTATGCTGCAAAGTTAAATGGCTCGATGGAAGACATCGATCTTAATCTGGAGGACTTCGTTGCCAGAGTGAATAGTGACTTGGTAGGGAAATACATTAATATCGCAAGTCGAACAGCGGGTTTCCTTACCAAGTATTTTGAAGGGAAAATTCTTGGGATTGACCTAAATGATCAAGTCTACAAGGCAACGAGGTCCTCGCTGACCAGTTCTGGTGACATTGCATCATGTTATGAATCAAGAGATTATGCCAAGGCACTTCGCGAGATCATGAAGGTAACGGATTATGTAAATGAATATGTAAATGATATGGCGCCATGGGTTCTTGCAAAAGATCCCGATCAGCATCATTCTGGATCGAAACTGCATGCTGTTTGCAGCGACGCATTAAAAGCGTTCAGAATTCTGACAATCTATTTATCACCTGTTTTACCTGAAATATCTAGGAAAGTCTCTGTTCTTTTCGGAGAATCGGGGAGCTACCTATGGTCTAGTCTAATGGAAAGTCCTAATCGGATATCAAATTATAGTCATTTAATTACACGCATTGATCCTAAACTTATTGAATCGATGGTGGAGGCAAACAAGGAAAGTCTTACTAATTCTCCAAACACCAAAATAGAAAATCAGCCATCTGTTGCAAATCCCATCAGTGAACTAATTAATATTGATGACTTTATGAAGGTCGATCTGAGAGTCGCTAAAATCCTAAGTGCCGAGCACGTGGAAGGGGCTGAGAAACTGCTAAAACTTGTCCTGGACATAGGCGAACCAAATACCAGACAGGTTTTTGCGGGAATTAAATCGAGTTATGATCCGGAATCCCTTGTTGACCGATTAACAGTAATGGTGGCAAACCTTGCACCTCGCAAAATGAAGTTTGGTTTGAGTGAAGGCATGGTGCTTGCAGCTTCAGATGAGTCAGGTGGGCCTTATATATTATCACCTGATGCGGGCGCCCTTCCGGGCATGCGCATTAAATAGCGTTTTATTTTGCCATTGTTAATTCATTGTGAATTTGGTTCAACGTGGCGATTGGATCATCAGATTGAGTGATTGGTCTGCCAATGACCAGGTAACTGGATCCAAGTTCAATTGCATTTCTTGGCGTTACCACCCTTGATTGGTCATGGGAATTTGCCCCGATAAGCCGTATCCCTGGAGTAACAAGGCAAAAATCACTTCCAAGATTCTTGCGAAGCGTCATGGTCTCCTCAGCAGAGCATACGACACCATCTAGTGCCGCTCTTTCTGCAAGTTTTGCCAAGTGCATGACATGAGATTTTAAATCAGTTTGAATACCGATCTCTCTTAAAGTGGATTCATTCATGCTGGTTAATACTGTGACTGCAATTAAGTAAGGATGAAGATCACTTTTATCGACAGCTTCTCTTGCTGCTTGCATCATTTGCGAACCACCCGAAGCGTGAACATTCAACATCCAAACCCCTAGCTTACATGCTGCTTCGCAGGCTTTAGCCACCGTATTCGGAATGTCGTGGAACTTGAGGTCAAGAAAGATTTCGTAACCTTTAGAAGTTAGTTTTTCTACTAATCGTGGCCCTGATGAAGTAAAAAGTTCTTTTCCAACTTTTAATCTGCATAGCTTGGGATCGAGTTTTTCTACAAGTGACATCGCAGTCGCTTCATTGGAAAAGTCTAGAGCAACTATAATTCTTGGTTCGCCTGGTTTAATCGATTGATTCATCATGCCATTGTTTCTTTAGGTTCGGATGGCAAAGTCTCCCATGAGTTGCAAGCAGGGCATTGCCAATGAAAGTTTCTTGCTTTGAATCCGCAATGATCACAACAAAATGCATTTCTATTTCCTATAGCATTTCTGATCGTTTGTTGGATTAAGGAGGTTTCTGGAGAGCTGTTACTTGCTAATGCCCGGGCTTTTAGTAGGTGTTCGAGCGTTTGTAAACTCGGTTTTCTTTCCAATTCGTCGAATGCAAGCTTGGCTGCCGTTTCATAACCCTGTTCACTCAATGTGATATCAAAAACGACACCAAGCAAGGATGAAAGTTTGTAGGTCTTGAAGTAGGCTTTCAGTAATTCGATACCTTCATCAATATTTTGTAAGGTTTTATAACTGTTCAGTATTTTGTGAGCCACCAAACCTAGATAATCAGGTTGTTGGTATTCAATTCGTTTCCAAAATGAAATGGCCATTTTATGATCGTTTGCTCCCGCTTCGATGTCGCCAAGCATGATGTTTGCACGAACACAATTCTTGTTTGCATCCAAAGCCATTTCCAATTCATGTCTTGCAGTGTGATTGTCATGTTCAAGAATTGAATTCATAGCCATTTCACAATAAAACTGGGCAATCTCCCTTCTGAATGGAATGCCTGAAAGTCTTTCAAGTTCTGTCGCAATTTTAATTGCATGCTCCCACTCACGTTCCCTGATATAGATTTCAAGCAATGCCCTTAATGAAGCTTGTTGGTACCGACTATCATCCAATGATCTAAAGAGTTCTTCTGCACGATCGAACAATCCAGCTTTTAGATAATCCTGAGCTAATTCTGCCTTAACCGCTTGTCTTTGAAGCGAGGGAAGTTCCTTTCGGTTAAGCAGCGTTAAATGAAGATTAATTGCTCTATCAACCTCACCGCTTCGTCTAAATAGGCTCCCTAATGCAAAATGAAGCTCAAGGGAATCTGCATTTGCTTGAACAGCTTCGGTAAAAGCTTCAATGGCCTTATCATGCTGGTCTGTAATTAAAAAGTTTAGACCTTTAAAATAAGCGGCTGGTAAGTTGCTTGATTCAGACAGTAATTGATGGATATCCACTCGTGCGGCTACCCAACCCAAGGCAAAAAAGAGTGGCAGGGCAATCAACCACCAATATTCGAATTCCATCATTTTCTAATCTTTATAAGACATTCATCATTATTGAACAGTAGTGCCTAAACCTTATTGATTTTTCTTGATCGCAACGATCTCGTTTTTTAGAACTTGTATTTGTTTTTTTTGCCTGACAAAACTAGGTATCAATGCTAAAAGCCCTATTACGATCCCAACTATTAAAGTAATAAATAACATCAGAGATAAAGGAGCTTGCCAATAATAACCGAGATAATAATGCAACGACACAGGTTCTGCATTCTTGAAAACGAAGCCGAGCAAAAGGAAGAACAGTATTATCCCTAAGAAAGTATAAAGAATTCGCATGGTCGTATTTTACTTCGTCAGAATAGGTAGTACTAGAATTAAATAATGGAACTTGAAATAAATAAAAAATGGCAACATGCTTTGATCGCATGTTGCCATTTCATGGTTCGCTAAGTTATGAAGCCTTTATCTTAAACAACAAGGTCAACTCGCTCACGCAACTCCTTACCAGCTTTAAAATGCGGAACATGTTTTTCTGGAACTTGAACCTTGCTACCTGTTTTAGGATTTCTACCCAAGCGAGGTGGACGATAATTCAGGCTAAAGCTTCCAAAACCCCTAATTTCAATTCTTTCGCCAGTTGCTAGGTTATCCGACATGGAATCAAGAATCGCTTTAACAGCAAGTTCAGCATCCTTTAACACCAATTGAGGAAAACGAGCAGCAAGGTTGGCAATTAGCTCTGATTTTGTCATGGCATAATCGCCTTATTCGTTATTTTTGCCGTCAAGTTTGGCTTTAAGCAATGCACCTAAATTCGTGGTGCCTGCAACAGCAGCATTATCATTGCTCAGCTTTTGCAACGCATCCGCTTCATCGGCAATATCCTTAGCCTTGATTGACAAACTGATTGAACGGTTTTTACGGTCTACATTAGTGATGCGCGCTTCGATTTCCTGACCTTCTTTCAGAATCGATCCGACATCGGAGATCTTATCCTTAGAGATATCAGTTGCACGAAGATAACCTTCAACTTCACCATCTAGTGTAATGACAGCACCTTTTTCTTCGATCGTCTTCACAACACCCTTAACAATAGCTCCTTTGTCATTCGCTGATGTATAGGCTGTAAATGGATCGCTGTCTAATTGTTTAACGCCAAGTGAAATGCGCTCTTTTTCAACATCGATGCTCAGGACCAAAGCTGTTAGCTCGTCACCCTTTTTAAAATTACGAATCGCATCTTCTCCGGACTGATTCCATGAAAGATCTGATAAGTGAACCAAACCATCTATTCCACCTGGAAGACCTATAAACACGCCGAAGTCAGTGATAGACTTGATTTGTCCGCTGACCTTGTCACCTTTTTTATGAGTAATGGCAAAATCATCCCATGGGTTAGACTGACATTGTTTCATTCCAAGTGATAAGCGACGACGATCTTCATCAATTTCAAGAATCATCACTTCAACTTCGTCACCTAACTGGGCAATCTTGGCTGGATGTACGTTTTTATTTGTCCAATCCATTTCAGATACGTGGACCAAACCTTCAATACCGGGCTCTATTTCAACGAATGCACCATAATCTGTCAAATTGGTTACTTTACCGAATAGACGGGTGCTTACTGGATATCTGCGTGTCAAGGCAACCCAGGGATCATCACCTAATTGTTTGATACCTAGGGATACGCGATTCTTGTCTTGATCGAATTTAAGGATTTTTGCTTCAACTTCTTCACCGACAGTTAGCACCTCTGAAGGATGCTTTACCCGACGCCAAGCCAAGTCTGTGATGTGCAGCAAGCCATCAATACCACCCAAGTCAACAAAAGCACCGTAGTCAGTAATGTTCTTAACGATACCCTTGACAACTGCGCCTTCTTTCAAGGTATCCATTAGGGCCTCACGATCTGCCCCCATGCTATCCTCAAGTACCGCTCTTCTTGAAACAACTACGTTGTTGCGTTTACGATCCAATTTGATAACTTTGAAATCCCATTCTTTGTTTTCAAATGGGCTGGTGTCCTTAACTGGACGAAGGTCAACTAAAGATCCAGGTAAAAATGCCCGGATACCATTAACCATGACGGTAAGTCCGCCTTTTACGCGACCATTTACCATTCCTTTGATGATTCGGCCTTCGTTCATTGCCTCCTCAAGGTCTAACCAAGCTGCAAGTCGTTTAGCTTTTTCGCGTGAAAGTTTGGTTGAACCGTACCCATCTTCTAACGATTCAATACATACTTTTACAAAGTCACCAACTTGAACTTCTACTTCACCTCGGTCATTTAAAAATTCAGCAGTATCAATTACGCTTTCTGACTTAAGTCCAGCGTTAACAACAACGAAGTCAGAGTCGATAGAGACAACTTCAGCGGTGATTACTTCACCGGATCGCATTTCCTGGCGTGCCAGGCTTTCCTCAAATAGTGCGGCAAAGCTTTCGCCAGTAGTCGAGGTGGGTTTGGTTGAAACGTTAGCCATTAAAAATATTACCTAAAAATTCCCACCGTGCAGTGGGGTTAATTAAAAAAGCCATGAACTGTCGAAGTCCACGGCACCAATATACTTAATAATTCACAAGATTATACTACGTTTGAATGCTGCTGTTATACTGAATTACTGCATTCACAGCCTGCTCAATACTAAGATTGTCCGTTTCGAGCAGCTTTGCATCGGCGCTTATGGTCAAAGGAGCAGCAGTTCTTTGCTGATCACGTTCATCCCGCTGCCTTAAATCTTGCAATATAAGATCTAGGTTAGCATAGATTCCTTTAGACATCAACTGGTTATATCTTCTTTTTGCACGAACTTCAGCCGTTGCGGTCAAGAAAATCTTGGTTCTTGCATCTGGAAAAACAACGGTTGACATGTCCCTACCGTCTGCAACTAGCCCAGGAGCTTGACGAAAACTGTGTTGCAAATCGATTAATGCATTTCTTACTTTTGGATGAACAGCCACTTCAGAGGCTCCTTTGCTAATCGCCTCGGTGCGTATTTCCTCACTTATATCTTGATCGTTCAGAAGCACTTTGCCATTAAGGAATTTAATCTTAAGCGTTTGTATCATTTCAGCCAATAAAGATTCTTCATGCCAGGGTATTTTTCTCTGAAGTGCTGAAAAGGCAACTATGCGATATAGGGCGCCAGAATCCAGGTAGTTAAAACCCAATTCAGCTGCGACCAGTTGAGCTATGGTTCCTTTTCCAGAAGCAGATGGCCCATCGATAGCAATGACCGGAATAGATTCAATGGTCATATTTGATTGACTACCTTTGAAAAACGGTCAAAGTAGTCAGGAAATGTTTTTCTTACACAGTTTGGATCGTTTATTGTGACTGAGACGCCACCAAGGCAAACTAATGAAAAACACATCGCAATTCGATGATCGTCATAGGTGTCAATTGTCACACCCGATTTCAGTTTTAAGGGAGGGGTGATTTTAATTGAGTTGGTCCCTTCATCAACAAGCGCTCCCAGTTTCCTTAACTCGGTTGCCATTGCACTTAATCTGTCAGTTTCTTTAACACGCCAACTAGCTATATTTCTCAAAGTTGTTGTGCCTTCTGCAAATAAAGCC
This sequence comes from uncultured Methylophilaceae bacterium, assembly GCA_903863255.1. Taxonomy (GTDB): domain Bacteria; phylum Pseudomonadota; class Gammaproteobacteria; order Burkholderiales; family Methylophilaceae; genus CAIPBJ01. The sequence continues at coordinate 78,215 of CAIPBJ010000002.1, forward strand.
AAGATAGCCAATGTCATTGCTGCGTCGGGGATATGATTGCAATCAAGGTCCAATGATTTTAACTTTGTTCCAGCCGAGCGAACTGTTATTGAATTATCATCAAATGCTACCTTTGCGCCCATTTTTATCAGCTCATCAACGAATTTAATATCTCCTTGAATGCTAGTTAGGGAGATGCCTTCAACCCGGATACCAGAAGTGTTGCCTGCAATTGCGCCAGCAGCTAGAAAATAGGAGGCTGAAGATGCGTCACCCTCTACGTGAATAGAACCAGGACTTAGATACTTGCTATTGGACGGTATAGTAAAGCTTTCCCAACCATCCCTCTCAATATGAACACCAAACTTTTCCATTAGATTCAAGGTGATTTCAATATAGGGTTTTGAAATGAGTTCTCCCAAAACCTCCACTTTAAATTCCATATCGCTTAACGGCAACGCCATTAATAAGGCTGTTAGGAATTGGCTTGAGACATTGCCTCTAATGCTTATTGGTTGATTGGATTTAAGCTTGGATGGGTAAATCCTCAGTGGAGGGAAACCAGTTTTTTCGCAATATTCAATCTGAGCCCCGGCTTCTTTCAACGATTCAACAAGATCGCCAATTGGCCTTTCATGCATTCTTTGGATGCCTGAGAGCTTGAAGTTGCCGTTAGAAAGGGCCAGAACTGCCGTCAGGGGGCGAAATGCTGTACCTGCATTACCCAGGAATAGGTCGGCCTCCCTGACCGGAAACTTGCCTGCCACCCCTGTAACTCGAAAGTCTCGGTTTTCCAATTGTTCGATAATGACACCAAGCATTTTGAGAGCGTCCAGCATTCTATCTGTGTCATCAGAGTCCAATAGCCCATGGATAAAAGTGGTGCCTTCGGCTAATGCAGACAACAACAACGTTCTATTTGAAATGCTTTTAGAACCTGGGAGAACTACTGTTCCTGCAACAATATTAGCTGGATTTAAGGTTATGGATTCAATCATCTTGGGTTGTTTTCTTTTTTTCATTCCATTGGTTGCGTGCAATGCTTGCGTTCGAAAATAAGGCTTCTAGCCCAGAACCATCTTTATTGGAAATAAGGCGCGAAAGTTCTTCAAGCGAGCTTTTATAGGATTCAAGTTCTTGATAGAGGGCTTTGCCATTTGCCAGACATATATCTCTCCACATTTCCGGGGAACTGCCAGCTATTCGAGTGAAATCCCTAAAACCACTGGCCGCAAAGTCAAAAAGTTCGCTCGAATTGGACCTTGAAGCAATATTTGCGACCAAGGCAAATGAAAGGATATGAGGCAGATGACTTACAGCGGCGAATATTTGATCGTGTTTTTGAGCGCTCATTTCGGTCACGGCTGCACCGGTTGCCTCCCACAATGATTTGACAACCCTTAAAGTCTCATCTGAAGTGTCGGAGTTGGGGGTGAGAATAACATTTTTTCCCTTAAAAAGATCTGGATTGGCTGCATTGACACCGCTTTTCTCCGATCCAGCAATTGGGTGCCCACCGATAAAGTTGCTCAGAAAACTCTTTTTATCCCTGGCATAATCTGAGGCAGTTATTACATAGTTTTGTATGTCGGATTTTGTGCTACCGGCATCGGTTACTATAGTTTTACTTGATAGATGAGGAGCAATGGCATTCAGAATGAGGGGGGTTTGTGCTACAGGGGTGGCAATAAATATCAGGTCAGCTTCATGGATCGCTTTTTCAATGTCATTTTGAACCTCGTCAATGACCCCTAAATTAATTGCAGACCGAAGATTATCGTTATTGCGACCCACGCCAACAATTAAGGACGATAACCCCGCGCTCTTTAGCGCCAAAGCAAATGAACCCCCGATGAGTCCTACACCAAAAATCACAATTTTTTTCAAGCTTTGCTTCATTCGAATCTCAAAAATACTTAATTATAACATGTCATTAAACTGGATATCGAGGAACAAGCTTGATCAACTGGCGCGTAAAGCCTTGCCCTTCAGGGTGGGGAGGATGTCAATAATTCCCATTTGTTATCGATTAACATCTCTTGGGGTTTAAATTTTTGTTTATAATCCATCTTCTTACTGTTTTTTATCCAGTAACCCAAATACAAGAATGGCAATCCAAGGTTTTGGCACCAGTTTGCCATCCACATTATGTTGAATGTTCCATAACTTGCCTGGGTATCTTTCGTTTCAAAGAATGTGTAAACAGCGGATATCCCATCGTCAAGTAAATCTACTACACTGACGATCTTTAGTAGATTATTTAATCTAAACTCAACAATACGACTATTTACGTTACTTTGCGTTAAGAAGTTCTGGTACTGTTCCTTTGAGTCAAGTTCGTTTGACCCGTTATGTCTGGCAACCTGATAGGCACTATAGAGATCAAAATGTTCATTCTTAAATTCAACTGGAAGAATTCTTGTAGTTAGACCCTGATGTTGTTTATAGGCCCGTTTTTGGCTCCTTGAAGGAACGAAAGAGTTAACAGGAAGCCTTACGGGTATGCATGCCTGACAGTTCTCACAATGAGGCCTGTAAACAAATTTGCCGCTTCGCCTGAATCCTTGCTTGATTAAATTATTGTATATTTCAGAATTGATTAGGAATTGAGGCGTAACAATTAACGATTGCGCCATTTTGTTTTCTAAGTAACCACAGCTATAGGGCGTTGTGACATAAAACTGCAGTTTTTGAATTGGAAGTTCACTTGGCATCGTCATAATTGCATTCTACCAATTTTGTTAATGACCGTGAGAATTCCTTCCTTGAAATTTCTCGAGCACCAAGTGAAATCAAATGCGAAGTTTTCATTTGGCAGTCAATCATTTTAAAACCTTTATTTCTAATATGTTGCACCATGTGGACAAATGCAATTTTAGAAGCGTCAGTGACTCGATGAAACATCGACTCACCAAAAAAAACCTTGCCAAGCGCTACCCCATAGAGACCTCCGGCCAGTTCATTATCTATCCATATTTCGAACGAGTGCGCGTAGCCCAATTTAAATAATTCTGTGTAGCCATCAATAACCTGATTTGTAATCCAGGTGCCATTCTGTCCAGGCCTTCTCGCTAAGGCACAGGAATGAATAACTTCTGTGAAGGAGGTATTCACAGTGAATTCATAATCCATTTTTTTTAATCGTTTAGCTAAAGAATGAGAAATCTTCAACTCATCTGGCATGAGAACGAGTCGTGGATTCGGACTCCACCACAAGACAGGCTCGTTTTCACTGAACCAAGGAAAAATACCTTTGGAATAAGCCTCAAGTAGTCTTGAGGCATTCAAGCTGCCGCCTATCGCCAAAAGTCCATTTGGGGAAACTAACGCGTTCTCGACTGCTGGGAAAGCACATACGTCATTCATGACTTGTACATTACCTGTTGGAAGACTGAAATATGCGATAGCCATATAAATAGCTTATAACATCATGAGAAGTGCCATACATGCCATTAACAGATCTTCAATAATTGTCACTGATGAGACAGGCAAGTTGAAAAATGTCCCTAAGCAGGCACACTTTATGGGTTCTCGTTTCAGTAAAGTCCTGAAGACCCCAAGGCTGGAAAAAGTCATGATTGAGAACGTAAAGGCATTAGTAAATGCAGGATAAAGATTAAGTATGTAAGACATCCCAATCATGAGTTCAATGAAGGGATATAAATACCCATAACCTTTCCACTTTTTTGCAAGCAAATCATATTTTGAGAAACTGATTGCAAATTCTTTTATATTTAATAGCTTGAAAAAGGAAAATATTAGAAAGAACTCGGCCATAACGTCTCTCATCCATAAGGTATTGTCAAAACTCCCATTTCTTATTTGAAGAGCAGTTGTAGTTGTAAGAATATAAATAATGATTAATATCAGAGGCTTATATGTGGATAACGTATGTTTTAAACGGGATATTGCTTCAATATACAGTTTGTTCTCCTCTTTAATGATAGCCAATGAGTACTCACCGCAAATCTGAAGTGCTTGGTTTAGCTCTTTGAGCTCCGCAAAAGAATTAAATAGAGTTGCTTTGGGTGGACTCAATGTTATTTCAACTTCTTCAGCAAAGGGCAAAAGGGCATTTTTCACTTTTTTTACGCAATTCGCACAGTGCATGCCATTTACTCTTAACGAGATTTTATTTTTGTTTGTCGAAGTCATATACTGAACATTGATCCTAAGTGGGTTATGGCTGTCACTTGCTCTTGCAAGGCAAGGCTTTTTTTCTTACCTGCATAATCATGTGAGAATAATTATGCTTCTTAATATAAATATTCCAGAGTAAAATAGTCAAGTTATGGAAACGCCACAATTAATTAATAACTATCGTCCATTTTGGGCCAAACGATTTGGAACAAGTTCAATTCTACCTATGTCTTTAAAGGAAATGGAAGAATTGGGTTGGGATAGTTGTGACATCATTCTTGTTACGGGTGATGCTTATGTTGATCATCCAAGTTTTGGAATGGCATTGGTCGGACGTTTACTGGAAGCACAGGGTTTTAGAGTCGGCATAATATCCCAGCCCGAATGGCATTCGGTCGACGCGTTTAAGGTTTTGGGAAAACCCAATCTATATTTTGGTGTAACTTCCGGAAATATGGATAGCATGGTTAATCGTTATACTGCCGATAGAAAGATTCGTTCAGATGACGCGTACACACCAGATGGTAAGGCTGGTAAACGACCTGATAGAGCTGTTCTTGTATATTCCCAGCGATGTCGTGAGGCCTATCCTGATGTTCCTTTAATTATTGGTAGCATTGAGGCTAGTCTTCGAAGAATCGCCCATTATGATTATTGGTCCGATAAGGTACGTCGATCAATTTTAGTTGATAGCAAAGCTGATTTGCTGGTTTATGGGAATGCAGAGAGGGCGATAGTTGATATTAGCCATAGAATATCAAAGGGCGAAAAGGTTTCTACTATTACGGATATTCGAGGCACGGCATTCATTCGGAAGGAGATTCCGGCAGGATGGGAGGTCATTGCATCAGATAATCTAGATCGTCCAGGTAGCGTTGATTCACATGTTGATCCGTATGAGATGAAAATGGGATCGGATTCTGCGTGCGAAACGAAAACCGAATCCATTCCTAATTCGGCTGAACTCAAACCCATCCAAATAATCAAAAAGACTAAAACTGACAGGTCTAAGCAAGTGGTTCGCCTTCCATCATTTGAGGAAGTGGCTAACGACCCTGTGCTTTATGCACACGCGTCCAGAGTGCTTCATTTGGAAGCAAATCCCGGAAATGCAAGAGCATTGATTCAGAGACATGGTGATCGTGAAGTTTGGTTGAATCCTCCTCCAATACCCCTTTCAACTAGGGAAATGGATTATGTTTATGACATGCCATATTCTCGAAGGCCCCATCCTGTTTACGATGGATCCAAGATTCCAGCATGGGAAATGATTCGTTTTTCAGTCAATATCATGCGCGGTTGTTTTGGGGGGTGCACATTTTGTTCTATTACGGAACATGAGGGAAGGATTATTCAAAGCCGTTCCGAAGAGAGCATATTGAAAGAAGTTGAAGAAATAAGGGACAAGGTTGAAGGGTTTACTGGGGTAATCTCAGATTTAGGTGGACCAACTGCTAACATGTATAGAATGGCTTGCAAGTCCGAGAAGATCGAGAATGCGTGCAGAAAGCTTTCTTGTGTATATCCTGTGATATGCGAAAATTTGAATACCGACCATACCCCGCTTATTAAGCTTTATCGGAATGCTAGAAGCATTAAAGGGATAAAAAAAATTCTAGTGGGTTCAGGGTTGAGGTATGACCTGGCTGTCACATCACCTGAATATGTAAGAGAGTTGGTTCAGAATCACGTAGGCGGATATTTAAAAATTGCACCAGAACATTCAGAAGAGAATGTGTTATCCAAAATGATGAAACCAGGCATGGGTGCCTATGACAAATTTAAAGAAATGTTTGAGCGTTTTTCAAGGGAAGTTGGAAAAGAGCAATATTTAATTCCCTATTTCATTGCCGCGCATCCTGGAACAACGGATTCGGATATGCTTAATTTGGCATTATGGCTAAAGAGGCATGATTTCAAACTCGATCAAGTTCAGACTTTTACACCCACACCAATGGCCATGGCGACAGCCATGTATTATTCTGGTAAAAATCCTTTAAGGAAAGTTACCTCCTCAAGCGAATCGATTCCAATCCCTAAAGCTGGCGGCGTAAGGCGTCTTCATAAAGCTTTCATTCGATATCATGATCCAAACAATTGGCCAATTCTAAGGGAAGCTCTAAAAAAAATGGGCCGTTCGGACTTGATAGGGAACGGCAAGAAACATTTGGTCCCTGCCTGGCAACCGATAGGACTTAAGAGTGATTTGTCTGGAAGAGTTCATCATCTGGAATCCCCAAAATCTAATCGACTCAAACGTCGAGTTCGTTAATGCCCAAATAATCTTAAAGGCTTTTTGAACTACAAACGATCTTTTAGGTCGGACGGGTTAGTTCATTCAAGTTAATTTAGAGCCTTGGGGTTAAAAGTGAAATTATCATCAATTCATGTTAGATCTATTAATATGGTCTGCATTTCCATATTGATTTTTCTGTTTTCGGGTCATTGCTTGGCGGAAGATAAAGGATTACTTTGGAAGATTGTCTCTCCAAACGGAAATATAAGTTATTTGCTTGGAACGATTCATTCTGATGACACGAGTGTCACGGATTTTTCTGAGTTGTTGCAGAAGGACTTCGCCGAATGTCAGGTTTTTATGCTTGAAGCCTTACCTCCGAAGGATCCATCAATCTTTATGAACATGAACAATCCAATCTCCGAAAAGTTAACTGAGAAAGAGTTCGATAAAGTAAGGGAATTGGCTGATTTTCATTCGATGCATATTGAGGCAGCAATGCATATGAAACCATGGTTGTTGGCCATCATTTTTGATTTACCTAAACCTGCAACGATGTATTCAATGGATGAATTGTTATTTGGAAAGGCAATAGAGCAAGGCAAGAGAATTGATGGCCTTGAAAAGACCGAAGATCATTATGCCGTTTTAGATAGTTTTTCAGTGGATGAACAAATGACCATGCTCAAAGCAGTTTTAAATCATTCTCAGGAAGACAAGCAACGGGATTTAGAGATCTTATTGAATACATATAAGACTGGCGATCTCGTTAAAATTGCAGAGTTGGATGACAAGTTTACCGGCAGTATGCTTCCCAAGCCATTATGGCAAAAGATGCGTGTTAAATTAATTGATGAGCGCAATGAGGAAATGACGGAAGGTTTCGCTAACGCGGCACGAGAAAATTCGGTTTTTGCTGCAGTCGGAGCCACCCATTTATCCGGAGAAAGAGGGATGCTTTCATTGCTCCGAGCCAAGGGGTTCCATGCCGATGCTATCGAATAGACATTTCAAGCTTCAATCATGCAGCCATTGCTAGCCTTGCCTGCTTCTTGAAATGTTTTTCAATGTACATTCTCTCGTCCGCCTCAGCACAAGCCATCGGAAGTCCCTGTTCAGGGCAACGCATCGCCATTCCTACCGAAGCTTGAATGCCTGCTGCATTTAAATACTTCCTTATTCGCTTTTCTATAACTTTTGCAGATTTTAGATTGCACTCTATACCCAGAATACAGAATTCATCTCCTCCTAAACGTGCAACAACATCGGAAGTTCGAGTTGCTTCGACTAAGGCATTCGCTGCTCGTTTTATTAACTGATCACCTGCTGCATGACCTTGGGTATCGTTCACTAACTTTAAATTGTCTAAATCAATGTTGAAGACACAAGCTGGGTGACCGTATCTATGGCATCTGTTTTCTTCTTTCTCAACCAGTTGTGACCAACCTAACCTGTTATATAAGCCAGTTAGAGAATCTCTTGTTGCTTCAGCTTCAGCGCGCTCAGCTCTTCTAATTGCATCAATGGTTTTTAGTTCTGCAACTAGAACAGAACTGAGTAGTGTTGCCATCATTTCGATGATCGGTTGAAGTTTAACAATCTCTTCAGTTGTCGGTGCGGGGTTTATGGCACACAATGTCCCAAATAATGAACCATCTTCATTTGTTATAGGGACACCAATGTAAGCACCAATGTTGATCTCTTTTCCCATAGGTGCATCGAAATAGTTTGGGATGGTTCCGACTTGTGGCGCAATTCTTGGCCCCAGCCCTTCAACCATTCTGGAGCAAAGCGAATCATTCCACTCCAGTACTGTTCCTTCATTGATTCCATAACCTTGGTCCGCAGTGCTGAGAACAACCCAATTATCACCCTCAGAACGGGTAATCATCCACAAATCAAAACCAAATCGCTCTTGTAAAAGTTTTAAGGTACGTTTACTAATCGCCTCAAAGTCATGTGTCATTTTTTTCACCTATGAGTCATTTGTCTCGTTTGACTATTTATCGGTGAACTAGAAAATTTCTTTAATTTTTCGTGACTATCAAGATCGGATGTTAGTAAGGTTGAAAGGGTTTCCTAATTTACGTGGGGTCCTGCCTTGTATTCGATAATCGGTGCATCTTGGACAACGTATACCAATTTATCAGTATCAAAGCCAAGCTCTTTAGCTTGCGCCACTAACTCTTGCTTGATAGGGTAGGGAAGTTGAGGCGTTCTTGAAAGTATCCATAAATAGTTGTTGCCGCTCGTGACCATCGCATAGTTATAATACAGTTTATCTAGGGCGACGATCGTATAAGGCCCATAGAATGGACCAAAGAAAGATACCTTCAGCTTGCCAGTATCTTGATTTTCAATGAAATACGCTTTCCCCTCAACCTCCGCCCATTTTTTCTTGATCGGTTCGTAACCCCGGTTGATAACTCGGATTCCATTGTCTTCACGTTTGCTATAAGTTGCGGTAACTCGATTAAGCCCTTTCTCAAATGAATTGTCCAAACGAGCAATTTCATACCAGGTGCCAAGATACTTTTCCGATTCGAAGCCTTTTACAGCTTGGTGCTGATCTGTAGATAACGTGCATCCAAAAAGCGTCAACGAAAGAATAAGTGTAAATTTTTTAAGCATAGATTATTTGTTTCATTCTCCCAGTTAACGATAGACAAAAAACTTAACGATAAGTTTATTATTTAACAAATATCAAAACTGACGGAATTTTGGGTCAAATTAATTTGCTCAGATCAGAATCGCTCAACCAGCGCCATTTACCTTGGGGTAAATCAATAGGTAAATCCAAGTCACCAATTTTTATACGGTTTAGTGATACAACTCGATTACTAACTGCCGCTATCATTCTTTTTACCTGATGGTATTTTCCTTCTGAAAGTGTTAAATGAATGGTATTGGGGCTGATGCTTTCACAGGCTAGTGCCGCTATTGGTAAAGGTTCGTCCATTAACTGGACTCCATTTAACAATTTACTGATTTGACTGTGATCAATGTCATGTTTACACACGACTTCATAGACCTTGGGTACGTTGTGTTTAGGTGAACTCATTTTATGAATAAACTGACCATCGTCAGAAAGTAAAATCAGGCCGGTAGTGTCTTCATCCAGTCTTCCAATGCATTGCACACCTCTTTGGACTATTGGATATGGAAGCAGGCTATAAATAGTTGGATGATGAATGGTTTTGCGTGAGCATTCATAATTAGCGGGTTTGTTCATCATCAAATAACTCGTTTCATGATATTCCCAGTTTTCGCCCCTTACAGAAAATCTTAGGTGATTGGTGTCAATCATTTCATCCGGGTTGTCGCATACCACATCATTAACTGTAACCTCACCATTGTTAATTATTATGCGACAAAGTTTTCGAGAACCAAACCCTTGTTTTTGGAGTACCTTTTCTAAGGATATTATTTTATGCATTCGGTCTTTTGCTAGGTAAATCGGGACGAAGTAAATTGAAAATTAAATAAATCGATTTAAATTGGATACATTTTTTCAATGATCCCATTATCGGACAATAATACATAACTGGTTAAATCATAGAAAATACCATGTTCAATAATACCTGGGATACAATTCAGGACCGAATTTAATGACTGATCGCTCAAATTTGGAGGAAAGGTCATATCCAATACATAATTGCCGCTGGCTGTGATGGCAATATTATCCTTATTTAAGTTAAGTCGAATATCGCCTGTTGCCCCTGTTTTTTCAAGTTCAAGTTTTACAATTTGCCATGCTGAAGGCAAAACTTCAATTGGGACAACGAATTTTTCCCCAATTCTGCTAACTAACTTGCTTTTATCTGCAACGACAATGAATTGGTCGGCTGCACTTGCAAGTAATTTTTCCATTACCAAATCTTGCCCACGACCTTTAAGTAACGTTAGTTTGGGGGTGATTTCGTCAGCACCATCAACATATAAGTCAATTTTGCTGAATTGATTGATTGACTGGACAAAAAGATTCATTGATTGAGCTTTGATGGCACTTATAGTTGAACTGGCTACAGTTGTAATTTGAAGACCTTCTTCTTTTTTTCTGTTAGCTAGTGCTTCAATAAAATAATTTGCAGTAGAGCCAGTTCCCAGACCTACTACCATACCATCTTTAACTATTTTGGCTGCTTCCGATGCAACGATTTGTTTGTCGTTCATGACTTAATTTCCTTAAGATTTTATGGAATCCATTTCAATTCTACGCGCTTTGGTTAAAGCAGGCCTTTTTGATAGTCTTTCCATATATTCCAAAAGTGACTCATCAATCTCAATACCGATGTGATTAGCCCAGTGGAGAATGCTGACACATATGATATCGGCAATAGTGAAATGTTCACACGCCAGGTATTCATGGTCGCAAAGTCTGGTTAATAATATATTGCAGGCGCGCATAAAATCCGAATGACAAGATTGAACTATTGAGGGAACCCTTTTTTCTTGAGGTAGCAGATTGGTATGCTTCGTTGCTGTCCATAGATGCATTTCAAGTTCACTTATCAAGAAAAATAGCCATTGAAAAAAATGTGATCTTGATTCAGGAACTGAATTTCCCGGGATTAAACTGTAGTTAGGAAATTTTTCAGCTACGTATAGGCAAATTGCAACTGATTCAGTAAGAATGAGTGTGCCATCAGCCAAGACTGGAATCTTGCCAAAAGGATTGATTCTAAGAAATTCACTCATTTTAATTTCTTCGGATCTTGGATTGATAGGGATGAACTTATAATCCGCGTGAACTTCCTCAAGAGTCCAGGTTACACGAGTGGATCGAGTATTTGGATATCCATATACATTAATCATTTAAATTCCCCACCTTAAGGAGGCTGTATGGACCGGGCTGTCCCAATTTTCCTTAATTTCCTGATCTAAAATGCAGAGGGTGATCGATGCTCCCGCCATTTCGAGCGAGGTTGTGTAGTTCCCGACTAGTGATCGAACGACTCTTAAGTTTTTTGTTTTTAAAAGTTTGGCGGCACTGTTATAAATCAGATAAAGCTCCAAAAGTGGAGTGGCAGCAAAACCGTTGACTAAAAGCAATATCTCATCGTCAGGGCATAATTTAATATCTCGCAATTCAAAGTCTTCTAATATTGCGTTTACCATGTCTGCAACGATGCTGTCAGCATCCCTCATCGGCTCCCTTCGTCGTCCCGGTTCGCCATGTATCCCAACGCCCATTTCCAGTTCATTATCCTGGATTTCAAAGGTTGAACGGCCTGCTGCCGGCACGATACAACTCGTTAAGGCTACGCCTATACTGCCGCATCTATGATTTACCTTGTCCCCCAATTTTTTACAACTCTCAAGGTCTGCTCCTTTTTCTGCAAGACTCCCCACGACTTTTTCTACTATTACAGTGCCAGCCACTCCTCGTCTGCCTGTGGTATAAGTAGAATTAATTACTGAGACATCGTCGCAGGTTAGAATCGTAGCGTTTTTAAAGGGCATCATCTCGGATGCCATCTCGAAGTTCATTACGTCACCAGTATAATTCTTCACAATAAAAAGCACGCCTTTTCCAGACTCCACTTTATGAGCAGCTTCGATCATTTGATCAGGAGTAGGCGAGGTAAAAATATGACCGGGACACGCTGCATCGAGCATTCCATAACCAACGTAACCATTATGAAGCGGTTCGTGTCCAGAACCACCCCCTGAGATCAAAGCTACTTTATTTGATGCCTTTTTAGAACGCATAATGAATTTTGGTTCTAGGTTTAGTTCAACGAGATCATGATGGGCTGATGCAAAGCCATTAAGACTCTCAACCAGAATATCATCAACATTGTTAACAAATTTCTTCATATCGCCCCTCCCCATTTAGGTCAATCAGAATTAAAATTCCTATTTATTATTCAAGATAAGGTCACAGACAGTTTCAATCATTATCTGACAACTCTTTGCGCCTGGATCAACATGGCCAATTGCACGCTCACCCAGGTTAGCCGCTCTTCCTTTTGTGGCGATCATGTCCCTGGTTGACAGTACGCCTTTTAAGGCCACTTCCTTAATCAAGGGTATTATTTCAAGGGGATCTTTATTTTCATTGGCGAGTTTGTTTAACAATATCGAGACGGGAATTAAAACATCTAGCATCGTTTTTTCGCCTGTACTGGCTTTACCCCGTTTTTTTATGGCCTCAACCCCAGAAGTAAAAGATTTTGATGTTTGATTTACAGGATCTAAATTATTTTCCTTTTCACTTTGCGAATACGCTATAAAGAAACTTGCCAAGAGTGGTCCAGATGCACCACCAACGGTTGAAAGCAACTTTAATCCAATATGATTCAAGGCTTCCTCCGCACTAAGGACTGAAATTTTTTCTTTTATATCGAGTACCGATGAACACCCCCGTTTTAAATTGATAAAATGGTCTCCGTCACCAATTTCTCGATCCAGCGATTCGATTTCTGATTCATTTACATTAATGGCATGGTGAATCGCCTCGGCAGCTTTTATAATGAATTCGGTTTGCATAAGTTTTCCCGCGAACTTCTCAAAATGATCGTATTAATATATTGGAATCTTATTTCGTATGGCATTTAAACATATTTCTTCTGTTGAAAATCCAATTTTCAAGCATCTAAAGCGTCTTTCGAAGAATTCTCGAGAGCGAAAAAATGAAAGTAAAACTTTGCTTGATGGCGCGCACCTGGTAAACGATTATATTAAAACCTATGGAGACCCCCTGCAAATTATTATTGCTGAGGGTAAATCCACTTATGAAGTCACAAATTTAATCCAAGATCTGGCCGATGTCCCCACAATAATGCTACCCACGTTAATGTTTTCGGAAATCAGTCCCGTTGCTTCTCCAACAGGTATACTTGCTTTAGTTGATGTGCCCAAACAGATTGAGCCAAGTCGGCAGAACTTTGTTTTATTCCTTGAAGATATTCAAGACCCTGGAAATTTAGGAAGCATTTTGCGCTCCGCGGTAGCCGCCAATGTCGATGTGGTTTATCTTTCCATTGGTTGTGCAGAGGCTTGGTCTCCAAAAGCGTTAAGAGGCGGCCAGGGCGCTCAGTTTGGATTGACCATCATCGAAAATTCAGATTTGATCAATCGGGTAAAAAATTTTGAAGGTCAGGTATTGGCAACTTGTCTTGATGGGGTTTCGATTTATACTCAAGATTTGAAGTTACCTACTGCATTTTTGATTGGGAATGAGGGCAGTGGCCTAAGTGAAGCGTTAATACAACTTTCCACAAGGCAAATTAGCATTCCAATGTCAGGTAAAGTCGAGTCACTTAATGTTGCAGCGGCGACTGCAATTTGTCTATTTGAGCGAGTTCGTCAGAATTCATTAGACATTTCTTAGAATCTCGTCCTTAAGGCTTTATGAAGTCAGAGTTCTAGAATATGCTTTTTTTGAAAATTAGTGTTTTCTTACAGAACTGGGTGCCAATCTCGTTTCGAAAAGTTGCCGTGCATCTATTTCATCAAAGGCATACCTTGCATTGCAAAACTCACAATGAATTTCAATTGATCCTTGCTCGGCCAGGATGTCTTCAATTTCTTTCTTTCCTAACGTCTTAAGCATCTTACCAACATTATTTCTTGAGCAAGTGCATTTAAAGTTTGTGAGTTTTGGATCAAAGACTCTTATTTTCTCTTCATGAAATAGCCGTATTAATAATGACCTTGCATCCAGTTCTAAAAGTTCGGATGATTTTACGGTATTTGCTAAAACACAAGTTCTTTTCCATGCGTCAGAATCTGCTTCCTCATGATCAGGCACTTTTTGAAGCAGCAGTCCAGCAGCACTTTCGCCGTCGCAACTTAGCCAAATTCTAGTCGGTATCTGTTCAGATCTTTCCATGTAGTTTTCTAGAACCTCGCTGATATCCTTTCCTTCTAAAGGTACGATACCTTGATAAGACTGTCCTCCATCCTTAGGGTCAAGCGTAATGATAAAATGACCATCGCCAACCAGTTCAGAGAAAGTCTCTTTGTTAAGTGAGCCTTGCCATTTCGCCGTAGCCCTTAATCCAAAGTCGGTGGAGCATTCGACAACCAATAGCCTGATGGGACCGTTACCCATTATCTGAAGAATTAAAGCACCATTTAGCATTTTGATAGTGGCAGCAAGCAATGCAGATGCAGCCATCAGTTCCCCCAGTACCTGTCTAAGAATTGGAGGGTAGTTGTGTTTTTCCAATGTAGCTTTGAAAGTGTTACTTAAATTGATCGTGTTCCCACGTATGGGTGTATCGTCAAAAACAAAGCGATGTAATTTATCTTGATAATCATTCATATGGTTCTATTTTAACATGGCATGGATCTAGATTTTGGAACTTGATTGATTTCCCATGATTCGATCGCAAACTGCCAGAATGTGTTGAGATCTGAATGAGTTAATTCGGGATCTACGTTTTGACCGAGAAATTTGAATGCTTGCCAAAGATGAAGAGTTGGATTATCGACATTCAAAGATTGAGCTAATGTTTGTTTGCTAAGTTTCTCGCCAAATATATTTGTTGCTACCGGAATATGAGCATAACTTGGAGTAGCCAAGCCAAGGGTGTTTTGGATAAATATTTGCCTTGGTGTGGAATCAATCAAGTCTGCCCCCCTTACGATATTGGTTATACCCTGATCGTCATCATCAATAGTTACGGCCAATTGGTAACTGAAAACATTGTCAGCACGTTTTAAAACAAAATCGCCAATATCTCTTGAAAGAATTTGCTCTTGAGGCCCTTGAATCTTATCGATATATCGAATTGGTTTCTCGTCCACCCTGATTCGCCAAGAAGGATTTTTTTCAGTTTTTTTCTGACCATTCCTGCAGGTGCCCAAGTAGACGGCTCCTTCAATACCATGAGGATTCCCAGAGTCTGCGATTTCCTTTCTAGAGCATCCACAAGGATAAATGAGCTTCAAACTTAAAAGATCATCAAGATAGGATTGATATATCTCCAATCGCTGACTCTGATAAAGGATTCTTCCATCCCATTCAAATCCAAATGTTTCAAGCGTACTTATAATATTCTCTGATGCTCCTTTCATTTCCCTTTTTTTGTCAATGTCTTCAATTCTCAGGAACCACTTGCCATTATTCTTTTTTGCATCAAGATAGCTTGATAATGCAGCGAGTAGGGAGCCGAAATGTAGTTTTCCAGTTGGTGAGGGTGCAAATCTACCAATGTAATCCATTCAATCATGCCCTTTGGAATAGGGGGGGATGTACCAGCTATCGATTTCCTTTCCTATTAGGACTAATTTACATAGTAGTCTGTCGTTTCCATTCGCACTCACTATAAAATCGTAGGTGCGTAAAAATTGAAGATGACCTTTAGTGTTTCTTTTCAATCTTATTTTGCTGCACGAAACGGTTTCATCCAATAACTGCAAACTGACCCTTTGAGCCAATTCGCGACCTTTTGTGATGGCAGACTCTCTGGCTGAAATGCAGTTAATCCAGAAAGAAATGATAAGAACAACAATGAGAAGAA
>CAIPBJ010000003.1 GCA_903863255.1 uncultured Methylophilaceae bacterium
CTCCGCCTTGGACGTGGATAACCCTCGATTCTGCTTAAGGTCAGTTGCTCGATAGCTTCCCTTCGGAGGGAATTCACGACTGAAGCAGGAACGAACCAAGGCTGCCTGAAATCCAGCTCAATGCGTTTGGCAACAAAGTCCGTGTTACCGAGCTTGGCAAGATTCTCACGCAAGTTCTCTTCCGCGTTATCGATGTTCTGTGCCAGGATCTTTTGGTATCCTTGTTTCACACTGACCTTGAATCCATCCTCGTCAGTCACAGTCAGAACGATCCCCTCATCATATTCGGACATATTCATGACGACCTCCATCCTCCTGATCGAGGAGTCCTTCTCCAGTAATCGCATAAAAGCCTGGTCCCTATTTCGAAAGACCGTCATATTCTTTCTGATGTCCAGAGGCATCTCATTAGGATAGAGACGGTTGTCCTTTACCGTGTTGATGCGCATCCCGACCAACTCCTTGTGCACGTCGAAAAAACATACGCCATCTCCATTATTCAGGGAGATCGTCGAATCGATCTCGAGGTAATCCTTACCGACCCGAATGACTTTGCCAAGTTCCTCCCCTGCAAACTTGGGCGTATCAAACGCACCAATATCAGACTTTCTTCCATTGACGAAATAATCGGTGGTACTACGATTGAACGTCTTCTCGGGTTGGGGGACGAAACTATAGGTACAGGAACCAGACGAGGATCTCACATATTCCAGGTTTTCATTGAGTATTTCATCAAGCAACTGACGGTAATACGCCGTTACATTCTTCACGTAAGGCAGGTCTTTATAGCGCCCTTCAATCTTGAAGGAATTCACTCCGGCTGAAATAAGCGCTCTCAAATTCGATGCCTGATCGTTGTCTTTCATTGAAAGAAGGTGCTTGTCCTTGGCCAGGATTCTCCCTTTTGGGTCCTCAAGCGTATAAGGCAAGCGGCATTCCTGGGAGCACTCACCCCGGTTGGCACTTCGTCCCGTATGAGCATGACTGATGAAACACTGACCGCTGAATGCGACGCACAGTGCACCATGAACAAAGAATTCAAGGTCACAAGAAGTGGATTGGGAAATGGCACGAATCATATTAAGATCAAGTTCACGCGCAAGGATGAGTTTAGAGAACCCGACCTGATCCAGGAAGACGGCCTTCTCGACGGTACGAATATCGGTTTGGGTACTTGCATGCAATTCAATGGGTGGGATGTCCACCTCAAGCAGTCCCATATCCTGGACTATAAGTGCATCAACACCGGCATCATACAGTTTATAGGTCAAAGACCTTACTGCTTCAAGCTCATCGTCATGAAAAATAGTGTTCAGCGCAACGAATACTTTTGCATGATAACGATGAGCATGCCTAACCAAACGTTCAATCTCGTCGACGCTGTTCGGGGCCTTTGCCCTTGCCCCGAAATCGGGTCCGCCAATGTATACGGCATCCGCACCGTGGTTTACAGCTTCGATTCCAAAGTCCGCGTTTCGTGCAGGAGCGAGTAGCTCAATATGTCTGCTTTTGTTTGCCATTTAGATGAAATGATAAGTAATGAACCTAATATATCATTAATGAGCGCGAGGATACCACCCAGGCAAGCTTGAAATAATCATTGAAGTTGACAAAAAGAATGCGAGTGGTATGGTAAGGCAATTAGAATGTTGGTGATACATTAATCTTTTGTACAATTATCCATTACGCTGATTATTAAAATTGCTATCAACTCTGCAAACCTATATCAGGAAATATCGATCGATCAAGCAGGGCAGCATCGCTGCTCGGGCGAAGTTCAATGTTTTCGTTGGCGGCGTTGTCATCGCATCGTTTTTTTCCTTGATCAGTCTTTTCGTTATCCGGTCTATAGAATTTGATCGTATCAACAATGAAGTAAATAACTTGCTTCTAAGTGTAGAAAGTTCTGTTCGAATTGTTTGTCTTGCTGAAAACGCAACCCTTGCAAGTGCCATCTCCAGCGATTTGCTGAAAAACCCTACTATTGTCTCCGTAAGGATCAGTTCATCCAAGAATCTATTGGCAGAGGCGCATAAGAATGGGTATGAGAATCTAAGTCTGAACGAGCACAATCTGATCCTGAAGAAAATCACCTCCCCTTTCCACGATGCTCCTGATGTCGGATCGATTGAAATTGTCACCGATACGGGCTCAATAGGATGGATCGCTGGTAATTACGCCATTTTGATGGCGTCAACCCTGTTCTTGATTTTGCTGGTCGCTGCCTACCTGCTTGCTTTAGTCATCTCCATTCGTGTCATCAGGCCAATCACCCAGTTTAGTGAAGAAATGAGAAACCGGAAGCCGGATAGCTTTACCCATCTATCCCCTCCCTTTGAATTTGCCCAAAATGAGATCGGCAGGTTATCAGAAGACATCAATGCCCTGATTGACAGGATCATTTTGCTAAACACCCAAAACCATCAAATGACCAATCAGATTCAGCGAACCGAAAGCCGTATGAGGGTATTGGTGGAGAATGCTGCCATTGGGATCTTTAATATCAACGGACAAGGTGACATACTCTCCTGCAATCCTGCTTTCTTCACCATTCTTCATATCCCTGAATCACGAAAGACCATACCCACTGCACTAAACTTGTCATCGCTCATTCCATCCAACGAGAAGATGATCAGTGAGATGATCCATCGAGTCCAGACAGAGAAGATCCAGAAGAAGGAAGACTTCGAACTGGTCTCGAGAATCAGTAAGACAAGTTCATGGATTCAGATCATCCTTGCACCAGAAGAAGACGGTTCTTTACAAGGCCTGATTCACGACATCACCGAGAACAAAAAGAAAGAAAGTGCGGTGATGTCGTTAACCGAGCGTGATTCATTGACTGAGGCCTACAATCGACGAGGCATGCAAAAACGCCTCAATGCGGCATTTAGCAATTACAGGAATAACCATGACCTTGCCTTTGCTGTCATGCTTCTTGACCTTGACTGGTTCAAGGAAGTCAACGACTCCTTTGGTCACGAGGCAGGCGACCTGGTTCTTTGCATCGTGACAAGGAGACTGGAAGGGATCCTCCGCGAGGAAGATACCATCTCCAGGCTTGGAGGGGACGAGTTCTTGCTAATCCTCCCAACGATCAAGAAGGTCGACTGGGCCGTTCACTTGGGTGAACGTATCATAAACACCATCAGAAATGAGATCGATATCGGTGATGGCCGTAAGGTCAAGATCGGTGTGAGCATAGGGATAGCGATCAGCACCCCTAACGATGTCGGATCGGAAAATCTATTACGCAGGGCCGATAGCGCGATGTACGCGGCAAAAAAAGCTGGCAAGTGCCAGTTATCCATTGCCGATTAGGCGCACGAGACCGTTATACCTGGTAGGCTTTGACGCCCTCTCTCACGCCTTCCTCGACCCCTGCGGCTTCGGTCAGCGCTGCGACGTTCTCTTTGGTAAAGAATCCTTCAAAGTCCCCAAAACGCTGAACATACTCGATAATGAGGGAGGAATGTTCAGAAGCGTTTGAGAATATCTGTTTCAACCCCTGTTCCTTGGATCCGATAACATCCAGCAGGAAACCTTTACCTTGCTCGGCTATGGCATTAACGACGAAATCTATGTTTTCCATTCCGTCTCGCTCACCATCCTTCACGGCAATCGCAACATGATGCAGCCTTGGCCCGTAATTTCGCACAAAAGTCTCTGTTGGCGAAGGTAACTTCTCAAGGTGGTTGACGAAATACGGGGTGTTGTTTGCAGTGAACACCTTCGCTGGACTCTTTGATTCCGGCAGCTGATGCACGCTTTTTGTAACGTTCGTAGAAGAGTTCTGGTCCCAGATATTGTATGCACCCCAGAAGTAGTAACTTGACCAGGAAAGGTATTCCAAAATCGCAACTTCCCTGTTCTGGCTGTAAACCCTGGTTGCCAGATGATCAACAGGTAAAAGAAGATCGTCGATCCGCAACTTGACCTGCAGGTTCTTTGCCTCCTCGTAAGCCGCCTGAACATCGGAACGAATCACACTCATACCGAGCGCGTAGACGCGCAGTTCCTCAGGGCGGCGTTCAAGATAAGCCACGATGTTATGGGTATAGGGAGACGGCTTGCTGATGGCAAGGTTTCCAGGCAATTCCAGCTTTCTAACGTCATCCTGGGAAAAGAACCTGAACTCGCGGGCCTGTTGCATTTCGACCACGTCATGCAGGCTCGTCACCCGGATAATTTCACCCATGTACCGGCTGTTTGGCCTTTTTGAACCCACCGGGTAGATTTCGTTCAAAGACCTGAAAATACCCCTGAAGTTGGGATCTTTGACCTCACGTATCAGCAAGTCTGGAGATTGAAGGTCGATACGCAAAATATGGGTCCAATGCGTCTCGCTCTCCAACGTCACGAGGTAGTGATAGGAGGTCATCAAGGCAAGCTCAGCTATGTACTTTATGGAATGATCTGGATCAACCGTAATCATGAGCGCGTCGATCTCATGGATCAATTCCGTAAGACCCAGACGGTCTCTTTCCTGCAGGAGACGTTGCAGATATTCTTCAAAAAACGGGGAGTTCTCCTTGTCCCCATGTCGACCAAACTGTAATGAATTCATAATTCCTGACTCTTATTGTTGCTGAGATTGTTGTGATTGTTTGACTTCGACCAGGACTGACATGGTCTCTTTTCCGCCGCCTACCCGCATGCCGCTGACGGGGCAGGCATCCCGGTAATCCAATCCTGTCGCCAGTCTGACATGATCACCATTGGTCCGGCATCGATTTGAAATATCAAAGCTTTGCCATCCGTTACTGTCTACCCAAACATCTGCCCATGCATGACTTTCCATCAAACTGCCATCTTCCGTAAACAGATAACCACTGACGTAGCGGGCTGGAAACCCCAGATGACGGCAGCAGGCAATCAGTATGTGTGCCTGATCCTGACAAACTCCGTTTCCGAGTGCGAATGCCTTTGAAGCGGTCGTCTCGATCTCGGTGCTGCCCTTGACGTATTTGACACGGTCTGTGATCTCGCTCATAAGGGAATTGACGATCCCTATCCCCATTATTGGCTGGACAAACTGCTCAGCGAAGGATCGAAGCTTATCGTCCATAGCGGTCAAGGGGGTCTCCCTCAGGAAAACGGTCAGTGGAAGGTCCGTGTCTTGAGGAGGGATATCCAATCCTGTTTCAACTTCGCCAGAAGCCAAGATGCTGATCCCTTCGTGGGTGCCGTCAATCACCAAGGTATGGGCAATGTTCGAATAGGCATCCTTGAACTGATGCAGGTTACCGTTCGCACGGATCTCCCATTGCCTGACCCTCTGTCCGAATCCATCCTGCGGGGTCAATCTGAACTGCTGAATGGTATAATTTACAGGTTCGGTATACGTGTAGGTAGTACGGTGTTCGATACTTAGAATCATTTGAAGACCTAGGCGCCGTGCGCATTAAGGAAAGTACGTTGAATCTCGACACCCAAGAAATTGTTACGCTCGATGAACTCTTCCAGAAACTCGTGCAAACTTTGGGCAAAGATATCACTCATCTTACCGTAATGCAGTCTTGCATGAAGTTCACCGGCCAGTCTTCTGCATTCGTTGTCATGCCGCCCTGAAAGATGGTCGAGAATCACCGTGATCTCGTCAAAGCAAGCATGCAAAGACCGCGGCATGTCATCTCTGAGAATCAGCAACTCGGCCACTCTCGATGGAACGATACTGTCACGGTAGATCTTTTGATAGGCCTCGAACGAAGACACAGAACGGAGTACTGCACCCCATTCGTAGTAATCCAGGGCTTCACCGGTCTCAACTTTTGGTATCAGCAAATGGTATTTCACATCAAGCAACCTGGCGGTATTGTCGGCTCTTTCGATAAACGTCCCCAGACGTATGAACCGGAATGCGTCGTCTCGTAACATCGTTCCGAAACTGACGCCTCTAAAAAGATGGGATCGAGACTTTACCCAATCGCAAAACTCACGCAAACGACCAACTGACAGATCCACTCCAAAGAACTGAGCGAACTCCAGCCACAATGCATTGATGTTCTCCCAAGTCTCCGAGGACATGGCCACCCTCACGGCACGAGCATTCTCTCTTGCACTCTGAAGCGCGCTGTATATACTGGATGGATTGTCCTCATCCATAGTGAGGTATTTTATGACGCCCGTTGCAGAGGTCTCACCGTATTTTTCCCGATAGACTTCCTCGTTACCGGCTATGGATAGGGCAGGTTCCCAAAGGGATGCCTCCGTCTGCCCAGGAGCCTGGACAAGAGACATGTTGTAGGCCACATCAAGAACACGAGCCACGTTTTCGGCACGTTCGATGTAACGTGCCATCCAGTATAGATGATCTGCTGTTCTGCTTAACATTATTTAAGTACCCATGTATCTTTTGTGCCGCCGCCCTGGGATGAATTCACAACCAACGATCCTTCTTTAAGGGCCACCCTGCATAGGGCCCCCGGGACCAGTGAAACTGTCTTGCCGGAAAGAACAAATGGACGCAGATCAACATGTCGCGGAGCGATCCCATTTTCCACAAGGGTCGGACAGGTTGAAAGTGCCAGGGTAGGCTGGGCAATATAATTGGAGGGGTTGGCAAGGATGCGCAACCTGAATTCTTCGACTTCCTTTTTGCTTGAGCTTGGTCCAACGAGCATCCCGTAGCCGCCCGAACCTTGCACTTCCTTGACGACCAATTCGGCAAGATGTTCAAGCACGTATTTGAGATCATCTGGCTTGCTAAGCTCATAGGTGGGCACATTCGATAGAATGGGTTCCTCACCAAGGTAGAATCGTATCATTTCAGGAACATGAATATATGTAGCCTTGTCATCTGCAACACCAGTTCCAACAGCGTTTGCCAAGGTTACACCACCATTCCGGTAGACATTCAGTAGCCCAGGAACACCCAGCAACGAATCTGGCCTGAACGTGAGGGGATCGATGAAGTCATCGTCTATGCGACGGTAAATCACATCGACCCGTTTTGGCCCTTCCGTTGTCCGCATATAGACAGCATTGCTTCTGACGAAAAGGTCTTGACCTTCCACGAGTTCGACCCCCATTTGCTGAGCGATAAAGGCATGTTCGAAATAGGCACTGTTGTAGGCACCGGGAGTCAATAGCACCACCGTAGGTTCCTGAACCCCCGGCTGAGCAACCGCCCTCAGGTTATTCAAAAGCACCTGAGGGTAATGTTCCATTGGTGCAATCGAATAGCGTCTGAAGAGCTCCGGGAAAAGACGCATCATCATCTTCCGGTTTTCAAGCATGTACGATACACCTGAAGGTGTCCTAAGGTTGTCTTCGAGGACATAGAACTGGTTTTCGCCTGTCCTGACAAGGTCGACACCTGCTATGTGCGCATAGATCTCGTTAGGCACATCAACACCATGCATCTCCGGGCGGTACTGGCTATTTCTGAGTATGCTGGCAGGAACTTTTCCAGATTGTATGATTTCTTTCTTATGATAGATATCATGCAAAAACATATTCAGTGCTTTTACACGCTGAATTGCCCCATCCGACAATAATTTCCATTCTTTCGCATCCAGTATCCTAGGGACGATATCAAAAGGTATCAACCGCTCAGAACCAGCTGTTTCACCGTACACATTGAAAGTGATGCCGACCCGCCTGAACAACAACTCAGCCTCTGCACGTTTTGATTCCAATTGCTGATACGGATTGTCCTTTAACCAGCTGGAGTAAGATTGATAGATACTTCTTACAGCATTTCCATCAAGCAGCATCTCATCAAAGGGGGATTTATTCGATTTATTCATGAATCTTCTTAAGGCAATTGCCATGCCAGTTAATAATTTTAATTAAATTCAAAGTGTTATATAAGGTCTCCAATGATTAATGTATAATTTGCACCATAATGGTGCTATCGATTGTAACCATTGCCCCTTTATAGCTCTTTACTTCATGCAGAGTATGTTAATTTCCAATAAACATATGTATCAAATAGTTACAAGTTTGCAAATTTACCAACTCTCTTTTAGAATCAGATTATGAAAACCATTTACTTAATTCTGATCTGCAGTATTTTAGCCATCTTTTCCTGTCAGGCAGATGAATTTAAAGCCGACGCGACTGGACAGGCTGGATTGCAAAACGACTCGAAGGATGACGTGTCATTATCCTCCTGGTCCGATGCGGCGCAGGAAATTATCATCAACGCGCTGAGTCTAACGGGTGTCAAGTACAAGTATGGCGGAATCTCCCCTGACACAGGTTTTGATTGCAGCGGTTTCGTTCGATACGTATTCCAGCAGGCAGCGAACCTCACTTTACCACATGGAGCCAGAGCCATCAGCCAGTTGGGTCAAGTCGTTGCTCAAGAGAACCTTCAGCCAGGAGATCTGGTTTTCTTCAAAACCGTTCGCTCCACGTTCTCCCATGTCGGTATATATATTGGCAACAACCGTTTCATTCATTCTCCAAGCAAAGGGGAAACAATTAGCGTGACCAGTCTGGACGATCATTACTGGTCGAAGCGCTACAGTGGTGCAAGACGGATTGACCTGAGCGACACCGTGGAAGCCAAGCCAGCCAACCCTCAATAGGGATGCCTTAGATCTTCATATCACTTCGGTCGCTATGCCCCAAAGGCCTTTCTGGATCGATACGATCCCTGATAAGCTGTTTGAGCTCTTTTGATTCAGGGAACCGTCCCTCAAGTTTCCTGGAAAAGATGACTTCACCATTCAATCGCACATCGAATGTTCCGCCCGTCCCAGGAACTAGGCTTAGACTTTGAATGTCAGACTCGAAGGTTGTCAGCATTTCCTGCGCCATCCATGCCGCGCGAAGGAGCCAATGACATTGTGTACAATATTCGATTTCAACACGATTATGATGCATTTCTGACCCTTTTAACCCGTTATAATTGATTTGCATTGTTACTTGCTTTGCAAGTAATGAATAAATAGCGGAAAATATTAAAGTTGACGAACCGACGAAATATTATCCTACTACTTTTTCCATTAAGGAATTGTTTTACATGCGCTCAAAATTTGAAAAGATCAGTCTTCTTACCGCTGGCACCCTCTTAGGTATTGCACTAAGCCTGAACTATCCGGCGATCGCTGATAAAGAAGTCAAGCAGGATCTTCCCATAGACGAACTGAGGACATTTGCTGAGGTATTTGGGAAAATCAAGAGCGATTATGTGGAACCCGTAGAGGACAAGAAACTCATAGACGAAGCTATTAATGGCATGGTTTCAGGCCTCGACCCTCACTCGTCCTATCTGGATCCGGATGCATACAAAGAGCTGCAGGCCGGCACTCAAGGCGAGTTCGGCGGATTGGGAATCGAGGTGGGAATGGAAGATGGTTTTGTCAAAGTCGTATCTCCAATTGAGGATACCCCAGCTTACAAAGCTGGTTTAAAGACCGGCGACCTGATCATGCAACTTGATGATACGCCCGTAAAAGGAATGACGCTCAACGATGCGGTAAAGAAAATGCGAGGGAAACCTGATACCCCAATCAAGCTCACCATTATTAGAAAAGGAGAAAATAAACCGCTCATTTTCACCCTGATGCGTGCTGTGATTAAAACCCAGAGTGTCAAGTACAAGCTGGCTGATGATGGCTACCCCTATGTAAGGATTACTCAATTCCAGGAACATACGGGTGAAGACCTGGCCAAGGCATTGAAAACCATGCGTGGAAAGAGCAAGGAGCCGTTCAAAGGACTGATCCTGGATCTGCGGAACAACCCTGGGGGACTGCTAAACGCTGCTGTCGGGGTTTCTGCAACTTTCCTGCCCAAGGATGACCTGGTCGTCTACACTGAAGGCAGGACAGAAGATGCAAAAATGCATCTCACTGCGAACGCCGAGAACTATGTCCGAGGCGGAGAGAGTGAAGATTATTTGCGTGACATGCCCGAAGAGTTAAAGACGGTTCCAATGGTTGTTCTTGTGAACGGTGGATCTGCCTCTGCTTCCGAGATTGTTTCAGGAGCATTGCAGGATCATAAGCGTGCCGTGATCATGGGGACGCAAAGTTTTGGAAAAGGCTCGGTTCAAACCATCTTGCCCATGAATAACGGAAGTGCCATCAAATTAACGACGGCTCGCTATTTCACTCCCAACGGCCGATCAATCCAGGCAAAGGGAATCGTTCCGGACATTATTGTAGAAGAGAGTACTGTCAACTCCATCGCCGGGGACATGGGCATGAGTTTACGCGAGGCAGACCTAACCAATCACCTTGCCAATCCAATCGACGGTGAGGATGCCCCCAAACCGGCTTCGAAAACTGATGATCCAAAGGACAAGAAAGACAAGTCCGCTGATAAGAACATTCAGATGGAGCCAGGGTCCAAAAATGATTACCAGTTCAATCAGGCACTCAATCTCCTGAAAGGACTTCAAATCTTGCAACACAAATAACCTAGATTGGAACCATACCATGCTTGATCGTCTGATCACTGAATTTGATAGAGGGTTAAAAACACTGACAGCCAATGCCCACAGCATTCGCCCTTATCCTGACCAAGATTCCAAGGAAAACCCCATGGACGAGAGCGAAAAGAAACATGCAGCTTCACTGATGCGAATTAATCATTGCGGTGAAGTCTGTGCCCAAGCACTTTACAATGGCCAGTCTTTCACATCAAGGAATCCTGAGATAATTGAGGCGCTCAGACAGGCCTCCAAAGAGGAGACCGAGCACCTTGCCTGGTGCGAGAAGCGGATTCATGAACTAGGCGGCAGGACGAGTATTTTCAATCCGCTTTGGTATGCAAGTTCCTTTACCCTCGGCGCTGTCGCAGGCGCATTGGGAGATAAATGGAATCTTGGATTTCTTGCAGAAACCGAACATCAAGTTGAAAAACACCTTGAATCCCATCTTTCATACTTACCCACACAAGACGAAAAGAGCCGTGCAATCGTCGAACAAATGCGTATCGATGAAGCCCATCATGCAGAGACTGCAGAGAAACATGGCGCCGCAAAGCTTCCTCTTCCAATAAAGAAAGCCATGACCCTTGCATCCAAAGTGATGACCCGGACAACTTATTACCTTTGATAAATGACTTATGAATAGATTTAATGAAAATTTACAGACTCTCGACAATTCAGATCATCTGAAGCAGATCGACCTCTATTTTAGCGATGGGAAACTTGAAGGTACTATCTATAACCAGCCAGGAAGCCAAGGATCGGTGAAGGTATACCATCATCTCTTTAAGATATGGGGCTGTATCGACGCTCAATCTGCAAAAGAGGGACTGGAACTCTATGCTGAGCATACACAGGATGCCAGAAAGAACCCCGGCAAACACCCTAACATCGACAGGTTATTCAATCTCATCGAATCAAACGAGAAGTTATCCGTGACCCTAGTTGTCGCCTGAATCAAAGCTCTTGGATTCAAACCCGCTGTCAGTACCTTTTTGATTATCATTCGTGGTTGCGGGGGCGGCATCACCCTTGCCCACCGGTTTATAGATGAACTTCCAGTCAGAATATCGACCGGAATCCATTTCAGTGTCGCTCTGAAGAAAATCGAGACGAGTGCCTGAGGTCAGTGGGGTTTCATTTGAAAGACTGTAGACACCGATGATCTGTCCCAGCGTATTTTTTACCAAACCCCAGTTCGTGGATTCGGTCATCGGATCTGCATAAAGCTTACGTAAATGCCTGCCTTCGTTAATGTTACGTTTATCGAGAAGGAGGTCCTCTATTTTGAACGGGAATTCCTTCAATCCGTTAGGAGAATGATTGTAGTAGCTGCCTATTGCATTCCGATATTGTTGGCCGATAAAAATGAGCTCTGCCTCCCGCTCGCGCTTCATCGTGACGGCGATATGTTCCGATGTCACCCCCAAGCTCAAGAGCACGATAAAAACAAAAACCAGGACAATCAGGTAAGTGAATCCACCTTCTTGCTGTCTCTGTGAGACCTTACCAAGTGCTATAAGGTGTGCCATCGGTTGAAATGTCATTCGAACCGCTATGCACGTCATAGACGTGCGAAGATTTATCTGGAGGCATATCAGTCTGCCAGGTATCGGCTCGTTCGGTTACGGGGTCAACAGGAATAAACCTCAAGTAGCGCAAATTCACGAGATCATCGAGCGTGTTTGGATAAACTGCCTTATCAGCGTAAAAATGGTCTATGGCACTTCTCATGTTTGCCAGATCTTCATGCAGAACCGCTTCTTTGGCATGCTTGAGTCCATCAAAGTATCGAGGTAGGGCAATCGATATCAGAAGGGCGATGATAGCCATAACCACCATCAGTTCCACGAAGGTGAATCCTGAATCGTATTTTGATTTACCAGAGTCTATAGGGAATACCATTTAGGCCTTTCTGGTCGCTTAATGAATAGACGTCAAAAACATCGTCACCCTCTTTAGGCTGGTCAGGATCACTATCATATGCCCTCTTTCCCCAGGTGTCGGAAGCTGACTTTGCTTCACCCGAAAAAAAAGGATCCGCCGGGAGTCGACGAAGGAACCGCATCTTGGTCTTTTTTGGATCCAGCACATCTGGAACCCCCTCCACGAGCTCTTCCAGATTGCCCGGGTAGCCTGAAGCACCTACCCGGTTTTCAAGGTGACCCTCATCGTAAGCCTTTTTGTAAGCATCGATAGCTGTACGAATATCCCTCAGATCGCTTCGCAGCTCAGACTCTTTCTTTCTGATGACAGTCTGCTCAAGATAAGGGGTCGCTGCAGTTGCCAACAATGCCAAAATAGCAACCGAAATCACGATCTCGATATAAGAGAATCCAAACGACATTGGTCGTCCAACATTTTTCATAAACCGTCTATTCACCGGACTTTGGATTGAGCCCTTCACCAAGTGAAAAACCTGACGGCAAAGGCACATTAAGGCTCTGCGGCTTTTCCTCTCGAATAGTCGGTTGGGATGCAGGTGGTTTAGGAACCGTAAAAGGCGAGGCGCCATTAAAATTCGGGCTAGGCGTACCTTTACCCGTCTGTGTTTCACTTCCGATCCAGAACTCTGTCTGGTTAGCAGGGCCAAGCGTTCGCTCCCTGATAATATGCGGGGTAATTGACAAAACGATCTCCGTTTTGGATTTACTGTCGTTATGATTCGAGAATAACCGTCCCAGTAATGGAATGCCGGCTATTCCAGGCACCTTATCGATATTCTTCCTATCCTCATCGTCAATTAGACCAGCAAGTATTTGAGTCTCTCCATCATGCAAGCGCAATTGTGTTGTAGCACTTCGTGTTCCGACACGGAATGCCGTACTTTGTCCGTTTGTGATCGTATCGCCGATTGAACCCACGTTCAGATTGATCTTGATCGTGACATCGCCACTCGAGCTGATATTTGGCTCAGCCTCAAGCTTAAGTCCCGCATCGATATACTGGATCGTTTGGGAGGAAACCCCCGTGGATGAAATATTGGCAGTAAAAACTGGAACCTTCTCTCCGATATGGATCTTGGCCACATCTTTGTTCTTGACTCGAATGCGAGGATTCGCAAGCAGATTGACATCGGAGTCGTTAGCTCCGAAATTAAGCGCAGGGTCCCCCCCAACCACATAGCTATTTGCACTCGTATGTTTCAAATCACCAAGCGTCAGTCCGGTAGCAGGGATGGGCATACTGAAACTGGTCGGGAATTTGACTCCCAGATTCTGCAGCTTGCTTCTGTTCACTTCAAGCACTTCCATTTCCAGAAGCACTTCGGGATCTGGCTGGTCAAGTGCCTGTATAAGCTTTTCAGCAAGTGCAAGCACTTCTGGGCTGTCCTTGATCATAATACCATTCAATCTGGGATCAATCTCAATACTATGAATGTTGAGCATGCTCTTAAGTGTATTGCTGGTTTCCTTGACATCCGCATATTCCAGCGTGAAATTCCTGACTGTCAAATCCTTGTACTCCCTTTGACGAAGGGGGTCGTTAGGATAAATGATAGCAGCGGTTTCACTTAAGACCTTTTTCTCCAGCTGGTTCGTTTGAAGCAAGAGATCCAAGGCATCAGGAAATGCCATCCCCTTTACGAATATCGTTGCTTTCTGATCTGAAGGGACATCCTTATCCAATATAAAACTTATATTGGTCGTTTTGGACAATGCCTCGAAAATCATCTTCAAACTCACGTCACGGAAATCCATCGTGACAGGATTCTTGTATACAAGCTTCTTCTGGGACTTTTCCAGCTGCTTGTCTTCTTTCTTTTTAACTAATGTATCGAAAATTCGTTTCGCGACAGGATGATCGGGACGTTCCAACAAGATCTCATGCAACTTGAGCATAGCCGCTTCATCATCTTTACCCAATAAGGATTTGGCTTCCTCCAGCAACACGGTATGACGGCGAGCCATTTCTACATCCTTAAGTCCCTGCTCCGCTCTTAAATTACCCGGGTCGTAAGTCGCAAGATCATGATAGATAATATCTAGGCTATCGAGATCCCCAGCTGCAGAAGCCTCGTTCGCTTTCTGAATATAATCATCCACCTGTTTCTGGTGTTCATTTACATTTACCATTCTGGAAGATGATTCCAAAGCCCTCGTGGCCCTTTCGTTCGGCTTGAGTGCGCTGGTATTGTTCTTAGCAAGCAAGTCGGTTGTGTCACATGCCACAAGCTGAAAAGATAACGCTGCAACTAGGCCAAGACATTTCCAACTCTTTACTTCCGATTTTTTTAAATGTTTAGTTTCCATTACCGACCACCATTGTTTGTGTTATGTTCATTGGTAAATATGAGAAATTCACTCTTGTGCCGCTTCCTGCTCTTTCAATAGATGTTACTTTGTAGATACCGTCGATAGTATCGCTCACCTTCAGCACGACGACTTCCCCTCTGTCATCAATGATGACCTTCTGTTGACCCTCCTCTTCCACCGAACCAAGGTATTTGAATGGCAAGGGAGGTGCAACAGCCTGGACTTGCTGTTTAAAGCTATGATGCGCCACAGTCTCCTGGGACTTATGTGGGATAGAAAAAATATTTGCCAGCACTGCAGCCTCGGATTTACGAGGCTGCAGTTCAAATTCGACAGGCTTAATATTTCTTTCATGATTTGCCGAAGCGACGGGATTGGACAGACGATTCACCGGTTGAGCGACATCCACGTTCTGCTGATGAGTCTGCCATGTTAGGAATAGCGTGATGACAAGCGCCAAGGCCAGTATCATGTTCCTCTTCGAAAAATACTGGTGGCTCATGATGAAAAATGCAGCGTTAACCGCACCCTTGTCTCAATGGATTCATGATTAACATCGTCACGAGTCATCGTAAGCGAGTCAAGGGATACATTGGGCATTTGTGCAAGCAGCGTCGATAAGAACCTGCGCGCCTCGGGATAGGTCGAAATCATGCTGAAGTCCATCTGATAATGATTCAGCAAGTCATCCTGACGGTGTTCGGATTTATAAGTGACTTCATTTAGTACCAGTCCCTGAGATTCTGCCAGAGTCATCATTTTTTGGATGCTTGAGGCACGTTCGACGGATTTTGGGAATCGGTTGACAAATTCCCTGAGGATATCCTCTTCGTCAGGGGCCTGAGTCACAACCATCGGCCTAACCTTGCTAACGTTCAACTCATTCAACTCTGCCCGCTGAGGGACGCAAGCTAGCCAATAGAACAGCAAACTGAGTATCATGGTTGAGAAACCGAGTATTCCAGCTATTCCTAGCCTCTCAAAAAAGCGGTATCCGAACCATGTGATTCTTGAAATCATTTCTTCCATCCCACCGAAATGGTAAATTCGATAGCGTCTGACTTGTCGGTCTCCACCGTATCCTTGCGCTGATTGACAAGCACGGCATCTCCCAAAGCAGGCTGATTCCTCAAGGAATCGATATATTTGACTATCGAATTGAAGTTTGGCGATTCACCGGTCAGGGCGATCTCGGACCTGGACAAGTTTGGCTGGATCGATAGAAGTCGAATTTCTGGATTCTCAACTTGGGCCTGTTCCAACGCTCCGAACTGCGACTCCCACTGCAGATTGAGCGAATTTTCCGTTTCGTGCGCCAACTGCAGGCTGTGCTCAAGCGATGGCAAGGGATCATGCCTTTTAGGCGTAATATTTGCCACATCCGTACCCGATCTCCCATCGATCTCGGCCTTAAGTGCACGATCATAGTAGATTGTGGAACCAAGAAGCAAAAGCATCAAGATAAAAAAGAGCATCATCCCTGAAGGACTATACTTTTGACAGCTCGTAGCAAAATCTATATCAAGATGTTGTCTCATAAATTAGCCATCCATAAGGCGGTTGTTGAGGGATGATGCAACTTGCCGACATTCACAGCCTTGATCATGATCGGCGAAATACCCTGTATGTCATCGAATCGCCATTCCCCCTTTAACTGGGGGGCAAGACAAGCATGGACATGCTTTGGGATTTTCGCGTTTTCAGCCTGCCGAGAGGCTCGAGAAATAAGCTGAGAAGCCTGCGCAACCTCCTGACCTGGAGGAGGATTAATAACAGAAAAGTTCGCCCATTGGTTATTAACAAACTCACAAAGCACGATTCTTGATGGTTCGCCGATCAAAAGCCAGTCATTGGGTCTATCCAGAGAAAGGCTGCGCATCAAACTCATCAACAATGGCTCGATAGACTTAACTTTCCAATTTCTTTCCTGACCTTTTGCCTGCATGGCTTCGATCAGTGTTTTATCCATTCCGCAAGCCAGAACCGACTTGCCGTAACCTGCAAGATCCACTCTCACATCCCATTGATCCGCAATACTACCGTACCGCTTGCGAAAATCGTGCATCGCAAGTGCAATCCAATCCTGTCTGGAATTGATGTCAGGCTGCCACGGCAACACGGAATAACGAACAAAATGATTTGAAACGATATATTTGACAGCAACATGTGCATGTTCGGTCTGCAAGCCTTTCAGCGCCTCCACAACATCCTTGGCCGACTGAAACCAGCCGTCAGAGGCATGCAGTACCTGGGGAGGGGAGCCTTCAGAACAGATGGCTATCCCGTCGACTCCCAGTGCGATCGTTATGGATTTAGACCATGGGAGCCACACGATGTACCTCCTCAACTGTTGTTTCACCACGCAGCGCCATTTCAAGGGCAGCATGGTGGAGAAAACGCGTTCCATTCCTTTGCGCGTGTTCCTTTATCTGACGGATCGATGCATGGTTTGCGATCATCTCTCGAAGTTCGTCATCCAGCAGCAACACCTCTGCGATCGCACGCCTTCCTTTATAACCCGTTCCTCGGCATGCTCCGCAACCTTTTCCATGCATGAGCGTCGCTCCCTGAGGTATGACGATATTCTTGGGAACCTTAATATATTCTGGATGGACCTTTTCTGCACAACTCTTACAAATCACACGCATCAGTCGCTGCGCGACGACTATATTAAGCGCCGAGACAAAACTGTATGGATCGACTCCCATGTTCAAAAATCGACCGATCACGTCAAAAGAGTTGTTGGCATGAACCGTGGTAAACACCAAATGGCCTGTTAATGCCGATTGCACAGCGATTTGAGCGGTTTCTCCATCCCTGATTTCACCCACCATTATCTTATCCGGATCATGACGAAGAATTGAACGAAGCCCCCGCGCGAAAGTCAGGCCTTTCTTTTCATTTACAGGAATCTGCAGAACGCCAGGTAATTGATACTCCACAGGATCCTCGATCGTAATAATCTTGTCATACCCATTATTTATCTCACTGATTGCGGCATACAGTGTCGTCGTTTTACCACTACCTGTTGGTCCAGTCACCAGAACCATCCCATAAGGTAACTGGAACTGATCTCGCATGACTTGCATAGTCGGTGCATCGAAGCCAAGGAAATCCAGGCGCAACCCTTTGGCTTCATCAGCGAGTGTCTGCTTATCCAGGATACGGATCACCACGTCTTCGCCATGGATACTTGGCATGACGGAAACCCGGAAATCAACCTCACGTCCCCTATAAACCGCTCTGAATCTGCCATCCTGTGGCACGCGCTGCTCGGTGATGTCCAGCTCGGACATCACCTTGATCCTTGATATCACCTGATCAGCCAGGCTGCGTTCACTAACTGCCCCTACCTGGCTTAGTACCCCATCCAATCGATACTTAATGACCAGTCCGACCGGCACGGTCTCAATGTGGATATCGCTGGCATCCGATTTCAGGGCATCGTATAAGGTGGATCGCACCAATTTGACCACCGGGCTTGCGTCACCTTCGATCACATTCAAAGACAATTCTTCGCTTTGCTGCTCAACCGAACGGCCTGATATCACATCCGAAAGGGCCGCGTCGACCGTGCGAGTCGAATCCTCATGTTGAGTAAGGTAGGCAGCGATGTCCGCGTGATGAGCCAATGCGGTCAGAAAAGGGTGTTTGATGCGTTCAGACGCCCAAGACTGCAAATCCTTGTTATAGACATCAGCAAAGACAAAAACAAGATGCTGGTCATCACGAAGCAGCACGCATTCATGTTGCAATGATTCGGAAAAGGATAGCACGTCGAAAGCGGGGTGCAATACCATCATGCTGGCAAGATCCACCGAAGGGTATGAAAACGTACTGGCAAGCCGCTGAACAAATCGTTCGGGTGTTTCATCACTCATGGTCTCGAGCAGGTCTATTGCTCTCGCATTTTTTGCTACCGCCTGCAACCCCGCCTGATGAACGAGTTCAACATCAAATTTACTTGTAGGATTCTTCATTCCAGACCACTCGCCAGTTCAAAGATTGGAAGATACATCATTAGCACGATCCCACCTATCACGATCCCCAGTGCAGCCATCAGCAATGGTTCGAACAGTTTTGTGAAGGCATCGACCCAACGCATCATCTGCTCTTCGTGGAAAGTTGCAGCTCTTTCCATCATGCTTTCAAGCTTACCGGTTCGTTCCCCCACTCTGAACAATCTCAATGCTACCGGGGTGGTCAGCCCACTACTTGAAAAAGCCTCTGAGAAAGACTGCCCCTCCGTGATCAGAAGTTTTGCCCGACCGAGGTTAGCCTGAAGACTTGAGCCTAACAGGGAATTGACCATCGAGAGTCCCGTGACCACAGGTATGCCACTTTTAAGCAACATGGAAAAGGTGCGATAGAGTCTGGATAGGTGATAAATCCTCACCTTCTCGCCTAGATAGGGAATCTTCCACAATCCATCAAGTATCCTTGCACGAAATTCGGAGCGAGATAAGAGAGTCGTTAACAAACCTGCAAACAGCGCTAAACAAATTAACACCATCCATCCATTTTGTTCAAAGAAATTACCAGCTCCTAAAAGAATCTTTGTAGTAAAGGAAAGGTGACTGACGTGCGACTCATAGATCCTGCTAAACCTTGGTACAACATAAGTCATCAGGAAAATAAACACGAGCACCCCGAAAGCCAACACCAATGCAGGATAAATGGACGCACTTACGATACGTTTCTTCAACACATCCACCTGTTCCAGATACTGGGAATAACGTGAAAGTGCCTCAGGTAGATTTCCGGTTGTCTCTGCAGCCCGGATGGTCGCTATGAAAAGTTCAGGAAACGCTGCGGGCAACCCTGACATCGCGTCTGAAAAAGTCTTACCCTCGCGCACCATCAGCAACAATCTTTGTATCACTGAACGGGTTTCGTTATCGGTTTCTTTTTCCGCCAGGGTATCCAATCCATCCGGCAAGGACAGCCCAGCTTCCAGCAATATGCGCAATTCCTGGCAAAAAAGCATCAAAGGAAAATTATCCGACTTTAGAGAGAGTCGTCTCTTGGAGCTAGCCGTCCTTAATACGGTATAACCTTGTTGTTCGGCATAATTTTTTGCTTCCGTCTCATTTGCGGCATCCAGCTGAAGCTGGGATGGTTTACTGCCTTCTCTAATGACACGTAATTGGTATTGCATGGCAGTTAATTATAAATATCCGCATTGTCTTCGGTACCGCCAGGCTTGTTATCCTTACCGTATGAAAACAGGTCATATTCGTTTTTCTCGCCGGGGATACGGTAGACATAGGCTTTACCCCACGGATCCAAAGGGACTTCCTTTTGCAGATAGGGCCCTTGCCATTTTGGCTCGTTTGAAGGAGCAGTATTGAGCGCATTCAATCCTTCATCCTGCGTCGGATAGTGTCCCGTATCCAATCTGTATAAATCCAGCGCCTTTGACAATGAGTTGATCTGCGCGCGTGCGGCCTTGACTTCGGACTTGCCTAACTGCGCAAAATATTTTGGCGCGACATAGCCCACCAAGAGACCGATGATCACCATGACCACCAAAAGCTCAAGCAACGTGAAGCCCCTTAGTTGTTGGCTGGTACGCATTGTTGTCCTATTTAATTCAAATTGGAATGAAGATACCACAAAAAACCCCCCCAGAAAAAACTGAGAGGGGTTTCGATTCTATAACTTTAAATTACTTAGTGATACCAACATCAGCACCAGAAACTGAGTTATAACAATCTGGATGATCACCTAAATTAACAAATTTAGTTGTCAAATTGATGGCTTCGAAACCGCCAGGAGTCGTTGCATCCAATCCTAGCTGATGACGAACTTGCCAAACAGTGGCGTGGTCTGTACAGGAAGTGTCACCGGACACACCAAAAGCTCCGATCTTATGGCCACCCTTATAAACGGCAAGTCCGCCACCGAAGACATTCACGCCACCGATACGCTGACCAACAATTGGGTCATCTTTTCTGCCGTAGTCATTCGGATTGCCAGCGTAGGCTGCCTCTGCATTAACAGGATTGGATTCTTGAAGACCGAAAAGGCTGCCTCCAGGCTGAACAGCCGCATAAAGGTCACCAGTTGAGATCGACACGCCATCCAAGCTGAACGCATTGGCTGTGTTTGCTTTTTGCGCAGAGATGATACGGCTGCCTAACCATTCGGAACGGCTGGCAAGCGAGCCTTCATTACCGCTTGTCACTACTGCACAAACCTTGCCTGTTTCGTCCACGAAAGTAAGCCACATGTTAAGGTTGAAACCACCTGCAACTTTAGATGAAACAACGCTCTTGAGATAAGTCTCAAGATCATGCCTGCTCACATCGCTGCAAGCCGCATTTGCAGATGCAGATGCCAAGGAAGCGACTGCGACTGCTGCCGCAACTACTAATTTCTTGAAATTGCTTCTTATATTTTAAACAACAATCAAGTGAGATCTATAATTTTTCAAACTCTTGAATTGAATTGCAAATTTTTAATATGATTCTTTTTTACTATTTTGAATGCATTTTATCAAGC
>CAIPBJ010000004.1 GCA_903863255.1 uncultured Methylophilaceae bacterium
GTGCCAGATCGAGAATATGCTTCACTCCAATACAGGCAAGACGCGCGCAGATCCACCCAAAAAAGATAATTACTGCTACAGCGAGTAATTTAGGGAAAAAAGTAATGATCTGGGTCCAGAACTCGTTAAGGGACGCAAGAAATATATCAATCTGATTTTGCATAATTTCCACCCTTTAAATTAGACGTCTTAAACTATTTTCTACTAAACTACTTTATCCTGCAATACAAATAATTTATTGGTCAATTATTTAAACAATTACATTATGTTATATTCATAACTTATTGTAATTAAAATATTATATGTTATCTTATATTTTCGAGTTCCTGAGTGACTCTCTGATCAAGTTCTACTTCCCCAATCTGTCTGCTTCGTTGCCGAGCCAATTCAAATGAAATTTTAGCTTCATCTATTTTACCCTGGGATTTTTGCAATATCCCTAAATACAAATAGCTCTTGGCTTCCCAATAGGCTCCCCCTTGCTCCTTGCTTAACGATAACACTTGATTGATTGATTTCTCGGCTTTCATATACTCTTTAGCTACGGTATAAATTCTACCCATTTCCAGGCCTGCATTTGCCTGGTGCGTGAGGTCACCGCTTCTTTCCTGCATGATTTGTGCTTTTATCTGATATTCGATTGCCTGGTCATTCTTGCCCAGTAAGCTATATGTTGCTGCAATCCTTTCATAGCAATCGGCTCTTTCATTATCGTTTGAAGCTAAAGTTTCACTTGATAAATAATTACTAAGTGCCTCTTCAAAAAGGTTATTGTCTTTTTTAACATCGCCAATTAGGTTCAGGTCTATACTTTGAAAACGCTTATCATTGTCTAATTTTGCGAATTCCATGCTCTTGGAATAGCTATCGATTGCTTCATCATAGTGCTTTTCATTTCGATAAACATTACCCATCAATGTGAAAGCGACCATATGTTCACGGGGAGTCTTTGAAAGGATATCAGCTTGTTTTAATGCCTCGATTGATTCGATCAATTGTTTATTTTGACCGAGAGCTCTTCCTTTGCATAAATAGGCATCACGGTTGTTTTTATTCGTATCTATTAGTTGATTGGAAATCGATATTGCTTTTGATGTATCTCCTTCTTGTAGGGCTTGGTTACAGATTTTTATCGTTGACTGATCATTACCATCTTCTGCTTGAGCCGTAAAAGTTGTTAGCATTGTCGTTAATCCCAATGCAATGAATATGATTCGCATAATTTCCCTTATCGTTTATTGAGGACTACTGATCGTTATTTTGAGTCAAATTGAATACTGATTGTATACAAGAGGTTAAATGAGTAACTTTAATTCAACATCAAGCGAAATGCATTCTCATCGATTACGTTGATTCCCAATTCTCGGGCTTTCAATAGCTTACTACCTGCATCTTCGCCGGCTATGACATAATTGGTCTTTTTTGAAACACTTCCACTAACCTTTCCTCCTGCTGCTTCAATCAATTCTTTAGCTTCATCCCTGCTTAGGGTTGATAGAGAACCTGTTAAGACAAACGTCATACCATTTAGTTTACCTTCCAATAAATTTTGTCCAGGTGAGCTTTCCCAATTTATCCCTGCTTCAATAAGGGCATCAATGACATGTTTATTATGTTCTTCCGAGAAGAACTGGAATATTGATTCCGCTACGATTGGACCAATATCGGAAACTTGTTGGAGTTTTAAAGCATCGGAAGATTGCAGATCAGCTAAATTACCAAAGTAGCGAGCCAAGTCCTTTGCCGTTGCTTCGCCCACATTTCTAATTCCAAGTCCATAAATAAACCTTGCAAAGGTTGTTTGCTTGCTCTTTTGGATCGATTCCAATATGTTTTGGGCTGATTTTCTACCCATTCTTTCAAGCTTGGCAAGCGTATCTAGGTCAAGCCTGTATATATCCGGGAGAGAAGTCACAAGGTTCTCGTTAACTAGCTGATCGACCAACTTCTCCCCTAACCCTTCAATATTCAATGCTCTGCGAGAGGCAAAATGCAAAATCGCTTGTTTCCTTTGTGCACTGCAAAACAATCCCCCAGTACAACGTGCAACCACCTCGTCAGGTTGTTTGATTACATGGGAGCCACAAACGGGACACTTTGAGTTGATTAAATTTAGTAGATTAAATGGTTCTGATTTCTCTGGGCGCTTCTCGATTATTACTTTAACCACTTCAGGAATGACATCCCCTGCCCGCCTTACGCTTACTGTATCGCCGACTCTAATGTCTTTACGGTCTATTTCGTCCTGATTGTGCAATGTCGCATTGGTTACCGTTACTCCGCCAACAATAACAGGGCTTAATCTAGCAACTGGTGTGATGGCACCGGTTCGTCCAACCTGAACATCGATAGAATCAATTAGGGTCAATGCTTCTTGAGCAGGAAATTTATGCGCAATCGCCCATCTTGGTGCTCGTGATACAAAACCCAATTGTTCTTGATAATTAAAGTGATTAACTTTGTATACGACGCCATCAATATCAAAAGGTAGGTTCTCTCTTTTATTACCAATCTTATTATAGTAATTCAGCAAACCCTGAATTCCCTGAACGACATCCCTTTCAGAACTCACGGGTATCCTCAGCGAATCCAGAAAGTTCATTGCATCAGAATGCCTTTCAAACTGAGGGATTCCCTCAAAATAGCCTATTCCGTATGCAAAGAAATGAAGGGGCCGCGTTCTAGTAATATTTGGATCCAATTGCCTTAAACTTCCAGCCGCCGCATTCCTTGGGTTTGCAAATATTTTTTGGCCGGCCTCTTCCTGTTCTTTATTTAACCTCGCGAAGTCTTTTTTCAACATCAGTACCTCACCTCTTACTTCGATCAATTTAGGTGCATCCAGGATATGTAGTTTTGTAGGTATTGAACGAATGGTTTTTATATTTGAAGTTACATCTTCTCCAGTGTAGCCGTCGCCGCGTGTTGCGCCTTGAACCAATTTACCGTCTTCATAGGTTAAGGTAATTGCCAGACCATCGAACTTAGGCTCTACTGCATACTGCAATTCATCTTGGTCAAGTCCTTCGCGAATCCTTTTATCGAAGGCTATTGCTTCCTCTTCAGTCAGTGCATTATTTAAAGAGAGCATTGGAATACGATGGGTTATAGAGTCAAAACTTTTTAAAGGCTTTCCGCCGACTCTTTGTGTGGGAGAATCAGGGGTTATGAGTGAAGGGTCCTGATTTTCCAAGTCTTGAAGTTTGCGAAATAAATTATCATATTCATTGTCGGGAATTAATGGATTATCAAGAACATAATACTGATAATCATGAAATCTTATTTCATCACGAAGTTTCTCAATCTCAGATGTAGTTTTAGAATTTTCCTGAAGCGATATTGGCGCAGATTCTGGAATAAATAATTCGGATTGCATAAGGTATCAAGAGAACAATCTTAAAGCAGACGGGCTTCCTGGAACCACACCTCTCGCGACCATTTGTGCATGGATGACTTTGAGTTGATTCCTGATTTTTTCGATCTGAGGGTCACTAATTGGCCTTTGCTTGTCGTCAACCAGAATTGCAAAAAGACTGGTTTCCATTTTCCTTGCAACCAGAACCATTTGATTAAATACTTCAGTACAATTTTTAACCCTTGGAATATCCAATTGGAAAGTCACGCCTTTCAATACAGAAGTTCGTAATGTATCCACATCAAAAGGATTATTATCAATATCAATCAAAGTAAAAAGCCGCTCGTGGTTATTGGTTTCGTAGTGAAAAGAACCATCCGAACCTAGAAATAGACCATTTGCTTCGGCCAACCCCCTGAATTTTGTTCCTGTAAATGGCCCACTGGTTCCTTGTATCAAATGGAACCCCACCATTTTGTCTACATCTAGACAAAATTGATCAAGGTCTTGTGCATACGATAATGGATCAGGATTTTCTTGCCATTCAACTTGTGCGCTTAGTTGATAGCCAATTTCATCGACACTTTGCTGAAACCTGCTTAGTGTTTCTTTCGATACTGGACCCGACCGATCTGCCAATTGAAGTGAATAGACAGCCCGTTTGAATTCTCGTTGTTCTTGTTCACGTGTTAGGCCATACCATATGTCATCATAACCCAGACCAAAAGCATAAACTGGTTTGTCAAGACTAACTATGGACAACAATAAGTCACGTAATTTCTCACCTCGGGTTGGTCCAGGTAAATATAAAACCGATGTTAAATCTATTTGGTGGCTAATTGAATCTGGCAGCGAATCATTGATTACTTCTGCAGCAAGATCTTCCGGGGGGAAATCGATCGGTTTAAGATTCTCTGAATTATTCTTTAAGTTCAATGGATGTAATGCATCATGCATGCTTGATGCGTTTTGGCTTGCCGCTTCAGTTACCTGATCGGATTGTCCGTCAAAGCTTGGATCATCATCTTTGCTTGTGATTGCAAATGGATTCGAAATAAATGGCTCATTTACATGCATAGCCATTTCCTTTTCAAAATCTGCTCTTGCATCTGACAACATCCCATGATTTGAAGTTAATGCATCTTGAGAATATTCATTTC
This sequence comes from uncultured Methylophilaceae bacterium, assembly GCA_903863255.1. Classification (GTDB taxonomy): domain Bacteria; phylum Pseudomonadota; class Gammaproteobacteria; order Burkholderiales; family Methylophilaceae; genus CAIPBJ01. The sequence goes on from CAIPBJ010000004.1 coordinate 4,516, forward strand.
TGGACGTTTGAAGGTTTGATTTGTCATTTTTATCCACTGAATCATCAAATTCATCCATTAGTAAATCTTGTTCTGGTGAATCGAAACTTTGCGAAGCTTCTCGACGAATTTTTCTTTCTTGCCACCAATTGAAAAGCAAAACCGCACAAATTATCAGTGCCCCAATGAATAGCAATGCAAATTTTAAATCAGTCATAATAGTGAATTATAAATCCTGAAGTGAAGGTTGAAAGTATTTAAACAAGAAATTTTCATACCCCAATCTCAATTTCGTCCTTCATCTGCAAGGCAGCCTCCATGTCAACTTCAACAATTCTGGATACGCCTGACTCCTGCATGGTAACACCTATAAGCTGCTGCGCCATTTCCATGGTGATCTTGTTGTGACTAACAAACAAAAATTGTGTACGTTCAGACATTTTCTTAACCATTGCGCAGAATCTTTCTGTATTGCTATCATCAAGTGGGGCATCGACCTCATCCATTAGGCAAAAAGGTGCAGGATTTAATTTAAACAAAGCAAAAACCAACGCTAATGCTGTTAGTGCTTTTTCTCCCCCAGAAAGTAAATGGATTGTGCTGTTTTTCTTGCCTGGTGGTTGTGCAAAAACCTGCATTCCTGTATCCAGAATGTCGTCCCCTAATAGCTCCAATCTTGCCTGGCCGCCGCCAAACAAAGTAATAAATAATTCTCCAAAATATTTGTTAGCCTCATCAAAGGTCTGCTGCAACCGAACTTTAGTCTCCTTATCAATTCGTTTGATAGCATCCTCTAAAGTATTAACGGCTTCATTTAAATCTTTTGCTTGATTGTCAAGATATTCCTTACGCTGTCTTTCACTCTCGAGTTCTTGTAAAGCAGCAAGATTAACTGCCCCTAAACTTTCTATTTCGGCATTCAGTTGATTAATCTTATTCTCAAAATCTAAAGCTTTGGCATTCGATGTCAATTGATGGGATAACTCTGTTTCATTTAAACCGGTTTGAATTAACTTCTCATGACACTGTTCAAAATAAATTCGAGCTTGCTGCTCGTTCAATCGTGATTGTTCCAATTTGTCACGAAGTGGATACAAGGATTGTTCAGTCTGCATTCTATTTCGTTCCTCATTTTGCAAACTTTGCTCCGCCAAGGCCATCGCATCCCGAGAATTAGCTAGAATCAATTCTCGATGTCTTTTATTATTTATCGCAATTTCAAGGTTTTCTTTCAAATTCTCCATCTTGGAAGCCTGCAATAAAGCTTCACATTCCTTACGCCTTAAAAATAGGCTGTGCAATTCTTCAGACATGGATTTTAACTTTTCCTCAATGTCAAAGATTTTATTAATAATCAATTTATTATTAAATGATTTTTCCTGAGCATCCCTTTCTGATTTCTGAATTGCTACTCTGGCTTGGTTAAGGTCTATCTCGCATGCTGTTCTATTTGACTGGGCGTTTTGCTTCTCTTGATACAGACCCTCAAGGGAAGACTTAATTAAGTCCAGGGATTTAATTTTTTCCTTCAAGGCAAGGTTTAAGGCATCCCTTTGTTGAGCCACCCCTTCCATTTCTGCTTGAAGATTCTTTTGAAGTTCAATTACATGCTTTTGCTGTTGCTCCAAACGTTGAATTTCTAGATTGCGTTGGTGTTGAGACTGTATATGTGTTCGATTAAGTTGAGATTGCTCTTGCTGTTCATGTCGAATATTTGCCAATTGCGTTTCTGATTGACGAAGCTCATCTTGAGCAATTGACACATTGTTTTGTAATTCAGGATGGATCCCAATTAAAGCCTCCAACTCTCGCTGACGCTCAATCACACCATGCAAGTTCGAGTCCACCGACGAATATAACGTTATGCTCTTTCGAGTATAGATGTCGCCCTGCTTATTTACCAGCATCTCTCCAGGATCAAGCTTTTCTCTGGCGTCCTGAATGTCGGTTTCATCTTCAATCAAATAAACACCGGTTAACCAGTCGTTCAAAACAGCAAAAACTTCCGGATCGTAATCAGTCAATAATGTGATCAAAGGAGTTAATGAATCATGTTTTGAAGCTGAAGTTATCGCACTTCCAGTATCTGCCAAAACTAGTTTTGCCGGGGGGCGAGCCAACGGTATGGAATGGATTTTAAATGTCTGCAGAATAGCATTCAACCTGGAACCAAGAACGGCTTCAAACGCTGTTTCCCAATTGAGCTCGATTTTGAATTTTTGCCATAATCTGTTCTTGCTTATGATCTTATGGGTATTCAACCAACTTTCTAATTGATTTTCATTGGAAATGCTCGCTTGCAATTTCTTTAATGAATTAATTTGAGCTTCGTTTTGATTAAACTTCTTTTCGCATAATGATAATGTCTCTCGCATTTCAACTTGCTTCTTTTGACAGTTGCTTTCCTGTTCTCTTAACAGTTGCGTTCTTATTTCAAAATCGGCAATCAATTGCTCATGTTTTAAATATTCGTCTTTGATGCTTTCTATGACATTCATATCTGGCAATTTCAGATTTTTTTGATTATCTATTAATTTGGTGATGCGATGCCCGAGCTCAAGAATGTTTTTTTCAATATGTTCAATGTGGCTGCTCTCAAGCCTGATTACCTGTTCAGTTTCACTGAACTTATGTTGAGCCTGCGTATGAATATGCATTGCAGATTGAAAGGCTCTTTCAATCTCAGGCAATTTATTTCGCAATTCCTTTAAGGCATTATTTGCCTCGATTTCATGATTCCCAGTAGACTGCTGCTGAAATTTCAAAAGCCCCAGGTTTTCTTCCAAATTCAGTTTCTGTGCATTTAATTTTTCAGTTTGAGAATCAATTTGATTTAACTGAGCAAGCAGACGTTCCCTTGCCTCGGCAGTGTGTTTGACCTGTTGCTCTAGATTGGAAACTTCAGAATTCGATTCATAGTAATTAGCCTGTGCCGATTGCAAACCTTCAGTTGCCAGATGATATTGCTGACGCAACCCTTCGACAACGGCTTCTATGTGTCTTAAGGAGGCCGTCTGGGCTTCCAATTCAATAACAAGCTTTTCAACTTGGGATTTTGTTTTCTCCCAAATTGCCCCCGCTTCACGTTTTTTAATTAACCATAGTCTCCCCTCGGATAACTTAAGGTTGTTTTGGAGTTCATGGTATTGCAAGGTAACGACAGACTGAGCCTCGAGACGAATAATTAATTTATCCATTTCTTGCAGAATATCCTGAACCCGAATCAGGTTCTCTCGGGTATCAGACAATCGTAACTCAGTCTCGCGACGACGTTCCTTATATTTTGAAATACCAGCTGCTTCTTCAAGAAAAACCCTCATTTCATCAGGTTTTGCTTCAACAATTCTTGAAATGGTATTTTGGCCTATGATTGCATAGGCTCGACCACCTAAACCCGTTCCAAGAAACAAATCTGCAACGTCACGTCTTCTTACGGCAGTGTTATTTATAAAATAACTTGAACCCTTATCACGTTCGATAACACGTTTGACTGATATTTCTGCGTATTTGGACCACTCGCCGTTTGCAGAACCCAAACTGTTATCAAAAGTAAGTTCAACGCTTGCTCTTGATATCGCTTTTCGGTTGGAAGAACCATTAAATATAACGGCATCCATTGCATCCGCACGCATTTCTTTAGCGGAAGATTCACCTAAAACCCATCTTACCGATTCCATGACATTAGATTTACCACATCCATTAGGTCCTACGACCCCAACCCTTTGGCCGTGAATATGCAATGTTGTTGGGTCAACGAACGATTTGAATCCGGCTAATTTTAGATGAGTTAAACGCATGAGAATTGTGATATAAATTTGATATTCTTTAGATAGTATAATACCTCTTTTTATAGACAAAAGCCTCAACACTTACCATGACATCAGAATCTTTAGGCGGCAAGCCAACCGCACAACCGACCAAACTCCTGGAAACTTTTAGCAACCCGCAACCGGGTCGAGATTTCCTTATCCACATTGAGATCCCTGAATTTACCTGTCTTTGTCCAAAAACAGGCCAGCCTGATTTTGCGACATTGTTTCTGGATTACATTCCGGATCTTCATTGCGTTGAACTTAAAAGCTTAAAACTATATATTTGGTCCTTCAGAAATGAGGGTTGCTTTCACGAAGACGTGACCAATCGAATCCTAGATGATCTGGTTAAAGCAACAAACCCGAGATTTATGAGATTGACATCGAAATTTTATGTTCGAGGTGGCATTTTTACTAACGTTGAGGCAGAACACAGAAAAGAAGGCTGGATTCCTGCACCCAGGGTAGAGTTAACCGAGTTCAGCAATAACTCAAACGTGCGAGGTTGACATCCTCCCCGCCCTAAAGGACGAGGATTCCTACCGTGCTTGATATTGGCGTAGCCATTATCAAGTCACCTCGGCGGGTTCCTGCTTCACCGAGGCGCCTGACTGCCCTGCCTCTCCACAGGCTAACACGGCCAGTCCGGCCGCTTTGATGTTGATGGCGCCGACGAGGTCGGCATGCTCGGCAAAGCCACAATCGACGCATTTGAACTTCGCTTGCGTCTGTCGATTGTCCCTCGACACATGCCCGCAACACGGGCATGACTGGCTGGTGTATTGCGGTGGGACCGCAATCAGCTGTCCGCCGTTCCAAGCCAGCTTGTATTCCAGCTGACGGCGGAACTCGAACCAGCCCTGGTCGAGAATGGCTTTGTTGAGGCCGGACTTGGCCGACACATTGCGCCCAGGATACTCTATCGTGCCCGCCGCTGACTTGCTCATATTGCGTATCTTCAGATCTTCCACAACCACTAAAGCGTGGTTTTTGCTAATGATGGTTGTGGCTTTGTGAAGATAGTCGCGGCGGACATTCCCGATGCGGGCTTGAATCTTCTGGACGCGGGCCTTTGCCTTCATCCAGTTCTTACTGAACTTCTTCTTGCGGCTCATGGCCCGCTGATAGCGCGCCAGTCGCTGTTCGTGCTTTCTGAAACTGTTCAATGGCTCGAGGAAGGAGCCATCTGACAACGTAGCAAGGCGCGCGATACCCATGTCGATACCGACAGCCGAAGTCGCTTGAGGAATAGGTTCATCGACTTCGCGCTCGGTCTGGATCGAAGCGTACCAGTGGCCGCTTGAGAAGGAGACCGTAATATTCTTAACATCTCCTTCGATCTTCCTGCTGCACCTGTAACGTATCCATCCCAGCTTGGGCAGGAAGATGCGATGATTGTCCTGCTCGATCCTGAAGCCTTGCGGAAAGCGAAAGCTTGCAGCACATCGCCCTTTCTTCTTCATCACGGGATGCGAAGCATCACCTTTGAAGAAGGCTTTGTAAGCCTGGGCGAGATGCTTCATGACTTGCTGCAGGGTTTGGGAAGGTGAGTGGGCAAGGTATGGATACTGTTTCTTCCATTCAACAAGCCATTGGTTCATATCGAACTCGCTGGCGAACTTCTCGCCCGCTTTATAGCGTCGCTCCTGTTCCGCCAGCGACAGGTTCCAGACCTTGCGCGCATGCCCTGCATAGCAGGTCATGCTGCGCTGCTGCGCACCATTTGGAAGGAGCTGGAACTTGTAGGCTTGAAGTCGTTTCATATTGTACAATCGTACACTATTATTACACGTCGTCAAGTACGCGCTTATATCCCCGCCATGAATGGCGAGGTTTTACGTGCTAGTTTGATAAAAAATTAGTCATAAAACCATTCGCTTAAGGCAATTAAAAATAGCTTTATTTTGTCTATCAAGCTGAAATTCATTGACAACTAAGTCCCACATCATTATGATTGCGCCTCTTTTCGGGGGTATAGCTCAGCTGGGAGAGCGCTTGCATGGCATGCAAGAGGTCAGCGGTTCGATCCCGCTTACCTCCACCAATGGTTCGTGGTTGCTAAGCGAAAAGAAAAACAAGAATTTTTATGATTTGTGCTACAAATCAGTTGATGTTTAGTATAATAGTTACCTCTATGTCCCCATCGTCTAGAGGCCTAGGACACCTCCCTTTCACGGAGGCGACCGGGGTTCGAATCCCCGTGGGGACGCCATATAATCAAAAGTCTCTATTTTGAGACTCGAATGTGGTAAATGAAAGCAGTGACACCTATGTGCCACTGCTTTTTTATTTTCATCTGGCTTTTTTTAATCCATTACGCTCTAACCATATTGTTGGTATAGGGGTCGTTCAAGAAATCAATCTGGTTTTAAGGTCGGTATTTAAAATTAAAGCCCTGGCCTTCAAACTGCATCAAATCCTTAGGTTTAAGCAGTGGCGGATATCCCATCATAATTCCTAATTCAATCCTGATTTCTCAATTTTAATTTGTTTGGATTTTTGTATCTAAAACAATATAATCACCATAATAGTGCATATGCATTTATTTGAGCATTATATTGGTGCTTTAATGCAGTTTGAATAGTCAACTGGCAGTATTAATAATAATCATATATTTCATATAGTTAATAATTATAACCATCAGGTAACATTTTTAGGGGAAGAAATGGAAACGAATCAAACTAGTGGCGATGTCCTATTTATTCTTTTAGGCGCCATTATGGTGCTAGCAATGCATGCCGGTTTTGCATTCCTTGAATTAGGCACTGTCAGGAGTAAAAATCAGGTCAATGCCCTAGTCAAAATAATGGTTGATTTTTCTATTTCCACAATTGCTTATTTTTTTATCGGTTATGGTATCGCTTATGGCATCGGATTTTTGCAAGGAGCGGAATCACTGTCTGCAAATAATGGATACGAATTGGTGAAATTCTTCTTTCTTCTCACTTTTGCAGCAGCTATTCCAGCTATTGTCTCGGGTGGCATCGCTGAGCGAGCAAGATTCAACCCGCAATTAGCTGCAACCTTTCTTCTCGTTGGATTTGTGTATCCATTCTTTGAAGGGATCGCATGGAACAATCATTATGGAATACAGGATTGGCTGAATAGCGCTTTTACCGCAAAGTTTCACGACTTTGCAGGTTCTGTTGTGGTTCACGCAATGGGAGGTTGGATAGCTTTGGCCGCAGTAATCATGCTTGGCTCTCGTCATGGGCGATACGGAAAGGATGGCCGCTCTCACGCTTTTCCGCCATCTAATATCCCTTTTCTTGCTTTAGGTTCATGGATCCTTACGGTTGGGTGGTTTGGATTCAATGTTATGTCCGCTCAGACCTTGCATGCTGTAAGCGGTTTGGTAGCAATCAATTCCCTTATGGCGCTCGTTGGAGGCACCATTGCGGCACTTATTGCAGGAAGGAATGACCCGGGATTTGTTCATAACGGACCTCTCGCCGGATTAGTCGCTGTATGTGCAGGCTCCGATGTGATGCACCCACTCGGGGCGTTGGCTACAGGGGTTGTTGCTGGCGGATTATTTGTTTGGGCATTTACAGTAACTCAAAATCGTTGGAAGATTGACGATGTTCTCGGTGTATGGCCACTTCATGGACTTTGTGGTGCTTGGGGTGGAATTGCTGCGGGTATTTTTGGCATGAAATGGTTAGGTGGCATGGGTGGTGTAAGCCTTGCATCGCAATTAATAGGAACCGGTCTGGGTATTTTTATTGCAGCAAGTGGCGGTTTTATTGTGTATGGAATGCTTAAAGTGTTTTTCGGTATTCGCCTGGAGGCTGAACAGGAATTCGAAGGTGCGGACTTGTCCATACACAGAATTACAGCGACTCCGAATATAAATACAGAAGATTAAATCCAGAAGAAGCAGGCGTCAGGACACGCATATGCTATAGTTAAGCCTTAACTTAATTTATTTATCCTTTACAAAACAATTGCTTAAATAAATATTGCGGAGTAGACAGGCAAACCCCATAGTCCAAATGGGCTATTGAGTTGAATAGAAAAAGGACATATATTCAGTTCATATAATTTTTGGTGAACCTAATATGAAAACGTTTATTTTTGTTATTGCGATGCTTACTATTACCTCAACAGCAATGGCTCAACCTTTAAGTAATCATGCCTTTGCGCATAGAAATTCAAGTTCTGTAAAGAATGTATAAATAGCGTACCCTATTTATAAAAAGAACTGCTCCTTAAACACCAAGGCATTTTGTCCAGATCTGAAGGTGCAGTTCATTTATTCGCAGGAAAATGTCATAAGTGATAACTCAATCCCAAGCCTATTGTATCAACATGACCTTTTATATCATTTGAATCATTCGTGCCTAAGTTGTTGAATCTTGTCCACTCTGCTTTAATTTCCAGGTCTTTCTGGATCCAATAAGAACTTCCCAGTCCATAAGTAGCTCCTAATTTATGGTTTCTGACATTGGTCGAGTCCGTAAAGCCATAATTTGCACCTGCCTTGCCGTATATATCTAACGAGTCAGACACAGGGATTATCCCTACCCCATTTACCGATAGGGCAGTTAAATCAATCACATTGGGCTGAGTAACTTCATGGGCAATAAATCTGCCTAGATGGTCGTAGGATGCTTCAACTGCAAGATTCTTGCTGAATTTCTCACCTAAAGTGAAAGCCCCTCCAACTTTATTGTTTGAGAAGCTATCAACGCCTCCGAAATCTTGAGTATCCATGCTCGAATGAGAGTTATAGACTTTAAGGGCCATGTATGGACCGGAATCCGATCTGTAGGATTCAGTTGGACCATTTGTATCATTTGTTTTTGCAGATTTGATTCCCAATGCGTTTTGGGCATCAAATTCATAATGGAATCTGTATCCAAGGTAATCAACAGGACCCCGATCGGCATTGTATCCAGGATTAATGATATGTTGAAAATCCAGTGCGCCCCATAGCGTTCCAGCTTTTCCAGTCGTCAATTGTGAATTGTAATAAGCTTCAAACACTTTTTCAGACGAATAGTTATAGATATTGCTCAGCACACCCGGCGTCGGTGTATCGGTATTTATAGCCAAATCGCCCATAAATGCACCATGACCACCCTGTGAGATATAATCCTGATGATCCTTTGAAATGCCGTTGACCGCGATTGCGAATCCAAAGGCATCGTCGGGTCGTCCCCATTTGTTTCCAAAAATGGTTATGCCACCAGAAACTTGCTTATCGATCTCGGTAAACGCATAGGTCTCACGTTTCCCATCGTTAATATTTGCCCGAGCGAAGATACCAATATCGTCTCTAACGTTCTGTTCTAACGCAATTCCAATACCGTATTTGTCGCTAAGCTGGCGCACGGCACTCACATCAGGGGGGGCCGAATTGAGTTTCCCATATGTGATGGCATCCTTGAATGAACCCATGTAGGCTTTGTTATGGAAGACTAGTAACTTAACTGAACCAGGTTGGTTGAATAAATCGTGATCGTGCTGGATTTCGATCTGATCCGCATATTGTTTGAACATGTTGTAGTCTAAATCAGGGCCATTTGATACTTTAGGTTGCATAAAACGACCAAATCTAAATGCCCAGTCCTGATAATAAAGCTCACTTGCAAATCCAATGGTATAGCCTTTGGTATCAGCCGCATAGTCATATGAGCCATGTGTTAAAAATGACCAATTAATAAACTGGGATCGTCCATCATGAGAAAACTTGTTATTATCGAAAATGTCGATTATGCTCATCTTACCGGCCGTCAATACAATCCGGTTTTTATCGACTGTTGATGCCATTTGGTTAAAGCCAGATTCAATATTTTCTGTTTCACCACCCAATCCTATTGTTTGCCTTATAAAATATCTGGCTCGATAGGTCTTTGGCTCGATAGCCCCACCTTTTTGGTTTTCACTATTTGATAGCCCGCCCATACCTCTTAAATTTGAAATTGGACTGGATTCCGATGCTTCCAGATTCAGGAAGAATTCACTACCGGTCCATCCCTTGAAGCCTGCATAAATTGTAGCAGTTGCAGTATTCCCTCGTTCCTTTCCTGTTCTTAGGCTGTAATCACCTGTATAGGGAGCGTTAAATTTAGGTTTACTCTGCCAGATATAAGTGGATTGAGCTTTTAATTGCCAGTTCTCCGGAGTGAATTCTTCTGATACGGAAGCCTTCTCATTTCCTGTTTCTGATTGATCATTTCCATTGCCTTGCTCGATAGCAGCCTTGGGTCCGTCTACATTTTTATCCTCTTCGGCAATAGCAAGAGAACAATCTGTTATTAAAGAAGCTAATAACAGATACATATACTGATGTTTTATTTTTATTTTCATTTTGATTGCCCACTTTAATTTTTTAATTAATCAAACAAAATATCGCCAATACCCTGTTCCTAACACCCGAAAATTTCATGGCTATTCAATAACCGTTTCTGAAAGATCGGATATGGCAGTATTTGTTACCCATTGATCTAACTGACCTGGAAAGTTTTTCACGCGGCCGGATAAATTTTGCATTTCATTTATTGAAATCAAATCGTCAATAAGTAATTGGTTTATCGGTTAATTCATTAGAAGACTTTAATTATTAATTAATTAATTTTAAGAATCGCAGCATTGACCTGAGTCTTTGGCTTCACGAATAACGGGCATTTCATGATATTGATGAACAGTCAGTTCAACCAGAATTAAAGATTTTGATATTGCGGCCGATATGGAGATAGATGCCCGTAATTGTTTCTTTAATTTTCATTCCAATCAGAACGTTAAGGAATGAGGCGTGAATCTTATGAGTATCAAACATATCGATTTCAGAGATTTGATCTGAAAAATCATTAGGAGAATAAAACATGGCTTCAATCATTAACACCAATATCAATTCATTGAACGCTCAAATGAATCTGTCCAAGTCACAAGATGCCTTGAGCACATCCATCGAGCGTTTGTCCTCGGGATTACGTATCAAC
>CAIPBJ010000005.1 GCA_903863255.1 uncultured Methylophilaceae bacterium
ATCCTCAGTTACTTCAGCCATATGTATGTTGTGCATAGTTATAAATTATTAAATTTTTGTTGGATGTTGTAAAAAAAACATGCTGAAGTTCTTTTTTGATTCTTAATAGCGACGAGATTCAAGAAAAACTGAATTCCGATGAAAATCCAAAAACTGCTTTTGGCCCGATGAGAAACCACCCACATGGACTATCTGTTCAGTATCTACTCCCATGCGCTCAAGGGAGGGTCGGTGAGCAACGGGTGAAATGATTAGCTTCCCATTGTTTTCAAATCCTATAAAGCCTCTATCAAATAGATGATCAATGCTTGGCGTTAATAGCAAACCATTTTCTCCGTCAAGTCTTTCCTCATTACTCGAGTCTCTCCAAGGCTTACAGTGACTAGCAACAAGATGGACAGGATTCTCAACACCTGTTATGCGGCACTTGGTCTCAATCATGCTGACGCGTTCTTTGAATAAACCTTGTCCTACTCTGGCCCTAACAATAGCCAGTCTCTCAGTTTCACGAACAGATGTGTCGCCAACGATGTCCAATTCCAACTTATGTTCCCAATAGTCGAGATCATCGGCCGGTACGGGTTTAACTGCTTGAGCTGACAAGGATAGGGTTGCGACTTCTTGACCAATTAGCCCCATCAGTACTTCAGCTAACGGCTTTGGCAATTCAGTCAAGTAAACAGATTGAAGACCATTTCCATTTGGTTGCAATGGCGAATATTTTTCTGGTAAGTACGATCCTAAGACTGACATGTGGTCCTTTGGTCGAATGATATTTTTTAGTTCAGTAAATTCGACTTTAACTTTCCAGCCTACGTTCTCCCAATTCTGCCCAGCAGTTCCGAACTCCAGTGGCTTAGGATTTTCCCAGCAATAAGACTGAGCAATTCCTATTGCAACGATACGTGTGTCTTTAAAGGAGAAAATCAGATCACCAGGCGAAACCTCACGCATCGATTCATAAAAAGGGTTACGCGCTCCATTTGCATTTTTTTTAGGCGACCAAAGATAACCGCCTTGAATTTCATGGCGATAGGTTTGATTTTGATTCACCCACCAAAATCGCATGGTCTAGAGCTCATCCATTTTTTTAAATTTAACTCACGAATTTTTTAAAACAGCATTTTGAATTTCACTTGCTAAAGTGATCAATTCTTTTTTCTTGGTTTCTTTTAAAGCATCGCAAAACGAATCCAGATCTAAATATCTTTCTTCTGCAATGTTTAAAAAATCTTCAGCAGATTCGGCTGTGTGCGTTTCAGAGTCAAGTGCCTCCGGATCTGTGTAGTTGAAATCGACAGTCCATTCACCAGAATTTTTTGTCCGAGAAAGAAAGACTTTTACACCCCAAGAGTGAACTGACCCCATGATCTCGTATTCAAAAACTAGTGTTTTTTTCATATCGCTAGAAGATGTGATTTTTAGAGTGATTTAAAAATTGTCATCATCTATGCCAAATTTATCGCCTTTTGAGTTTGACCAATCATCCTGCTTGTCAAACACTGCACCCAGTCCAGTAGCCGTGCTGCCCATCCTGGTGCTGCCATCTGTACTGAAGCTGCCCATCTGCGTGAACGTGGATCCGTCAGATCCCACAGTAGTTGACCCCATGCGGGTGTAGGTTGTTCCGTCGCTGCTGACACTGGTTGTGTCGCTGACTCGCTGGATGGTTTCACCCTCGCTGGACACTGCTAGTCGACCCAAAATTTGCCAAAACGACATGATTGACTCCTTTAACAACAGATACCGCTATGCTAGGTCTC
>CAIPBJ010000006.1 GCA_903863255.1 uncultured Methylophilaceae bacterium
CATAAATATCCAGCTTTGTTTAAGCTTTAGTCTTAAATAAGCATTCATTTTTATGGGTTCATGATTTTAGTGGTTACCTTGCTTCTTATCTTTCCAACTTTTGATGCATTTAATAAAGTGTTCTCATGATAATAAGTCACAAAATCGTGTGCATTAAGAGGTTTACTGAAAAAATAACCTTGTATTTGGTCGCATCCCATCTCCTTAAGCATATCAAACTGCTCAAAGGACTCAACACCTTCAGCCACAGTTTTTAAACCAAGTGCCTTTGCCATTGCTACTATGGTTTTTGCAATTGCCACGTCATCTGTATTTCCTGGCGTATCTTTGATAAATGCACGATCGATCTTTAAACAGTCAATAGGGAAGTGTTTCAAATAGGAAAGGGATGAATGTCCAGTTCCAAAATCATCCAAAGATAAATAAATTTCCTTTTGATGTATCTTATTTAAAACTTCCTTAACACCATCCGCATCGTCCATAACCAGGCTCTCAGTAATTTCAAGCTCAAGACAATTTGTGGGTAGTCCGGATGATTTTAAGGCATTGTCAATTTCGTCGAGCAAGTTTCCTGATCGAAATTGTCTGGCAGATAGATTAACGGCTACACGAAGTGGTGGAAGTCCAGACTGTTGCCACTCAACATTCTGTCTGCATGCTTCATTTAAAACCCATTTTCCTATTGGAACAATGAGCCCAGTATCTTCTGCGATTGGAATAAACTCGATTGGTGAAACCATTCCCCGTTCAGGGTGCTTCCACCTTACAAGCGCCTCCATTCCAACTATTTCTTTGCTTATTGCATCGACTTTTGGTTGGTAGTGTAAGATTAATTCATCCCTTTCTACAGCGTGTTGAAGATCAGCGGCTAATTTTAAAGTTTTGGCGACTGATTCTCCTAGGTCCTCATCGAAGATCTTAAAGTCATTTCCACCGGCACGACGTACTCGGTTGCAGGCGGCCGCTGCTTGCTGCAGTTGTTCTTCAGAATCAATTAAAGAACTATTTGAATTTCCAAGTGTTGTTATTGATGCGCCAATTGAGAAAGTTGAGAATAACTCTCGGCCATCTACAATGAGTGGGTTTTTAGACGTGTTTAGCAATTGGTCTGCTATCAACTGCAATTTCTCTAAATTACTCTCCGAACTGACCAAGACAAAAACGTTATCACTAAAACGGTAAAGTGTCTTTTCCTCAGCCGCAATTTCACTTTGCAATCTTTTTGCAATGCTTATTAACCATTGCTCGGTTACGATGGCACCAAAACTTTCAAAAATTTCCTGTTCACGGTCTGCAACTATCATCATCACAGTTCTAATATTACGATTGAGGTTGGCACCATTGAGGTCATCAAATAGGCGGTATTGATTAGATAAACCTGTTGCCGGATCAAAAAATGCTTGATAGGCTAGTTTTTCTTCAGCCTGTTTTCTTGATGTTATATCTTTAATGTATAGATGGAATTCTGAGAAATCATTCAAATAGGATAAAGAGTATTCAAAGATAAAGTTGCCATAACCGTCTTCGAATTGAACATTTAGCTTTTGATCGTTACTTACATTTTTCAGGTGTGTATTTAGGCTTGATGGAAGTAATTTCGATATTTCATTAATTGAATGATCTAGTTTTGTAATTAACTCAGCTGAAGCTGGGTTCGCATAAAGTACCTCACCATATTCGTTTAATCTTAACACCGGATTTGGGTCTCTTTCGGGGAACATCGCAAGTCTTCGCCGTTCAATACCTTCTTTGATAATTTCCGTTACATAGTAACCGACAAAAATTGCAATTATCAAAGTCAGAATGGCAAATCCTATGACCCAACGGACCATTGTAATGACACTTAACTGAGAGTCTTCTCCAAGTGCAGTTACTGCTTGTCGATTTGCTGTAACGAGAATTGCAAGTGTGTTTTCAATTTGGCGAACCTTAGGTTTAACCTGAGCAAGTATGGATCTTGCTAAATCCCAATCAACATTACTTTCCCCTAACGTTTTAGAAAGTTCTTGAGATAATTGATTTAATTCTTGCAACTGTGAACGAAGGACCGCTGAATGAGAAAGTGAGTCTTTGTCATTTTCGATTTTTTGGACAATTTCTTCGATCCGCGAGTTGATTATTGAGCTTTGAGTTAGAAAAACAGTTCGAGTGGAAGTAAATGAGTAATACTCATAAAGCAAGCGCTCTTTATCTGCTATAGCTCCTCGAAGTTCACCAATAAGTTGGGAAAACGGTAATTTCTCTTTTATGAATTTATGGTTTACTTCTTGAACAGAATTACCTAATACAGCGATTCTGGTAGATACAAAAACCCCCAGTATGAGTACTGTTAGGAATGCAATCCAGATTTTCCGTTGTACCATTTATAATTAATTTCACAAAGTATAAAACGCTAGGGTTGTGACGATCTCATTATGCTAATGTTTCTTTAACTACAATATTCATATCAGAAATTACCAAAAACTAGCATAAATATAATTTAACTGATCACCATTCAATTGAAAGTTAAGAGGCCATTTTGCATTTCAAATTAAAGGATATGCTGGATAACAATTTAGATTAATTAGGCCAGTTCTGCTCTATTTAGTGACTGCTTTAGGCTTGCTCGTAGAGGACTATGTCTATCGCGTCTTTTGGTCCATACTAGACAGTCAAATCTAACTTCTCAATATCAAATAACTTAGATTAGAATGGATCCAATAATGCTGTACCTGAACTAGCCCCGTAATTCACAGTACCAGTATTATTCCTTACAATAAGGACTAGTAATATGACTAGAATTAATACGATGAGTAAATTAAGTGATAGCGGTAATCATAAACCAATTGAAGTAATTAGTGGTGTGCAGCGTC
>CAIPBJ010000007.1 GCA_903863255.1 uncultured Methylophilaceae bacterium
CATATTCTCGATCGGATCGATCAAGCCCGATTCGATGTCCAGTACTTTAACAGGAGGATACCCCACGGTGGAATCGGCACTGCTCTCCCATGCATCCAGGATCATGTCTCTTAATTCCGAAACGGCGGCAGCCAGTCTTTCAACCGCAAACGCTTTTCCTTTGTCTGGATCAAAGGAAAACGCGCCTTCGCTTTCCAGCCTGAAAAGCGGAATGACCTGGGTCTGAGTCTCTCTCAAATAAGTCACGGTTCTAGACTGGATCGTGCAGTCGCAAGGATTGATCGGTTTCAATTTCGCCAGCACCGCTTCAGGGCGAACATGATCCGAAATGAATGACCCTTCGAATCGAGAATGGAACCCTTTCATTTGATTGAAATTTTCCGGGTTGGGATAGTCACCCCAAGCATCGTAATGAATCGAAACATGCATGGGCTGGCTTGCATCCCCTACGAAATGGCTCCAGTAGCCAAGATCCCTCAGAATGATCAGTTCATGGAGGAGCCGATCCTGCTTGAACCATTGCCGTTCTGCTTTTGATCTGGCAAGGGATTCACCCTTCCTGTCCGCTCGCCAGTAAGCAAAATCCCTTTGCAATTGCTGCCAGCCATCAATGATGGAATAGGGCAGGAAACCGACCTTGTACTCATCGTTGCCTTTCTGGCGCAACGCCGTGTCATAATCCTCCCTGGATTCAGGCAAGGGATCGATCGATACACTATCAGCCACCCTAAATTCATCACTTAGATTAATGAAATGACCGGGATCCAGGTCATGGTCATGGCTGTTGCCCGTTCCTTTCGATCGGTCAGGCTCTCTGGCAAGTTCGCCAATCATGGTGACCGCTTTCGGCGATCGAATAAATTCCGGCAGTGAAGAAGGCAGGCTTTTGATAGCCAACTCGCCTATCATGCGGTGCCCCGATGCCCCCCAGGCTAGAACCTCGTGCGGGGAAAGGATGGATAGCAAGGAAACGCCAAGAATAAGAAAAGTCTTCCGGGGATAAAATAACGTCGATTCCATCTCGTATACCTTCTTGAATTATCGGGGATGCATGCCAAATTTTACTGGCCATTGATTGCATCCATATGATTATTTTTTGAGGGAGTAACAAACCACTGGAAAATGGCTTTTGAATGGTGCCCGGGGCCGGAATCGAACCGGCACGGCCGTAAAGCCGAGAGATTTTAAGTCTCTTGTGTCTACCAATTTCACCACCCGGGCTTGTAAATTCGTGTATCGAACGGTGATTGTTTTGCGGTGCGTATTCTAACCTTACTATCAATTTTAAGCAAAAATTAAATAACAGAACCTTAACAATTCCGAAACCCTTGCTTAAATAGACGATCTTTCAGATATTAAAATCCTGACAGGAGTGAATTCCCTCCTAGATAAAAAACCCTCAATAAAGACTTTACTATGTTTAATTAAGAAACTAAACTAACCCTATGGAATAATTAAGGTTTTACTGGTATGAAATGCAGACGTTCCAAGATGATGCCAAACGGATGCAACCCCAGCCTTATTTAATTTTTAGGATCGAGTTATTCTAATATTTTCATTCTATTTTCATATTATTGACCGCAAAATGGATTTGCCTTCCTTTTTGGGTGCAGCATCCCTTTATTTATTGTTCGCTAATGCAGAATTCATCTTGATGATCGATTTGGTAACGATGGATTCAACGCAAAGAAAACTGAAGCAACGATTACTTTTGTGTAACCCAGTGAAATATGCTTAATCAGATGCACTAAAAAAATAAATATTCTCAATAAGGAATCCTGGTATGTCTCTCAATAAGCAACTTTGGCTGATCATTCTTTCGATTGTCCTATTTTCCTTTTCCTTTAGCTTCATCTTCACTACGAATATCAGCAAACATTATCTTGAGCAGCAGCTCCAGATTCGCAACAATGAAAGTTCAGAATCGATCGCCCATTCGATCGCAGGATTACGAAAGGATCCTCTGACGATCAGCGCCATCTTGTCCGCTCAATTTGAGAAGTTCCATTTCGACTCGATCACCCTGGTCGACACTTCCGGAAAGACGCTTTTCGAAAAAAGAGCCGATTCAGACAACCCCCTCGTTCCGGTCTGGTTCAAGCGGCTCCTTCCTTTGAATATCAATCCGGGAACATTTGAAACCGATGACGGAAGCAAGGCTTTCGGGATCCTATCCGTGGCGAACACCAAAGAATATGCCTACGAGGAACTGTGGAACGATACGATCCATGCTTTTCTGTGGGATCTTGTCCTGGCCATTCTGATCATGCTTCTTGCAAATTTGATTTTAAGACTCACCCTAAAACCATTAAAGGATATGGTTAAAGTGGCTGACAATATCGGCGAGAAAAATACGACCCGCATCGCCGAGCCAAGAACAAAGGAGTTCAAATCGCTCGCCCAGGCGATCAATCGCTTGTCCAGGAAGATAGACTCGATGTTTAATGACCAGTCAAAGCTTCTTGAGGAGTTGCGATTCGAGGCTAATTACGACCCGATTTCCGGTCTGATGAATCGGAAGTATTTCAGCAGCCGGGTAGCGTCATACGTATCCAATGAAGAAAGCTTCACTTCCGGTGTTCTCGTCGTATCCAGCATCACGAACCTAGCCCAAATTAACGAGAAACTCGGAAAATCGAACACCGATGCGATCATCAAGAGAATAGGTGGGGCGCTCATCAATCTCGGCAAGGAAAATCCGGCCTTGTTAATAGGACGGTTATCAGGTGGAGACTTTACGGTCTTCTCGACAGAACCGGTCGATCAGAATTCGCTCAGCCTGACGATCAAGAAATCGCTGCAAAATGCAACATTATCGTTACAGAACGATTTTCCCAACTTCAGTCTAAGCACGATATCCTGCGTCGTGAATAAGTCCGAACAACTGGAAGGGCTTAAAAACCTGATTTCAGTCATCAAGTCAAAAACCAATCCTAACGATATCGACATCATGGAAATCATCGATCAGGATAAAATGATTAAATACGAGGACAGCGATGAGATTGAATGGCGAAAGATGCTCAATCTTGCCATTCTTTCAAAAAGTCTTAAGCTTGCCAGCTTCCCCGTGGTCAGGCCATCCGGTGAGATCCTTCATCAGGAATGCCCTATACGGCTTCAGCTCATCAAGGACGGCGCCTGGCATGCTGCTGCAGATTTCATTCCCTGGGCGATCCATCTCAATCTTGTTTCAAAAATTGATAAACTGGCGATCGAATTTGCCATGGATCAATTATCCGCCGGGAAAAAGGATATCGCCCTTAACGTTTCCAAAGGAGCCATAAGCAATCCGGAATACGTTGTCTATCTTAGTTCGATTCTGGCAAAGAACAAGGAACTTGCCAGCCATCTTTGGCTTGAGATTCCTGAAAACAGCGTATTCGAACACCTGACTGATTTCAGGAAATTCTGCAATCTCATCAAACCTCTCGGATGTAAAATCGGGGTTGAACATGTGGGTGCCGAAATCACCCGCCTGGGTGAATTGCATGACTTGAATCTGGATTACATCAAAATCGACGTTTCAGTCATCCGCAACATCGATGAAAATCCTGGAAACCAGGCTTTCCTCAAAGGGATTTGCCTCATCGCCCATTCGATCAATGTGCTGGCTATTGCCGAAGGGGTGCAATCAGAGAAGGAGATCCAGATCCTTCCCGAACTGGGTATTGACGCCATGACCGGCCCAGGAATTGAAGCTTCAATCCACGCGTAACTGATGGGATCGCCTAACAAACACCTGAAACACAACCCTATTCTTCGATCAATTACTTAAAGGGGAAAAAAAAGACGTTGGAGGCGCGAGCCAGAATCGAACTGGCGTAAACGGCTTTGCAGGCCGCGGCATAACCATTTTGCTATCGCGCCATTATCCACAGACTGACCAAGTGAATACAAGCTAAAAAGGGAAAGCTGATTAACGTGCTTTCCCTTTTTTTTGTTTGGAGCGGGAAACGAGTCTCGAACTCGCGACCTCAACCTTGGCAAGGTTGCGCTCTACCAACTGAGCTATTCCCGCATAAAGAATCGAGCATTTTA
Source organism: uncultured Methylophilaceae bacterium (assembly GCA_903863255.1). Taxonomy (GTDB): domain Bacteria; phylum Pseudomonadota; class Gammaproteobacteria; order Burkholderiales; family Methylophilaceae; genus CAIPBJ01. The sequence continues at coordinate 4,039 of CAIPBJ010000007.1, forward strand.
AGGATTTTGAGAAATGTGTCAAGGACGAAATGCGGTTTTAATCGCCATTAATACGGGGCCAGGCCGCTCTCAGATAGTAAACCATTGACAGCAATGTTAAAAATGCTGCAATGATAATGAGTACCTGACCGATGAATTTTATGTTTATGCCAAGAATCGGGTCGTAATACAATAAAAACAGGATGGCAACCATTTGGGCAACGGTCTTAACTTTACCGATCATGGCCACGGCAACGCTGGAACGCTCACCCATACCGGCCATCCACTCACGCAGGGCACTGATCGTGATCTCCCGTCCGATAATGATCAGGGCGACCGTGGCACCGACACGGTTAAACTCAACCAACACCACCAATGCCGCTGCGACCATCAATTTATCCGCAACCGGGTCCAGAAATGCGCCGAAATCCGAAGTTTGATTCAATGCACGAGCCAAATAGCCATCGAACCAGTCCGTAATGGCAGCCAAAGCAAATGCGCTCGTCGCAAGTACATTGATCCCGTGTTGGGATAGAACCGTTGCAGGGACATAAAAAATGCCAACGATAACGGGAATCAACAAAATACGAAGAAGCGTTAACTGATTGGGTATATTCCAGTGCATCAAATGACCTTTATTCTCATTCTTCCATTCTAATGCAATTCATCATAAATTTTTTGTGCTAATTCAATACTTATTCCATTTACTTTAGAAATCTCATCCACCCCGGCACTCTTGACCCCTTCCAACCCGCCGAAGTGCGTCAGTAATTTCTGTCTGCGCTTGGCACCGATTCCGCTGATGTCTTCCAGTGAAGAATGCATTCGCGCCTTTCCGCGTTTCGCACGATGTCCAGATATGGCGAACCGGTGAGCTTCATCACGAATTTGCTGAAGCAGATGCAATCCTGGATTGTCTTTCTCGAGGTTCAGCATTTCACCGGTATCCGAAAAGATAAGGGTTTCGAGACCGGGTTTGCGGTCCTCACCTTTTGCGATGCCAATCAGGAGAATATCGGCCATACCAACCTCCTCCATGACCTCCTTTGCAACACCTAACTGCCCTTTGCCTCCATCAATAAAAACAAGATCCGGCCTTTTCCCTTCGCCTTCTGCGACCTTCCGGTAACGACGCGTCAAGGCATCCCGCATCGCTGCATAATCATCCCCTGGCGTGATACCTGAAATGTTGTAGCGCCTGTACTCGCCATTTTGTATGTTGCCCCTGTCGAACACCACGCAACTTGCAACAGTGGCTTCTCCCATCGTATGACTGATATCGAAACATTCGATACGTTCGGTGCTGTCTGGCAAACGAAGGGCCTCCCTTAGGGCAACTAACCTAGCCTGCTGGCTGGACGTCTGCGCAGACCGTTGGCTGAGCGCAAGGTCGGCATTCGTTTGAGCCATCTTCAACCAGACCCGCTTGTCACCGGTGGGGTTGGTATTGATACGAACCTTTCGCCCGGATTGCTCGCTCAACAAGGCTTCCAAAGTTTCCGTGGGCAAATCGATTGCCACGATGATTAAGGGCGGCGTGTTCTGAGACATATAATGCTGCTGGATAAAAGCCTCAAGGACCGAAGTCAGTTCGCAATCATCGGCATTCTTCGGGAAGAAACTCTTGTCCCCCAGATGCCTGCCGCCACGAATCATGACGAGGTTAACGCAATAGGAACCTTGCGATTCGGCAACGGCGATCACATCGGCATCACTGACATTGAAATCACTGACGAACTGCCTTGCCTGTACCTGCCTGAGATTCTGCATTCGATCGCGATAGACTGCTGCCAATTCGTACTGCTGGGCGTCGGCTGCTTTCATCATCTTATCGCCAAGTTCTTCCATCACCTGTTCTTCCCGTCCCTGCAGGAAGAGCGCTGCGTGGTGCACATCCCTCGCATAATCCTCTTCTGCGATCAGGTTGACGCAAGGGGCCGTGCAACGTTCGATCTGATACTGGAGACAAGGACGAGAACGATTCGAAAAGACGCTGTTTTCGCAGGTTCGCAAACGAAATACCTTCTGCAGAAGCTGGATGCTCTCCCTGACTGCAACTGTATTGGGAAAGGGCCCAAAGTACTGACTGCCTTTCTTCTGGGCGCCTCGATGGAATGCGATTCTGGGATACTGGTCATTTGAAAGGGCAATATAGGGATAGGACTTATCATCACGAAACAACACGTTGTATCTTGGCATCAAGCCCTTGATCAGGTTGTTCTCCAGCAAAAGCGCCTCGGACTCGGATCGTGTGACAGTCGTCTCGATTTTTGCGATCTGAGAGACCATCATTCGGGTTCGGGGTGCAGGCTGGCCTTTATTGAAATACGAAGAAACTCTCTTCTTCAGATCTTTTGCCTTGCCTACATAGATCACAACATCATCCGCATTTATCATGCGATAAACACCGGGTAGATTTGGCAACGTCTTAAGAATCGGTTTCGGATCAAACATGGCTCACCTAAATATCACCGTCATTCGTCCAGAAGCCTTCCTGCAATCGCCCAGTCTTCGTAAGGCACTTCCTCGAAGGTAATGTAGGTGTAGCTCGCAGGTTTATGGGCAACCCGCTCCAGTGTCTCGGTGATTTCTTTTGCGATTTGGGATTTTTGTTCGCGAGTGACTTCACCCGCAAGTTTTACGTGGACATAGGGCATTTTGCATTCTCCTTTTCATTAAAGATAATCAATCAAAACGTTCAACATCCTTATGGATCTCCTTTCGAATAGCATGAAACAACTGTTCGAACATGTCTTCAGTGAGGCGTCGGGTCTGGGTATTGTATCGGCTGCAATGGTAACTGTCGTATAGGACCCTTCCGTTAGGCAATTCATGTCTTGCCGCGTGACCAAATTTATAGTCAGCCGGTTTAAGTTTCAGAGCCTTTAATACCGCCAGGTGGGCAATATTGCCAAGTGACAATACGATTGCATTCGGATCCAATGCCATCAATTCATTAACCAGATACTGATTACAGGTATTGATCTCTATTCCGGTAGGCTTGTTTTCCGGCGGCAGGCATTTGACGGCGTTGGTGATACGGCAAGCGATCAATTCCAAATCGTCCTCGGAAGAAATGGAGTGATCCTTGGAAGCAAAGCCGTATTTATACAAGGTCCGGTAAAGCAGAATTCCCGCATAATCCCCTGTAAAAGGTCGGCCGGTCCGGTTTGCCCCATGCATGCCCGGCGCAAGTCCCACGATGAGCAGTTTTGGATTGGCATCACCAAACGCAGGAACAGGTTTGCAGAAATAATCCGGTTCCCTGCTTTTGACCGCATCTAAAAAGTCCGCCAGCCTTTGGCAGTCTCGGCACGCGCCATTGTATGTTTTCATGAGATCCGTTGCTTTAATCCAATATATCGCTAGCCTATCATTAAGCACGAATTTTTCTCAATGAAAAAATTCGGGGAAATTCCAATTAACAGGAGTCCTGAGTATTAAAGTAAAATAAGCGCATGCTAAGTTACCGTCATGCTTTCCATTCAGGCAACCACGCCGATGTCCTGAAACATTTCATCCTCGCTCAGGTATTGGAGTATACCAATCAAAAGGACAAACCTTATTGGTACATTGATACCCATGCCGGAGCTGGCATGTATGCGCTGGATTCGGGGTATGCCACTCAGAATGCGGAATACGAGACGGGTATAGCTAAGCTTTGGACGAAAAGCAACCTGCTGCCCGAGTTGTCCGATTTTAAGGCACTGATCCAGTCCTTTAACCCATCCGGCCGCCTCGACCTCTATCCGGGCTCACCCTCCATCGCGATGCACTTCCTTAGGAAAGAGGACAGGATGAGACTGTTTGAGTTGCATCCCAGTGATTGTAAACTACTGATTTCCCATTTTATGGGAAAGGGAAGAACGGTAAAAATAGAACTGGAAGACGGGTTCGCCGGTATGCGAGCGATCCTTCCGCCCCCGACCCGGCGGGCTGTCACCCTGATCGATCCGCCTTATGAGGATAAGGAGGATTATCGTAAAGTCGTCACATGCATCAAGGATAACCTTGAGCGTTTTGCAACCGGCTCTTACCTTATCTGGTATCCATTGTTGCAAAGACCCGAACCAAAAAGAATGATCGAACAGTTAAGGCAAACGCCTCAAAAGAACTGGCTGCATGCGACACTCACGGTAAAATCGCCCTCCATGGAAGGATTTGGCATGCATGGAAGTGGCATGTTTGTGATCAATCCCCCCTGGACCCTGGCAAAGACGCTCAGCACGGCATTGCCTGCATTGGTTCAATTATTGGGTCAGGATTCGGGAGCAGGCTTCAGTTTGGACTATTCTGCGGATTAAATGGTGATCTCGCTTCGATCCGTGAGGTTCGAACCTGTCATGGTATCAATTCTGAAATGGTCCGTGCTGATCGTCCTTCCATCTTCCGTTTCCACGGAAACCCGCCAGTCGCCATCCCTCCAGTTCGAAAGATAGGTAAACCCGCGAAAGCCTTCCTTCCGTCCTCCATTCAAATTAAAGCCTATTCTTGATGCAGTGACCCACCCGCGCTTCGCATCATGATATTCCCAACGATGGTAGAGTGTGGCTTTTAGCCCCACCGGGGCAAACACCGAACTGACAAAATAAAGGGATTCTCCCGGCAAAAGATGAATGCGATTGGAACTCAACAGACCGAATCGCCACCATTCGGCTTTATCGACCTGCAGAACGAACGTGTTCTCCTTCTTAACCAAATGGCTTCCTACAATGACACGTTCCTTCACTAAGGGGACGGGGGGGATCCAGTCGAAACGATAGGCCATTGCAAGAACAAAGGCGATAACCCAGACCGGGAAAATGTGTCCCGCCTTGTCATGGGTCCTTGCGTACAACCAATGCGTGAGCGAGACGCCAATCAGGGTGCTGATGTAGAACCATACCCAGTGGACACTGCCCAGTAAGGTCGGGATAAGGAAATTCAGAAGCAGTATCGAGCAAAGGCCAAACATGCTCCAACTCAAAGGCAGCCATTCGTAATGCTCTTCCAGGTATTCATTACCCACCAGCAAGCCTGCCAGGCCCAGTGACCACAACAACGCGAACCAGTGACTGGAGCTCTTGAAATAGAGTACGAACAACGCACTCAGCATGCTTCCAAAAAGGAACTGAAGCAGGAAATAGGGAGCACGTCGATACCATACGTGTGGATTGTCGGCTGGGATCAGGTCATGGCTGAGGTGAGCCAGCCAGAATAATATTAATACCGAGCCCAGCAAATAGCCAGAAAGGATCAGGAGATCCGACTGCTGCACGGTTTTGCCAAGCGTGATTGCATCCCACAGGAAGCCGCCAAAGAACGATATCGCCGCGAAATAATGCCCTAAGGAATGCCATACTTTGTGAACGAATGAGCGTGTAGATGTAACCATGCGGCGAATGATATACAAATTTAGATGGCCGTGCACTTTTCCCACAGCAAATATCATAAGAAGGGTGCCTGCTCAGGCACCCCCTTTACGGACGATTAGACTGGCACTTCAGTAATCGGAATCATCTTCTTAGGCTGGTATTCGGGCATCTGGTCGAAGTTGAGGTACTTGTAGATGCTGGCTGAGTGCTTGTCCAGCTTGTCCCCCACCGTCGACAGGTACTCCGCCTTCGTCGGGATCCGTCCCAGTCTTGCACACACCGCCGCCAGTTCCGCCGATCCCAGGTACACCCGCGCCTCCTTGCCCATCCGGTTGTCGAAGTTC
>CAIPBJ010000008.1 GCA_903863255.1 uncultured Methylophilaceae bacterium
AGTAGGCGATGGCATTCTCCTTGATGGGCTGGCTAAAAGAAGGCCAGCCTGTCTGGGAGTCGAATTTTTCTGAGGCATCGAATAAAAGCGTGTCGCAGCAAGCGCAGGCATACACACCGGGTTCAAACAGGCTGCATAAAGAAGAGCTGAATGGCCGCTCGGTATGGGACTCGCGGGTCACATGGTAGACTGCGTCATCCAGCAGTTCGCGCCACTGCATCCCGGTCTTCACCACCCGTTTGTCGGGCTTGGGATTGCCTTCATTCGCAAAACGGACCACATCGTTCCAATCTAACATGCACTGTCTCCTATGTGTTGTCAGGTTCCCAGCAATGATCAGTCTGCATTCAGGGAGCCGGTAGTCAGAAGCCTGAATAGAAAAAACACGCCTACTATCATCATCGCATAAAGCAGGACGTTGCCCCGCTTGGTTGCATTCTGGTCTTTTCTGGAAACCATCCACCGGTCAGCAAAATAGAATGCCAGAAATAGGACAGGTATCAAAATGAGGGTGTAACTCGAATCGAAGATTTTGCTCACGAAACGGCTGAGTACACCATTCGTCCTGAAGAACTCAAAAGTCACGCCAACGATGCCCAGTATCATCAACCCCATGCTGACTACCGAAATCAACGTTTGCATCAAGGAATCGGGTTTGATGTTTTTGTTTTTCTCATATTTCTGCATCACTATCTCCCTTCTGGTAAATATTTGACCGGATCGACGGATTTCCCCTGCTCACGAATCTCAAAGTGAAGCGAGACTTTGTCTGAATCACTGTTCCCCATTTCGGCGATCTTCTGCCCGCGGGTCACTTGCTGCCCTTCATTCACCAATATCTTACTATTGTGAGCATAGACTGACAGAAAATTCTTATTATGCTTGATGATCACCAGTTTGCCATAGCCACGAAGGTCGGATCCGCTGTAGATGACTCTTCCGTTTCCAGCTGCATTGACTGCCTGCCCCGCAACGCCGTCGATATCGATACCTTTGGCATTATTGCTCTCGTTATAGCCTGTGGTGACCTTCCCGTTCGTTGGCCAGCCCCATTCCACTGAATCATCGGAAGTTGAAGTGGTATCAGGTTTGGATGCTTCCGTTTTTGGCGCGTCCGGTTTTGCCGATTCTGCCGGTTTGACCGGGATGACAGCAGACTTTGCCTGAATACCCGGTGTCAAGGTCATCATGGCCTGGTCGCTGTAGGGTTCCCGAATCGCCTTGGGTGAGGTGAGTAAAGTCGTGTCGGGTACGGGCATCACCTGACTTTGGAATCCGGCATCCGTTGAAAGGGGCTTGATGATCACATCGCCATCATTGGTACTGGCGCTGGCGGGCGGATTGCCCGCAGGCTTCGCGTCTTTTTGCTTCAGGCTCTGGAAACGGAGCTGTTGTCCCAGATGGATGATGTAGGGAGGTTCGATGTTGTTCGCCTGCGCAATGTCCTTGTAGTCGTAGCCAAATTCCAGTCCCAGGCTAAAGAGGGTATCCCCCTTTTTAACGACATACGAATCGGGGCGCCAGTCTTTATCGGAACCACCGGATTTTGGCAATGACTTAGGGGAGGTCGGTTTTTCTTTTGCGGTCGGGTTGCGCTCGATCACCGGGGCCTGGGGTGTCGTCGTGCAAGCCGTGACCAGAAAAATAAAGCATAGCAGAAATAATTTTGACAACATCAACTCGTTCCACCAATCAAGGGTACAAATTTTACCGCTTCGAGCTTGGTTTTCTTGAACTCGCTTCCTGGTTTATCCGTACGTTCGATTAAATAGAGCGTTTGCTCCTCGGTCCCAACCGGAATGATCATTCGTCCACCCACTACCAGCTGTTCGAGCAGTTCTTCCGGAATATGGCTGGCCGCCGCGGTTACAATGATTCCGTCAAACGGACCGAACTCGGGCAAACCCATTGTGCCGTCTGCGTGTTTCAGTTTGATGTTGCTCATTCTCAATTCACGTAAATGACTGCGTGCCTTCATGAGCAAGGGACTGATTCGCTCTACCGAATAGACCTCTTTGGCGACCTTCGATAGGACCGCCGTCTGGTAACCGCAGCCTGTTCCTATCTCAAGAACCTTGCCAAGCGGCTTGCCTGCACGAAGGATCTCCGTCATTCTTGCAACAATATAAGGTTGTGAAATGGTCTGTCCGAACCCGATAGGAAGGGATACGTCCTCGTAGGCTCGGATGGACAAGGCTTCATCGACAAAAATATGACGTGCGATCGAACCCATTGCCGACAGGGTCACCTCATCCTTGATGCCTTGCTCCCTCAGTCGGGTCAACATGCGCTCCCGCGTCCTCTGAGAGGTCATCCCAATTCCGTTTATGCTTCCAGCCATTGTTGTCTAGTCCAGCCAATTCTTTAATGAAGCAAGTTGATGACGATCGGTCAGATCGGCTTGAAGGGGCGTAACGGAAACCTGATTATGCCGGATGGCAAAGAAGTCGGTGCCTTCGCCTGCATCTTGTGCATCACCTGCCGCCCCTACCCAATACACCGTTTCGCCGCGGGGCGTTTGCGATTTGATGACGGGTTCGGCTTTGTGGCGTTTACCCAGTCTAGTGATGCGGATGCCCTTCAGTTCATCGAAAGGGATATCCGGTACGTTCACGTTCAGGAGCAGCGGTGGCGGGAATTGATTCTTCTGATAACGTTCCACCAATTGCAACGTGACCCTTGCAGCCGTTTCAAAATAGTTCGCACTGTGCTGGGACATGGATATTGCAAACGAGGGGATGCCAAGGAGATACCCCTCCATGGCCGCCGCCACTGTGCCTGAATAAATGGTGTCGTCACCCATGTTCGCACCGTCATTGATACCGGAAATCACCATGTCAGGGGCTTCGTCCATCAACCCTGTCAGAGCAAGATGGACGCAATCCGTGGGGGTCCCGTTCACAAAATAAAAACCATTGTGGGCCTTTCTCACGGTGAGTGGCCGATCCAGAGTGAGGGAGTTGCTTGCTCCGCTTCGGTTCCGTTCGGGTGCGACGACCGTGATATCGGCTATTTTCTTGATATGGTCTGCCAGAATCGTCAGTCCTGGGGCAAAGTAACCGTCATCATTGGATAAGAGTATTCTCATAATGTGATTATAAAGGCACTGAATGGCTTTTTATAGCATCCGACCTCGTGAGTCGTGAATAAAAAATGGTACAAAGAAAAAAAGTAACGGATAAAACCAGTTCACCTGTGGCAAAAATGGCTGACAAGCCATGATCGGACCACATTCGAACCACGGCTTCAGTAAAGTAGATCAGTATGAACATGCACGACCATTGATAGGTGTAGCGCTTGCCATGCAAAATTCCGAACAGGGGAAGCAGCAACGGGAGGGCTTTTAGGACGAGAAGGGAGCCATGAGGTCGAATCGGGGCGAGCCAGCCTTCCCAAAGCAGGCAGATCGCTATCAATCCTATCAGGCTGAAAGAAGCGCCCAGGCGTAAAGATCGGGTCATGATCTGGATTCTTTGGCCAATTGAACCAGTGCTGCTCGGGCCGATTGCGCATCGTGTATGGGGTTGGCAAAATTGATACGCACGATTTGACTTTCCTGACTGGGATGCGTCACTTTAACATCAAAGCCATCGCTATCAATACCCAGCATTTCCGCTTGCGCGGTCTCTATTTTGTGAACATGCCTGCAATAATCGCATAAGGTGTCGGCATGGTCCTTGTTCATGTGCTCCACGATCCCGACCTCCTGGGTCGCGAGCTGATTGGACGCCGGAGAAAACTCACTCGCAAGCAAGGCGTCCCCGTCGATCCATCCCATCCTGCCAAAACCGGCAATATAACGAACCTGTGCGATATGAATGCGATAAAAGGAGAAATCGTGCATATCGAAGTAATTTGATGCCTGGGGCAGGTATCGAAGGTACCTTGCCCGCAGGTCGGCATCGTGCTTATCGGCCTCTATCGCCTCGCCTATCAGGGTCAAACGGGCATTTGCCTGGAGATCCTCTTCACCGCTGAACACGAGCAAGGAAACCCTTGGGTCGGCCAATATGTTTTTTGTATGTTCAGCCAGTGTGCTGATCAGGATGATGGGTTCGGCATGGTGATCCGTCACAAACGGGGCGACCGAGCCAAATGGGTATCCAGGAAATTTGGAGGAATTCGTGGAAAGTATCCCATGACGAGTGGACCTGAGGAAAAGCCGTGCTTCATTAGCCAAATTCATAGATGAATGCTTATCCCTTTAGCTTCAATGCGGTCTCTGCAAGTCGTTTGCCGAGCGCAAAACAGAGTTTGCTTTCATCGGTTGTGATCGGTTGATCATCCATTGCTCCCCCGATATGGCTTGCACCGTAGGGTGTCCCGCCTGAGGTCGTACTCGATAACAAGGGTTCCGAATAGGGGATGCCAAGCACGATCATTCCATGATGAAAAAGCGGCAGCATCATGGATAGGAGAGTGGATTCATTCCCCCCATGCATGGAGCCGGATGACGTGAATACGGCCGCGGGTTTGCCGATCAGCGCCCCTCCAAGCCACAGTCCCGTCGTACCATCTAGAAAATACTTCATTGAAGCTGCCATGTTGCCATACCGGGTCGGACTGCCGATCGCGAGGCCGATGCACTCCTCAAGGTCCCTGGGTTCGACATAAGGCGGACCATTGGCAGGAATGTCGGGTTCGGTCGATTCACAATTGGCTGAAACCTTCGGCACCGTACGGACACGCGCCCTGGCATCCGGGACGCTGTCTATGCCTCGAGCGATGCGAAGCGCCATCTCGGCTACTGAACCGCCTTGCGAATAATATAAGACCAGGATATCACTCATCGGCGGCGATACGTTTTGCCAATTCGGCAGCTTTGCCGGTATAGGAAGCCGGCGTCATCGCTAACAAGGCCTGCTTTGCCGCTTCCGGTATCGTTAGGTTGCCAATGAATGCGTGCAGGGATTCCTTGTTGATCCCGCCCTTTCCACGAGTCAGCGCTTTTAGCTGTTCATAGGGGTTCTCGATGCCGTAGCGTCGCATCACGGTCTGGATCGGTTCGGCAAGCACTTCCCAGTTATGGTCCAGGTCATCGGCCAGTCTGGCGAAGTTGGCTTCCAGTTTACTCAAGCCTCGCAGGCAGGAATCGTATCCCAGAAGGGTATAGCCAAACGCGATCCCCATGTTCCTGAGAACGGTGGAATCGGTCAGGTCACGCTGCCAGCGTGAAATAGGCAACTTTTCAGATAGGTGGCCAAGAACGGCATTGGCCAATCCAAGATTCCCTTCGGAATTTTCAAAATCGATGGGATTGACCTTGTGCGGCATGGTCGAGGAACCGACTTCCCCTTCTTTCACCTTTTGCTTGAAATAACCCATGGAGATGTAGCCCCATACATCGCGATCGAGGTCTACCAGGATCGTGTTGATGCGGGACTGAGCATCGTAGAGTTCCGCCATGTAGTCATGCGGTTCAATTTGGATCGTGTAGGGGTTGTAGACAAGTCCGAGGGCATCAACGAATTTCTTGGAAAAGGTTTCCCAGTCAAAATCGGGGTAGGCTGAAATGTGCGCATTAAAGTTACCTACGGCGCCATTGATCTTGCCCAGTATCTCGACGTTCTCCAACTGTTTACGCTGGCGCCTCAACCGGTAGACCACATTGGCTATCTCTTTGCCCAAGGTCGTGGGAGAGGCTGGCTGGCCGTGAGTATGGGAAAGCATGGGCGTGTCCGACAGATCCGATGCCAAATTGGTTAAGGTCGCAATCACCTTGTCCAGAGTCGGCAACATCACCTGGTCACGTGCGGATTTCAGCATGAGGCCGTGCGCCAGGTTGTTGATGTCTTCGGACGTGCAGGCGAAATGGATAAACTCGCTGACGCGTCGAATCTCCTGATTGCCATCGAAGTGTTCCTTAAGCCAGTATTCCAGCGCCTTGACATCGTGGTTGGTACGCATCTCAATGGCTTTGACCTGTGCGGCTTCCTTTTCACCAAATTTCAGCAGGGCATCGTCGATCTCTTCAAGCGTGACACTGCTGAAAGGTTGAATCTCGGCGAGTGCAGGTTCTGCACTCAATGCTTTCAACCAGGCGAGTTCCACCAGGGTGCGGTGCTTGATTAGTGCATATTCACTGAAATAGGGGCGTAAAACATCGAGTTTTGACTGGTAACGGCCATCGAGTGGCGAAAGTGCGTTTAAAGGGGAGAGTTCCATGGAAACCTTCTGCATACATTAACATTGATATCAAGGATGGGATTTTAGCATAAGCAAAGATAAACCGACTTCTTTAGGCGAAGTCAACGAGATCAAAATAATCACACGATGACGCAGTCAAGCCAGAACATCAATGGAAACAACAAAACTAGGATGGCATGCCATAGGAGCATTGCAATTCCAGAAGGTAATCCAGAGGAGCGGGTTTATGCCTGAAGAATCCCTGCGTGTAATCGATACCCATGTCTTTCAGCATCGTCTCCACGGTCTCGTGTTCAACCCATTCGGCGATCGTTTTCTTGCCTGTGACCTTTGCGACCTCCGTGATGCATCTAACCGTAGCCTGATCGATGGGGTTGTCGATCAGGTCGCTGATGAATTGTCCGTCAATCTTAAGATAATCCACCGGCAGGGATTTCAGGTAGACAAATGAGGATACGCCACTGCCAAAATCATCCAGTGAGAATCGCACCCCGTAATTCTTCATCCTATTCATGAATTTGGTTGCTTCGTCTATGTTGGTGATCGCAGCAGTTTCCGTGATTTCAAAGCAAAGTTTTGTGCAATCGAGGGAGTAGGACTCGATCAGGTTCTGCACATAGACATGGAAGCTGGGGTCGCCCAGGGATTGGCCGGAAAGGTTGACCGAGATGTTTTCCATATGGGTTAAAGCCGGCAAATTGGAATGCAGCCACATCAAGACCTCATGCACGACCCAGCGATCGATCCGGGAAGCAAGGTGGAACCTTTCAGCAGCCGGCAAGAACACGCCAGGAGGGATCAGTCCTCCATGGTCGTCTTTCATCCGGATTAATATTTCACCGTGTTCGCCGCCCTTTTGGCTTAATGGCATGATTCGCTGACAAAAAAGCACGAACTTGTCATCCTCGATCGCCTGCTCGATCCTGCCTGCCCATTTCATCTCGCCCCTGCGTGCTTCCAGTGCGTAATCCGAGTCGATAAAAAGATGGACCCGGTTTCGTCCGGCTTCCTTGGCAGCATAGCAGGCGTGGTCGGCGGCTTGCATTAACGTGGTGAGGTTCTCCCAATGGTCATCCAGTATCACGAGACCAATGCTCGCGCCAATACGGAAACGCTCGCCGTTGAACTTGAAGCGGTAGTCGTCAATGGATCTGCAGATCAGTTCCGCAATCCGCAAAGCCGGTTCCGCATCGCATTTCTCTAGAATGATCGCAAATTCGTCTCCGCCGATCCTCGCCAGCGTATCAGTCGAACGGATACACTTCTCTATCACCAGAACGACTTCTTTCAGAAGATTGTCTCCCGCATCGCGCCCGCATGTGTCATTGACCAGTTTGAACTGATCCAGATCGATGTACATCAAAGCATGCTTCTGCATCTGTTCTTTTGAGCTTGCCAAGGCACGTTCCAGCCGACGTTCGAATTCACTTCGATTAACAAGTCCGGTCAGGGCGTCATGTTTTGCACGGAAATTCATCTCATCGACCAACCGGTGCTGGGAGGTGACATCGTGAAATACGAGCACGACCCCGAGTGTTTCGCCGTTCGGATCGCGTATCGGTGAGGCGGAATCTTCAATCTCAAATTCGATGCCATTTCGACTGACCAGGGTGGATTGACTGCTCAGGTTGACGATCCCGTTGGTTGCCAGGCAGGCCTGAACCGGGCTCCTTGCCGGAAGGCGCGTCGACGTGTCAATAAGGTGCAGGACATTCTCGAGTGCGACCCCACGGGCTTCCTCTGATTTCCATCCAGTCAGATTCTCTGCTACGGGGTTAAGGTGCTCGATCAGGCCGTTCTTATCCGTTGTAATTACAGCATCCCCAATGGAGTCCATCGTGACCTTGAGTTTTTCGTGAGCACGTTCCAGGTCGGACTGGATTTTTTTCTGCTGCGTGATGTCACGTGCAATCTTTGCAATGCCGATCACCTCGCCATGCTTATCCTTGATCGGTGAAAGCGATACGGCTATCGATACGATCTGACCGTCTTTCCTTTTTCGCTCGGTTTCAAAATGACTGACATACTGGTTGTTCCTGATCTTTTCCAGGAAGAACGACTCCTCGTCAACGCGCTCTTCCGGAAACAGGCATGTGATGGGTTTGCCGATCATTTCACTGGCATCGTAACCAAAAAGGATTTCTGCCCCTCGATTCCAGCTCAGTACCGTGCCATCCAGCGCCTTGCTTATGATGGCGTCGTCGGAAGACTCGACAATCGCTGCCAGCCTTGAGGATTCAGAGCTTGCTGCGTGACTGGATTCGTTATCTTGCCAGATGGATTCGGCAATGGATTTTGCGATGTTTCTCAGAAATCGTCGCTGCATCACGTCAAGTTGATGGGGTGCGCGATCCATTAAGGAAAGCGTCCCGATCTTAGATCTGTCGGGGAGGTGGATCTCGATACCGGCATAGAACCGGATAGCGCTCTCGCCGACTGTAAGGGGATGAAACTTCAGTAAATCGTGTTCAAGTGCATCGGGAATCTCAATGATGCCATCCATTGCGACGTCATGGAATAAGGGTGTGCTGTCGATGAGCGCCAGGGTCGCCTGATTAAGACCAATTCCGGATTTGATGAAATGCAGCGGACCATCGTGGATGCTGATGAATCCATAAGGGACATTCAGGGTGTCGCAGGCCAGTTTGGTCATTTCATCAAACAAGCGCGCATTCGCAGGATTCAACACAACAGTCTTACCAATCCCTTGTGTACCGGGAGAGTCTGTACCAGAAAATGGTAAGGTTCGAGTCATTTATCCAGCTGATTTCATGATGCGACCCATTCTTTAATTATCGTTATTGCGTCCGCAAATCGTTCACTAATTCTTCTGTATAAGTTTCCAGTAAATTAACACAACTGCATCGGAAATAAAACGAATTAAGTTAATATGTTAGATATATTAATTCTATTACGAGATACACCATAAGTACACTCATTTTGAGTCTGTTCAGGCCATTTTAGTTCATTGAAATTTAAAACGGATTTGATTAGGAGTACTATCCCGGAAAAGAAAGCTTAACCGGAAGCGCATATTGAACGATCTGATGAAATTGGTGGTTTTCGTATTATGCACGCTTAGCCTCATCGCTGAAGCGGGCGAGTCAGACACGTCAAATGCAGCCGATCGCGTTACAAGCGCTGACCAGCAGATCCATGCGCTGGATACGAACCATGACGGACTGGTAAGCATCGAGGAGATGCGCGCGTATTTGGAATCCCTTCACGGTGCGGATTATAAAAAAGACATTCTGGATGCGATGGTCAAGTATTCACGGGGAAGAAGTTGCGGGTCACCTTTTTCAAATTCGCTTTATTAGGGCATTTATTGAATTTTCGATCTTATGGCATGTTCATTGCATGACTTGCATAAGACATTTATTCACGCGGTATAATCCTGTCCATTACAGTAACTTGGGAATCTCATGTTAAAAACCTATCTTGACCACGTTGCCGAGCGTCAAACGCTTGGATTACCTCCTTTACCTTTGACAGCGGAACAGGTTGCAGAATTGGTGCAACTTATAACGAATCCGCCCAATGGTGATGCAGCGCTCTTAAAGGAGTTATTAAGTAACCGAGTACCGGCTGGAGTAGACCAGGCGGCGTACGTGAAGGCATCGTTCCTGAGTTCGGTGTCCCGTGGAGAGTTATCGACGCCGCTGTTGAGCCGAGAGGAGGCGGTGGGCCTGTTGGGGACGATGCTTGGGGGTTACAACGTACAGGCACTGGTTGAGCTTTTGGACACGGACATGGCGGAGCATGCGGTGAAATCGCTGTCGCAGACGATCC
>CAIPBJ010000009.1 GCA_903863255.1 uncultured Methylophilaceae bacterium
AAGAAGGATCCTTTGTGTCCATTTTTAGAAAGAGATTCATTACTATTTGTAGAATACGAGAATTCTGGATAAGATGGAATAGCTATACCAAATTTTTATTTTGATAATCTAATGAGGAGATAATCACTCTGAGGATGGTCCCGTTCAGGGGGTTTCACTGCTCGCTTTTTTTTCTGCTCGAGCATTTTCGAGCATGCTTATGGCTCAGCATGCTGAGATGTCGAAATACTTGTAGCACAGCACAGCATAGCATGCTAGATATTTTCTTTTATTTTGCAGAGTAGGCTCTTACTTAAAAAAATTGCACACGAGCAAGCTTAGCATGCTTATTCGGGAATGGCTAATATTAAAGCTTGTGAATTCGAAATATGCTGAATATTTACTATTATTGAACATTAGTTTTAGATTTAAGATAAGAAGTAACTGATTTTCCCTGTCACCCACTCTAAAAAAGTGGCGGGTGCACTTAGGAGGGAGTCAATAGGCTATGGATGGCTATTCCGCCGACTATAAGGAAGTCACTGCAAATGGACATAAATTAATCTATAAACTAAAGGGGCATGATCAAAAGGAGGTGGGTTTAATCTTCGTGAGAACCCCTTTCAATGACAACAACTCTTTTTATCATTGTTTACTGGAACTTCTGAAATCCAATCATTATACCAAAGCTATCGACAAGACCATAAAAGATGTGATAACCCTAAAGTAAGGAGAATATCTTTACACGAAACAAAACTCACAAATATCTTTCTCTCTCAATTATCCCGCCACGAATACAGGGCTTACATCAAGAGTAAGGGGTTGACTAATGAAATGTATGGATCCAGAGTTCTAGTACAAGCCCTATCCCAATCGAACTCTACCGATAGAGAGGAATTACAACAGCTAGCGAGAGATTCCATGAAGGACGCCCTGGGATCTGAATCTGTCCCTCCCTCCATATCTAAGTTTCTACTTATAACCGTTTGCTATATCTTTGGTCTGGACCTGATTATCATCAATAACAGTGTGCCTATCTCTATCTATCGTCCTTTCGAGCATGCAAAAGATTTGTTTGTCTCCACCCCTGAAATGCTGCAGAAATTTATTAAGTTTAAAAAGCCTTTGGTGTTCGTGATGAGCAGATTCCACCCAACCCGACCTCTTTACTACGATCAGAAATATGATGATGATACGCTAGAGGGATTAAACAGTCATTTTATTCTATGGATGCCGGTCAATGATGATAGGAATAAGCTTCAACTCCTTCCCACTCCATTTAACCATGACGGTGACCTCGCTGCTTTGCAAGTATTTCAATCTGGTGCAGTAAAGAGTACTTCTTTCGATAGCAGTGAGAAAGTGGAGAAGTTTTTTTATAGTAATGGTGAGAAAAGGGAAAGTCTTACTCAGAGAGTTATGAAGAAGAAACAAAGTGAAGTTTGGAATTGTTATGCCTTAGGTGACAATGGTGAATACTGTTGCAAACTGTGTACAAAAAAGTACGAATCTAAAACTGGCTTGACTAATTTAAAGACTCATTGTGAGAAGGTGCACGGTCATAATCATGAAAAGAAGTCGGAAGAGGAAACTACCCAATCTGGTGTACTGAAAGCGGATATTAGTGGATTCAAACAGGGTCAACTGAATATTCATGCCATTCCAAAAGTATCGGCGAGTAATTTTCGAGTAGCCTTAGTACTTGGAAATGCATTAAAGGAGGTGCGGATTTTCATTTGTCTAAGTATTTAAATCGAATAATCGGTCCCAGCTCTTCGGAGGCAAAGAAGTTTGAACCTCTTTATCGTTTGGCGTGTGACTTCCTAGCCATTCAAGCAAGTTCTTGTGAAAGCGAAAGATCCGCCTCATTGGGAAAACGCATTTTGTCTGGGAGAGAATCGTTGTCTACAAGAAATTTCCGACAGGAGATAATCATGAAAAGCTTTGCGTCAACAGGAATCGATTTAGCGAAGTTTGCTCCCCCGTCCACCATTGCTGTTAACACCTCAACTAAACGTAAGTGTAGTAATGAGCAAGAAAACGGGCAAGATTACACAAGTGATGAATTGTCCATCCTGGGGAAGGATAATGATGGAAAGGAGAAGAGAAAGAAACTACATTCAAGAAGCTCGAGTGATGATAGCGACGAGGGGAGCTCACCAAAACGCCCACGAAAGAAAAGACATGTCTTCTCTATCGAAAGTTATGATGATGATACAAGTGACGACGATTGATGTTGAAAATGTTTTTAGTTAAAGGGGGAAGGGGGAAATTTCATTTACTTTACGATTTAATATGCAAAAGTTTTCAGATAATTGCTAAGTAAACGGCTGAGAAATAGAATATCCATACAGAATTATTCACATTATTACCTCCAACTAAGTTCCGTAGATAGTTAAACAATTCCTTTAGAGAGCATGCTCAAGCATTTTTTTCTGAACAGGTCCCTGCTCAAGCAAGCTGGACTAAATTTATTGATTCAGCACAGCACAGCATAGCATGCTAAGAAAAATAAGATCCAGGAGCAAGCAAGGTAGACTTAATACACGAAGCAGGGAGTTATGAAACCCCCTGAAAATCACCAAAAAAAAATTTGATTTCACCAAACAATGGATTTGAAGGCCACGCTCTTGGCGGCTCTTGGGTAAGACATTACGTTGAAATGTAAATTAATGCGACTCTTTCCCTAATTTTTGTTTCTTCTTCCCTTTTCTTCTTCTTTCAATTTATATCACTTCCCAATTTTTCCATTCGAAGTCCCA
>CAIPBJ010000010.1 GCA_903863255.1 uncultured Methylophilaceae bacterium
GAAGTCAGCCCCTCCGTCCGTGATGTCTCAAGATTCCGTGTCAGGTCATAAACATACGTCGTCTCGTTACCGTTAAAGTCCGTGCGCGAAGCGATATTACCGTTCGCATCATAAGTCAGCGCCGCAGCAGATGCTGAACAGCCCGAGCCCGCAGGCTGACTCTGACCCGTCACTTTAATAACTCCAAGAACATTCGTGAAGTTAAGTGTTCGTACTGAACCTAAAGGGTCCGTCACCGAAGTGCTGGTAGGATTGCCAAACCCATCTGTGTTATATGAAAGAATTGATTTTTCTACGCCTCCCGCATGCTCAGAAGAGCTCGCATGACCCACGTTATCGTAGTTCCAGGTAGCAAAGCGATTACCATTCTCATCCACGACACCTGTCATGGAATTTAGATAATGGACTCCAGGTAACGGTGAAGACGATATATAGGCACCTTCGCCATAATAGTACGTCTTGCTCTTACCATCCGGATAAGTGACAGTGCTTAAATTGTTATTGGCATCATAGGTATAAGTAATGATCCCATTATCAGGCAATTGCACCTGAGTCACCCGACCCGTTGCACTATCGTAGGTAAAGGTAATCTGCTGACCGACATCGTTCACGATGGTTTGTATGGAACCCATGCTATCAGACGTAAAACTAATGGTTCTGTTATTCTCAGAAACAATAGATGTCAGGAAGCCACTACTATTAAAATTCTCGGTGGAGTTCGTGGAGGCATCGAAATACGCCCAACCTCCTCCAGACAAAGCAGTTAATTTATCTGCAACGTCTGCATCCGGGGTCCATACATTGTTAACAAGCAAAAAGACAAGGTACGTACCATTGGGTCGCTGTGCCGTAATCTGTGTTGACGAATCAAGTACCAACTTGCGATCGTAATCAAATCGCCAATTTGCTCCGAGTGGATGAACAGCACTGTACACACCCGCACTCAAATAGGTCCTTTTTAATTCAAAATTATCAAAATCGTAATCGGCTTCAGTTTCTGTTTCTGTTCCAAGTGACACCTGAATTGGATCACTCGCGAAGTTAATTAGATTGCAAGATCTGGGATCCTTAACCTTAGGGGTCTTTGGAAAAAGCTTCATAGTTAAGAAACCTTCACAACTTGGCCCAGATGCTGGACCTCCTGTTCCAAAGGTCATTCCAGAGTTATAACTACCGTATACAAAACCATTCGGACAAAAGCCAAGTGGAGAAACGAAACCCCGGTAATCGGGACTGTTGTAATAAGTGGAACCACAATTTCCATCATACGAGCTATATAAATTTCCATTAATTTGTGCAGAATTCAGAGATAAAATATTAATTCCGATATATGATCCTCCAAGCGCCTGGCAAAAACCTATAAAAGTTCCATAATCGTTTGCATATAAATATAGCATCGCATCATCTGGTGTCGAATAATTCAAACTTGGTGACGATGAGGCCCACATTACTTTAGCCATTGTCCAACAGACTCCAGCACTGCAAGTCGGATAGGGTACAGTCATATCATTGACTTGTTGATTTGTGTATCCGGTAGCATAACTATCTGATCCATAAAAAGTAATGCTTATAAAACTCATTATGGATATAAAATAAAATAGAATTGTTTTTCTCATTATTGTCCCTGTTTCTTATTCATTATTTATTTCAACATTATCACTACAGTCAAATTTGACTGTATATAAAAGGATTTTTTAGCTAGGCATAGAGTTATGCCGGCTAGTTTTAAAAAAGTTAAATTCTCAAGGGGAATTTCAGATGGTCTAATTGTGATGCGAGGATAGCTGCAACGTGTTGGAAAATATTCAAAATCGACCCTTTTTTATTTATGTTTTTTATGAATCCTAATTGAACTTATTTCAAAAAACAATATCGTTCAATGAATTATTTATGAATAATTGGTATATAAATTCTTATGTCTTTAATTTTTTTATGGTTAAAGGTTAGAATTCCTTGATCAGTATCTGTCTATTAAAAACTTTTCATTCAACAGACCTAATCAAATTTCTAAAATATCAACTGTTCCAATAAAAAAGTCATCCCTAAGCTACCTTAATAAAAATCACACTTTCTTTCGCCGCTCTTCTTCCATCATACGTATGTATCCAAAAAAGGCAGGTTCGTCGAATTGTTCGCGCATTTTGGCTAGCGCCTGGGTTGTGGAATCGACCTGATCATCAAATTTACAGGTGGGGAACGACGTGAGTTCATGCTCATAATCGGCTAACCATTGGGCTTTTTCAGGTAAGGTGATTTGACCGGATTCGAACATGATCGATTGCTGATGCAGCCTTAATTTCTTATCTCCTTCCGGCATGTATTCTTCTGCCACATAGATCCTCGCTTCTTTCAATTCCTGAATAAGCGCAATACCAGACGATTTGCCTTCAATCAGGATTCTTGTTGGTTTAAACTGATTGTAAAGCTCCAATGCGGCTCGCTTGAGATCTGGGTAATCCACACGCTTTCTCCATACATTTAGTAGATAAACCTTCTTATCTTTGATACCCCAGGTCGTGCATACGCTGTAATCCGAAAGTTCGGTCACTTTACTGGCCGTGTCCCAGCTCTGGATGATGGAATCAAACTTAACTGGAAATTCGTCCTGTGGAAGGTACTGCAACCAGGCCGTTTTGATCATGCCTCCCCCAGCGGGAACAGGCGATTGCTGATATTGTCCGGCAAAGTTATATTCCCCGATCATGACCCGAATGTGAGCAAGCGTTTCAAGAGATTCGCGTTCCGGATGCAAGGCTTCCCCAACTTTTCGGATAACGGTTTCTTGTTCTTGCAAGGTGTTAAATGTAAAGATTGTCTCTTCTTCAGTAATGGCAGGAAGGGAGACAATCTCCCAGTCTTCCTTACCCAAAACATGCCCCACAAGATCATCCATGTGCAGGCGTTGCATGATGATGATAATCGCGCCATCTCGCTTACTGTTAAGACGGCTATACGCAGTGCCGTCGAACCATTCGTTAGCACGCTCCCGAGTTACGTCTGAGAAAGCTTCGTCCGGTTTGATGGGATCATCCAGGATCAGGATTTCAGCGCCCCGGCCAGTAATGACACCACCCACAGAAGTTGCCATCCGACCACCTTGCTGAGTCGTCATAAAGTCATGGACTGCTCCGCGAATCGAAGATAACCGCGTATGTGGAAAGGCTTTTTGGTACCAGTTCGATTGCATGACGTTACGGCAATCAATTGCGAGCTTATTCGCAAGCTCTTGCCCGTAACTCGCACAGATAATGCGGAGTGTGGGATCCCGACCTAGCAACCAGGCTGGGAAAGCAATCGATGCACAAATCGATTTCATGTTCCTTGGCGGGATGTTGATGATCAGACGCTTGCAGCGTCCCATATAAACATCGGTTAATTTGGATGCGATTAAATCAATGTGCCAATTATGCAAATAACTCCCTGAAGGATTGATCTCCAGAAAGGTACGTATGATGAAGAAACTTAAATCATTTCTTAACAGGAATTCCATTTCAGTCGGTGTGAGTATCTTATTCATTATTATTTCCTTCGTGGGGTTCGTTATTTTCAGGATTGTGTTGTGATTTGGAAAGAAGCTTCCTCTTGATATGCTCGAGCAGTAAGGCTTCAGCTTCTGCATTCAGTGGTTTGGCATTGTTCTCGTCTAATATGCTCGCGACCATGGGATACATGGCAATGAGTAATTTGATAGAAACGACATCGCCACTCGCGGCTTTGTTGACGAGTTGCTTTAACATCACTTCGCTTTTAGTAATGACCTTACGCCTACCATTTTCGGTAATCACCACTTTTTCGTTGAGGGCGTCCAAAAGGATATAGCCCAAATTACGTTTACCTTTAGGTCGGCCTCTTGGATTGCCTGAATGCCCCTTTGGGAATCGGCTATGGGAAGGTGGCTTTTTATAACCAATGTCATAGTCAACATCCGTTTCATTTAGCTTCTTAGCCATGATGAACTCCATTTTCTGACTGGAGTTCGTTGGTGATTAGTTCTCGCTGAGTGAAGGTCTCCCCTGTGACCGCATCAATCGCATACAATCCTGTCATCCTTTGCCAGCGACGAATCGCGGTGTCCAGGTAGTGCGGATCGATCTCCATCCCGTAACAACGTCGACCGACACGAGCAGAAGCAAGAAGCGTTGTTCCACTCCCAAGGAAAGGATCCAGTATGATGTCATTCACCATGGAGCAATCAAGGATGGCATCGGCAATCATTTGAATGGGTTTCACCGTGGGATGCAGGGCCAGTAAATCGCCCTCTTCCCCGTGCCGCATGGTCTGGATGCCACCATAGTTCCAGACGTTGGTACGGTGTCGGCCAAACCGGCCCAATTGCACGTTATTCTGGTGAGTGGCGTTACCGTTCTTGAAGATGAGGGCCAGCTCATGCTGGGAACGGTAGAGGCTGCCCATTCCAGCCTGATTCTTGACCCAGATACAGAGGTTCAATAAATCTGAGAAGTTGGCTTTTCCGGCTGCGAGTATCTCGGGAAGATGCCGCCAATCCATAAAAATCGTATGGACTGAACCATCATGGCTGTGTTGTATCAGTAATTCAAAGGTGGTCTTCAGGAATTGCGTAAATTCCTGTTCGCTCATTTCACCGGATGCCATCTGAAACTCTTTGTGGCGTATTTTTCCCTTACCACCTACATGACCTTGAATCCTGACGTTGTAAGGTGGATCGGTAATCACCATCCCGGCCAGTCCATTACCCATCAATAGATCAAAGTCATTAGGTGATTGCGCATTGCCACATAACAGGCGGTGCTTATCCAGCAACCACACATCACCCAGTTTTGATATAGCGGGTCCTTCAATGATGTCAGGAATCGTATCAAAAGCCTCATCGTAATTTTCCAGATTTTCGATACGTAAATCGATTTCCCCCATGGTGAACCCGATCGCTTCCAGATCAAAATTGAGTTCTACGGAAGATAACTCTTTAAGCTGGGTTGCCAGTAACGCATCGTCCCAGCTGGACATCTCTGATAATCGGTTATCGGCAATCGTAAAAGCTTTGATTTGCTCTTTCGATAAATGCTCGAGGTAAATCACCGGAACTTGCTCTAAGCCAAGCTTCTTTGCTGCTTCCAGCCTCGCATGCCCGGAGACCACTAAGCCTTCACGATCGATCGCGATGGGCACATTGAATCCAAAGCTTTGTATACTTTTCGCCAGCGCATTAATCTGACGCACCTTATGCACCCGTGGATTCCTCTCATTCATGCGGATCATGGAAAGTGGCAGAAGATCCACTTGACTGACAATACTTGGGGTACTGCTTTTCTTAACAGGTACTTGCTTCATCATGTATTCCTTTCATATTAAAATTAGTTAAGAGTGTTTTTACTTTTAATTACATAATAAAAGATCAGCTTTTTGGACCGGTTTTTAAAATTGGGGCCTCCAATGCCCATGCTGTCCATTGCATTGCAAGACTGGTTAAGGGCACCAGGCGTTTCTTGGTACCATCAGGATACGTTTCTGTTAATCCAAACAGCGTAAATGGAACATTAGCGTTTGTTTCATCCATAAGAATGGTTTCAATTTTGTCTGGCGCTGAGGAATACCGGTCATGTAATCTTAAAAATATATCTGTTTCGGAAGCCACCCCTTGTGTTCCGCGACTTTTTACCCAAGTTTCATTGAGGGCGCCCTCGGGTTTGAGTTCCAATGCCATTCGATAATCAGATCGACACTTATTTCTATTCTCGATCAATGTCAGCTTCAAATCCTTAGGCTTCATCCCATTGTCCAGAGCATAGAGTGCTATCCCGCATTCAATCAGATCCTCATAGCTGTAGGTCAATCGATTACCTGGTCCAGATGGTTTTTTCTCACGTGCAAACGGGATACCAATCTGACGAAGATAACTCAAGCGGTCAAAGAAATGTTGCGGCGGCGTTTGTCCAAAATTCAAACTCCAGGCAAGTTGTCCTAGTGATAATTGGAGGTCAGGGATTTTCATCATTTTTAATCAAAAATATAATTAAGTGTGTTTTTACTCTTAATTATTTAGGATGTCAAACAATTTAAATATTACCAATAGATATTATTAAAAGAAGGAATTACCTTTTATATCTAGCGTGTAGCCAAGCCAATCACAAAACCAATGGCAACAAGAAGACCAACAACTAAAAGTATCAACAGCCAGGAGGTTTCCCTGGGTGGGTTAAGAATTTCATCCGTACTGACTTCAATAGGTAGTTTGTTTCGTTGTATCGCGGAATAGGAAATTCCTGTCCCGGGAAGTCCCAACGTGGTTTTTGTGCCGCGCTTACTCAAATTCACAGAAGCACCCCGCCCACCTAAGGTGAGGCTTGCACCCGTTTTACTCAGATTAATCGTGAGTCCCTTCATAATCCGGACTCGCTTTTGAAAACGAAAACCCATAATTTAAACTAATCCTTTCCAGAAATTGGAAATCAACTTAACTTACTTTAGTTTAATTTTAAAGTATTAACAGGTAAACTCTGATAATTAAAAATGTGTCTTTTACAACTTAAGCTCCCATATTTTAATATTCATCGGGATTTGCAAGGTAAGTTCTTAACTCTATGGAATTTAAGTCTTTTTTTTCAGATGTAATAAGCACCATTGTTGGTGGAGGTCTATTAACTTTTATATTCTTCTTGCTGCGGGAACGAGTATATAAATCCATAGATCTGGATGGCACTTGGGTTTATGAACAAATTACCGAAATCTCTGACTTTAA
Organism: uncultured Methylophilaceae bacterium; assembly: GCA_903863255.1. Classification (GTDB taxonomy): domain Bacteria; phylum Pseudomonadota; class Gammaproteobacteria; order Burkholderiales; family Methylophilaceae; genus CAIPBJ01. Next base: position 6,719 of record CAIPBJ010000010.1, read on the forward strand.
TCCTTACATTGATATGAAAATTAGATATCTTGCTCTAATATCTCTTGAAGGAAAAAATATCTGCGGAAGCGCTGAAAAGATATACGATCGAACAGCTGATGGAAATGAGCGAGAATACGTAGGAAAGAATCGAACGTTGGTTGATATTACGGGTCATCTTGAAAAAAATTATTTATCAAAAGATAAAATTAGCATTCATATTCGAGAATTTGGAGAAAAGCGACAATCATCTACATTCCACAAGCTAATGGTCGTAGATAACAATACAATTCGTGGAACTTTTTCTTCCACAGTTGCAAATCAACAAGGTAAAGCCGAGTGGATAAGAAGATCTTCCTAAGACTGTTTTATGTACTTTTTCTAGTTCCTCTTATTCTATTTAGCACAGCATTTTTTTTAATAAGTTCGCGAGTAAGAAAGGGATTTTTCTTGTCTCGCGAGCAATTAATTTCATTTACCCTTTCCTCTATTGATAAACTTTATATTTCACAACTTGTTTGCGGTGAGGATCATAGATTTTATTTGCATCACGGCTGTGACCCCATTGCGATTACAAGAGCAATTATCAGACGGCTTAGGAACGGGAAATTAGAAGGAGCAAGCACTTTAGAACAACAATACGTGAGAACCTGTACTGCCCGATATGAGATCACTTTGAACAGAAAACTAGAGGAAATTGCTATCTCAACGCTTTTGTCATTAAGTTCAAATAAAGATACCATTGCTTATTCCTACCTAAAACAAGCCTTCTATGGTCACTCAATAACCGGAATTAATGATGCGTTGATAAAACTTCAGGAAGTATACGAAAATAAATATACTGGCCCATATGAATCTGCCGCTTTAATCTCTCTCCTTAAACATCCCTTTCCAAAAGTAATTTCAATTCAATGGAGAATCAGACACACGAGAAGACTGCTTTATATAAAGAATATTCACGAAAAGGTATTTCTTAGGCATATTCCAATTCATAAATCATATATTTATTCTTTATCTCCCAGATTAAATTCTCTAAATAAATCATAAGAAACATATCTATCTAAGTGAAAGAATAATAAGCAATTATACAAAAAATCACTTGATATAACCTTGTTACCGAGCGTTACTGGTAAAGCTGTTACATTTCTCGTAACAGGCTAACAGGAGGCCAGACTATGATGGAAGAAACACCCAAAACAAGCCCTAAGTTTATTAGTAATGCCTCGCTTGATCGTCGTAAACTGGTTAAACGCTGGATGGAAATCTACGGATGCCCTGCCCCCAGGCACAGCCAGTCAAAATTACTGATTGCTGCCTTGGACTGGCATCATCAGATGCGAATACGAACTGAAGAGAGTTCAGGCAATGTAGACAGCATGATTCGTGGGTTACGTAAACGAACCGCAACTCAGAAGCCCAAAGCCACAGCCCCCCCCGGAACACGACTTTTACGGGAATGGCAAGGAAAGACCCATCATATCACAGTGGTAAACGATGGTTTCGAGTATGAAGGAAAGATATATAAAAGTCTTACTGCCATCGCACGATTGATTACAGGAACCGCCTGGTCAGGTCCTTTATTCTTTGGATTACGATCATGAAAATAAGTGTCCCCTGCGCAATCTATACACGTAAATCTTCTGAAGATGGTCTTGAACAAGGATTTAATTCGCTCGATGCCCAACGTGAAGCCTGTGAAGCCTTTATTCTGAGTCAGAAGGCAGAAGGATGGAAACCACTTCAACCTGCCTACGAGGACGGAGGATTCTCAGGAGGCAATACAGAACGGCCCGGACTCAAGAAACTTTTAGCCGATGTAACTGCAGGTAAGATTCGTGTGGTGGTTGTGTATAAGGTAGATCGTCTGACACGCTCCCTTGCAGACTTTGCCAAACTCGTCGAGCTTTTTGATGCTCATAATGTCTCCTTTGTGTCTGTCACTCAGCAGTTCAATACCACTAGTTCCATGGGTCGACTAACCTTAAATGTTCTCTTATCCTTTGCCCAGTTTGAACGGGAAGTGACAGGAGAACGTATCCGTGACAAGATTGCTGCATCCAAGCGCAAGGGCATGTGGATGGGCGGATTTGTACCAATGGGGTATTTAGCGCATGAGCGCACGTTGATCATTGATCCTCCCAATGCCGAGCGCATCCGTGACATTTATCGAATGTATCTAACAATTGGAACCGTACGACGACTTAAATCCTATCTCGATCAACATGGCTGGAAAACAGCCGTCAGAGAAACTGTCCCAGACCAATTCAAAGGTGGACGGCCTTTTAGTTGCGGGCATCTTTATCGGTTACTGAGTAATCCAATCTATATCGGGCAGATTGCCCATAAAGGCGAAGTCTTTGACGGACAGCATCCGGCCATCATCGATAAGGAATTATGGCAGGCAGTGCAGGACAAACTAAAAGCAAATAAGGTCAGTAACAAGACAAGAGCCAACTCAATAAATCCGAGTTTACTCACAGGATTAATCTATGACGAACAAGGCAAACGGTTAACCCCGACCCATACTAAGAAAGGAGCCAAACGTTACCGTTATTATGTGAGTGAATTACTCCCTAAAGAAGGACGAAGTTCCAATCCTTATGGATTACGCATTCCTGCTCAGGAACTGGAAGACGTCACGATCAGCAGCATTACAGACTTCTTACGTAATGAATCAAACCTAATTGAGATCATGGATTCGCATGAAGCCAACGACGTGAAATCGCGATTGCAGTCAGCTGCCAATATAGCCGACGATCTATCAACAAAAGATACTACCAACAAAATTACCTTGCTCCAGCGGATTGTCCATCGGATAAAGGTTTATGCAACCAAACTGACGATTGAAGTTGAAACAGCAACCCTTTGGAATGAATTAGAAACTAAGGAAACTGAGGCTCAAATCACTAAGATTGAAGTCCCAGTTCAATTAAAGCGATCGGACTCCGGCATGAAATTAATCGTTCAGGGATCGAATAGTCAAACTGAAAAAAAAGCAGATCCAAAGCTCACTGCCCTAGTCGCGAAAGCGCATCACTGGTTTGAACGGTTAAGTACAGGAATAAGTGACAGCACTCAAACCATTGCCAAAGAAGAAAAGGTATCCAATGCCTATGTCACTCGGGTGATCTATCTGGCATTCCTGGCACCCGACATAATCGAACGTATCCTGTCCGGAAATCATCCCGAAACCTTAACTGCACGTAGCTTAACCCAGATGACAAATATGCCGAATGACTGGCAGGAGCAACGGGAATTACTGGGTATGTAATCGAAGTCAAATTCAGTTTTAGCAAAAAATGCGACCTGCAATGCAGGTCATTTTGTTGAGTCGGAACCTTCAAAGCATGCAAAGTCGCACCAGGGAATTCGACATCTGAGAATTAACAAATAATGGAGGAAATATTCTCTGTTATGAGCCATCTTGAGAATCTCCAGAATGCAAAAAGTCCCGCACGTGGCGGGACTTCATTGAAATAAATAGTCATATAAATCAACTACTTAAACTTGCTGGCGGAGCGGACGGGGCTCGAACCCGCGACCCCCGGCGTGACAGGCCGGTATTCTAACCAACTGAACTACCACTCCAAAACTTTTGCGTAATAACTGGAGTGTGTTACTACGACTTTAGCTGGTTATTACTGGTGGGTGCTAACGGGGTCGAACCGCTGACATTCGCCTTGTAAGGGCGACGCTCTACCAACTGAGCTAAGCACCCTGCCTAACCAACGAAGTGCGCTAGTTTACAGCATCTTTGAGCGCTTTACCAGCCCTAAATTTGGGTGAATTAGCTGCACTGATCTTGATTGTTGCACCTGTTCGAGGATTGCGTCCATTTCTGGCTGCACGTTTACCAACATAGAACGTTCCAAAACCTATCAATGTTACCAAATCGCCCTTTTTTAAAGCTTTGGTAATAGCAGATGTTGTTGCATCTAAAGAACGACCTGCCGCGGCCTTTGAAATACCTGCTGCTTTTGCGATTTGGTCAATCAACTCTGATTTGTTCACGTGAATCCCCTTTCGTCGTTATTTATAATTTGTAACAGGCACTCAGCACCCTGTAACCTGCTTTATATCAAGCGATAAAAGCCTATGTCAAGCATTAATGTGAATTTAACTAATGCTTGGTTACTGAACTTACCTCTACATCATTTTTTTCAACACTTACATCCGAAACCAACCCAAGGTCACTATTTTCTTTCGGCATTCTCTCTAAAGCAAGTTCCAAGACCTGATCTATCCATTTTACTGGATGGATCTCAAGGAAGTTTTTAATGTTTTCCGGAATTTCCACCAAGTCTTTTACATTCTGCTCCGGGATAAGAACCGTTTTTATTCCTCCACGATGTGCTGCAAGTAGCTTTTCCTTTAAACCGCCGATCGGAAGCACTTCACCACGAAGCGTAATTTCACCTGTCATTGCCACATCGGCTCTGACAGGAATATTACTTAGAACCGAAACTAATGCTGTCGTAATCGCAATACCGGCGCTCGGTCCATCTTTTGGAGTTGCTCCTTCCGGCAAATGGATATGAATGTCATTCTTTTCATAAAAATCTTCCGGAATGCCGAGTCGTTTTGCTCTACTTCTGACCACACTCATAGCCGCTTGTATTGACTCCTGCATAACTTCTCCAAGCTTGCCAGTCGTCGTTGTCTTACCTTTACCAGGAAGAAGAACGGATTCGATAGTTAACAGCTCTCCTCCCACTTCGGTCCATGCCAAGCCTGTAACCTGTCCAACTTGGTTCTCCTTGGCAGCTATTCCATAATCAAATCGATGCACACCAAGGTATTTTTCAAGATTCCTTGGACTTATTGAGATTTTTCTAACATTTTTAAGAGACTTCGTTTTATTTGTAAGCAGCTCTTTTACAACCTTTCGGCAGATCTTGGAGATTTCCCTCTCAAGACTTCTGACGCCAGCCTCGCGTGTATAGTATCTGACCACATCCCGAATGGCATTCTCTGAAATATTTATCTCAGACTCTTTCAATCCGTTCGTTTTGAGTTGCTTGGGCAGCAAATACTTCATCGCAATATTCACCTTCTCATCCTCTGTGTATCCTGCCAAGCGAATCACTTCCATTCGATCCAGTAAAGGCGCTGGTATGTTTAATGAATTTGCTGTCGCAACAAACATCACATCGGATAAGTCGTAATCAACTTCTACGTAATGATCCACAAAGGTATGATTTTGTTCTGGATCAAGAACTTCCAATAAGGCAGATGACGGGTCTCCACGGAAGTCTTGTCCCATCTTGTCTACTTCATCCAGCAAGAACAGTGGATTCTTAACCCCTATTTTTGACATACTTTGCAGTACTTTACCTGGCATCGATCCAATGTAGGTACGTCTATGACCGCGAATTTCGGACTCATCCCGAACACCACCCAAAGCCATACGAATGAATTTACGATTTACGGCCTTTGCAATGCTCTGACCAAGCGAGGTTTTACCTACACCTGGAGGACCGACCAGACATAAGATTGGTGCCTTTAATTTATCAACACGTTGCTGGACGGCAAGATACTCAACAATACGCTCTTTCACTTTCTCAAGGCCATAATGATCGGCATCCAATATTGTCTCAGCTGCCAATAAGTCTTTGCTGATCTTTGTCTTTTTCTTCCAGGGAAGGTTGACAAGCGTATCGATGTAATTTCTTACAACAGAAGCTTCTGCCGACATCGGAGACATCATTTTAAGTTTTTTAAGCTCAGCATTGGCCTTTGTTTCAGCCTCTTTTGACATGCGAGCGGCTTTAATCTTATTCTCTAACTCATCAAGTTCAACACTTTCGTCCTGTTCGCCCAGCTCTTTTTGAATAGCCTTAACTTGTTCGTTTAAATAATATTCTCTTTGACTTTTTTCCATCTGGCGTTTAACTCTGCCACGAATACGTTTTTCTACTTGGAGAATATCAATCTCAGCTTCAAGGAGGCTTAACAAATGTTCAAGTCGTTGAACCACGCTAAACATCTCTAAAATGCTTTGCTTCTCTTCAAGCTTCAAAGTCAGATGAGCCGTGATCGTATCAGCCAAGCGTCCAGCATCGTCAATGGTTGCAAGCGAGGTAAGAATTTCAGGTGGAATTTTTTTGTTTAACTTCACATATTGATCAAACTGAGCAAAAACGGTGCGCATGAGTGCTTCTGTCTCGTTGTCGTTCTCGGCAACGTTCTCAATCAGCTCAGCCTTTGCTGCAAAACACTCTTCCGTATCGACAAATTCTACAACTTTTGCCCGATGCACACCTTCGACAAGGACTTTGACCGTACCATCAGGCAGTTTTAGCATTTGTAAAACTGTCGCAACGGTTCCAACCTCGTAAAGATCGGTTGCGTCTGGCTCATCATTATTTGGTGATTTCTGAGCTACCAGGAATATTTGCTTGTTATGCTCAGATGCCAGTTCCAGAGCTTTTACCGATTTTGCTCGACCAACGAAAAGCGGTATTACGAGATGAGGGTAAACAACCACATCTCTCAATGGCAACAAAGGAAGAAGGCCGGAATCCAGGGAAAAGGCTGGTAATGTATTTTCTGTCATTAGGTATTCTCAAATTAACCACACAAAGCAAAATGCTTCGTATGCATACTATGCTAACTGGGGACGAACCCCCATGTTTCAAGTACCCATTAAAAAAAACTAGCTCGCAGACTCTGCTTTTCTAGATTCATCAGAGAATATCAATATTGGAGGATTATCTCCACGAATTACACCATCATCTACAACGACTTTGCTTAAATTTTGCAAGGATGGCAAGTCGAACATAATCTCAAGCAAAGCATGCTCCATTATTGACCTTAATCCACGTGCCCCTGTTTTTCTCTCAAGTGCTTTTTGAGATATCAGTCTCAAAGCTGAATCTCGAAACTCTAATTCAACACCCTCCATTTTGAACAGTTTTGCAAATTGCTTCGTTAAGGCATTTTTTGGTTCGACTAGAATTGTCATTAAAGCCTCTTCGTCCAATGACTCAAGTGTGGCAATTGCGGGAAGACGTCCAACAAATTCCGGTATCAATCCAAACTTAATTAGATCTTCAGGCTCGACATCACGTAAAATTTCACCAATTGCCCGAGAATCTTCCTTACTTTTAACTTCGGCGCCAAAACCGATACCGCCCTTTTCAGAACGACGCCTGATGACTTTGTCTAATCCATCGAATGCACCACCGCATATAAATAATATATTCGTGGTATCTAACTGGACAAATTCCTGATTGGGGTGTTTTCTGCCACCTTGTGGGGGAACGGAAGCGATCGTTCCTTCGATAAGCTTCAAGAGTGCTTGCTGAACGCCCTCCCCAGACACATCTCTTGTAATAGATGGATTATCGGATTTCCGAGAAATCTTATCAATTTCATCTATATAAACGATTCCACGCTGCGCTTTTTCAACATCGTAATCGCATTTTTGCAATAGTTTCTGCATGATGTTCTCAACATCCTCACCGACGTATCCAGCTTCGGTCAGAGTGGTTGCATCAGCCATTACAAAGGGCACGTCAAGTAATCGTGCTAATGTCTGTGCTAGAAGTGTCTTGCCTGATCCAGTTGGCCCAATTACCAATATATTACTTTTAGCAATTTCAACATCTTCTTTATCTTTGGATGAAGTTTGATCAAGACGTTTATAATGGTTGTAAACCGCAACAGCCAGACTTTTCTTTGCCTGAACCTGGCCAATTACATACTGATCAAGAATTGCACAGATTTCCTTAGGTGTAGGAAGACCTCCATCACGTGGCTTGAGCCCGTCAGCACCTTGTACTTCTTCTCGTATAATGTCATTACATAGATCAACACACTCGTCACAAATAAATACGGAAGGCCCAGCTATTAACTTTCGCACCTCATGCTGGCTTTTGCCACAAAAAGAACAATAAAGTAATTTTTCGCCGGTTGCACTTGAGGTTGTCATTAGAAGTATCCTAAATTGATAACAAATTTAACGATAGTCATGCGGCATCGGAACGACTAGCAATCATTTTGTCCACCAAGCCGTAGGCAACCGATTGATCCGCACTCATAAAGTTGTCTCGATCCGTATCACGCGATATGTTTTCTATCGACTGACCGGTATGCTTTGCCATTATCTCATTCAACTTCTCACGCAGATACAATATTTCCTTTGCATGGATTTCAATATCTGACGCTTGCCCTTGGAAGCCACCTAATGGCTGATGTATCATCACACGAGAGTTAGGAAGACAATACCTTTTCCCTTTTGCTCCAGCCGTTAACAGAAGCGCACCCATACTTGCGGCCTGACCGATACAGAGCGTACTCACGTCAGGCTTTACGAACTGCATTGTGTCGTAAATCGCCATGCCGGCAGTAACCGAACCACCTGGCGAATTTATATACAGAGAGATATCTTTATCTGGATTTTCAGCCTCAAGGAACAACAGTTGCGCCACAACCAAATTAGCAGTCATGTCGTTTACAGGTCCGACAAGAAATATTACTCGTTCCTTTAGAAGTCGTGAATAAATATCGTAAGACCGTTCACCACGCCCACTTTGTTCAATGACCATTGGGATATATCCCAAACCTTCAGGTTGCCATTCAGACCTGATCACTGAATCATATTTGAAATTCATTAAGCATTCCCCATTAATTCATCAAATTTAATTTTCTTCTCCAAAACTTTGACTTTGCCAAGAACCCAGCTCACGACATTCTCCTCTGTCGCAAGCGCAGCTGGCTCATCCAGACGCTTTGGATCATCGTAATACCACCTTACGACGTCTTCAGGATGCTCAAAGCTTTGTGAGAAGACATTAACCATCGACCTAACTTGATCGGCATTTGCCTGAAGCGAATTTTTATTTACCAGGTCCATTAATATCAACCTTAATGTTGCACCACGTAAGGCTTGGTCTTGAAACATTTCTGGCTCAAGTACAACATTACTCAAGTCGACGCCACGCTGCTGAAGGTTCTGCCTTGCAGCTTGCATTAACCTGTCAATTTCAATCCCAATTAAGGCTTTAGGCAACTCAACAGAAGTGTTCTCTATCAAAGAGCTAAAAACCTGCTCCTTTAACTTCGCTTTGATTCTTTTGTCTACTTCTTGTTCGAGGCTTTGTTTTATATCTTCCTTCATCTTTTCGACATTACCGTCTTCAACACCAAGACTTCGCGCAAAATCTTCATCAATCTTAGGTAATTTTGCCTGAGAAACACTATTCAACTTAACTTGATAAGAAACAGTTTTACCCGCTATTTGTTCTGGCTTATGATTTTCAGGATAGGTAATGTCAAAAGTTTTTTCGGCCCCTGCCTTCTCACCTTTTAGCTGATCATCGAAATCGGCAACTCGACCACCTTCACCCAGAACCAAATCAATTCCTTCAGGGCCAGTGCTTTCAACTTCATTGCCATCCATAAAGGCCTTAAGACTCACATTCAACTTGTCCTCAATTTTAGCAGCGCGCTTAACTGGTTCGTATGTAGCCCTCTGCTTTACAAGCACATCCAATGTTCTTTTAACGTCTGCCTCCGACAATTCAAGTACCGGCTTTTCAATCTTCACCTTGCTTAGATCGCCTAAGACCACTTCGGGGAAAACTTCAAAGGTAGCTACGTATTCAAAATGCTCGGTTGCTTCAACGAAGGGCTTGTGTTCAATGTTAGGGAAGCCCGCGACTTTAAGTTGGTTTTCGGTTATCGCATCTGAAAATGTTCGTTCGACTGCATTTGAAAGGACCTCGTCCCGGACTTGCGCACCGTATTGCTGCTGTACTATTTTGAGAGGAACCTTACCTGGACGAAAGCCAGGTAACTTAGCAGTCCTGACAAGGCGACTGATACGTTGATTTATTTCCTCTTCAATTGGTTTCATTGGCACTGAAACCGTCATACGGCGCTCAAGGTTGCTGATGACTTCAACGGTTGCTGGCATGTGCTGTATTCCTTAAATCTAGAAGTTGGTGCGAAAGGAGAGACTCGAACTCTCACGCCTTGCGGCGCTGGAACCTAAATCCAGTGCGTCTACCAATTCCGCCACTTTCGCAGGTTGCATATAGAAATCCATATCTATAAACTAATTTCGCAATCAACCAGTGTTACGAATTTACAAGATGTTTCAACAGGATTTGAATTTTAAAATTAGAAATCTAATTTCGTATAGGCTCTATTGTATCTCACTCTGACCTCGCAGAAAACTCCCACATATAAAAACAATCGTTCATTTAGTCATTTTCTAATTGTTATTTGACATCAACACTGTTCTAGTAGGATGATGTAGGCACTAATTATTTTATGATTTCAATAGAGAAAATTATGCAAAGTACCATCAATCAAGAAGAAATTAACATGCTTAGATCCGAACTTGAATTGTTGATGAAAGAACGTCAGGGTCTTCTTAAGGTTACTGGATCAGCTGCTGGCCTGATAGCTGAGCTTGACAGTCACGACCTGCCAAAAGGCGCAGTTGAAGCAGCTGAACTTTTAGCCTCCACCATTAATTCTTTAGCTGAAGAGACTCTTAAAGATGCCCTAAATTCGGTACATGCCGAAATAGTCCAGTGACGCATATCGACATCATTTTTGTGGGCAATGCCATTTATTATGCTTAATGAAATAAATTGCAGTAGGTAGTATCCAATCAGAAGTCGTTCGGGGCAGCAGTTTGATTAATTCAAAAAATACAATCCGTCATATTAACTTCCCTGCAACAATTATAATGGCTCTAGCGACTCTAATTGCCTCCTGCGGATTTCAGAACTACCAGCCAAAACCAATATATCCTGAAAAATCTCTCACAAAAATTACCTCCCGCGATCCAAACTCTGAAGAATTTCAGCGTTATTTGTATGACTTAAATTACCCCAAAAACAATATCCCGATTAAAAAATGGGGCTTGCGCGAACTGACACTCTGTGCATTTTTCTTTAGTCCAGAACTTGATCTGGCTCGTTCAAAATGGAATTTTGCCAAATCAGAAATTGCGATATCTGGTCAACGACCCACTCCAGGAATGAGCACAATCGTTGAACATCACAGCAAAGCAGAAGGCGGGATATCGCCTTGGACATTCGGACTTAGCCTAGAGATTCCCGTCGAAACTTCTGGAAAAAGAAGTGCAAGGATGGAACAAGCGTATTATTTGTCCGAAGTCGAACGAATACAAATTGCACAAGAAGCGTGGAATATTAGACATAAATTACAATTGGCGTGGATCGAATATAACCATTCATTACAAGAGGCATCCATCCTTCAAGAAGAAGTGCAAACAAGAAATGAAATCGTTCTTGTTTTACAGAAGCGATTCAATTCGGGATTCTCGTCTAGCATAGAATTAAACAATTCCCTATTGGATCTCCAAAGAACCAGGCAGAACTTCAACCAAATTTCATTGCATACCTTAGAACTAAAAGATGAACTCGCAAGCCTCGCTGGTCTGACTCCATCTACATTCAATCAACTCTTATTGGATATTCCGGGAAATGAAGAAGACACAACCGGCGTAAAAGAAGCTGATGATGAAAGACTAACGAATATAATCAATAATGATTCTCAAAGGTATGCGCTTCAGAATAGGCTTGATATTCACGCTGCTTTAGCCAGATACTCAGCTGCAGAAGCCAAACTTAAAATCGAGATTGCAAAACAATACCCGGATATAACATTGATTCCTTCCTATATATATGATCAGGAAGATAATATTTGGTCTTTAGGGTTGTCAGGAATACTTACTTTGATACATAAAAATAAAAACCTAATCGAACAAGCAAAAATATTGAGGGACATGGAAGCCAGCGAATTTGAATTACTCCAGTCGAACATCATTGCAGAATTAACTCAAAACAAAGCCCGCTATTTTGCCTCTCAGAGCGAATTGAATCAGGAAGCGCATCAGATTGAACTGCTTAACACTAAAGTCAAACAGACAGAAAATCAATATAAACAAGGTATTGCTGATCAATTAGACCTGTTCTCATCTAAACTTGAAAGACTGATTGCAGAAGAAAATCTAAGATCTATCGATTATAGAAAAGAACTTGCTAAAGCCGAATTAGAAAATACCATGCAAAGGCCTTTTGAAGATTCAGAGAACATAAATCGTGATATTGAATTGTCATCCAAAAAAAATAAGGAGGATTAGCATTGAATCGTAAAATTCTCGCAATCATCACCTTTCAAGCAATCATAATCGTTCTACTGTTTTGGGGGACTGTTTTCCTTGGTAAAGACGAATATGAAAGATATTCAAGTGAACAAGACGATAAGGTCGATACCCAGAATTTTGTTACCCATAAAGAAGGTGCTACCTATGTAAGTCTTAATCCTAAAATCCAGGCTCAGAGCGACATAAGAACAGAAGTTCTAAAAAATGAATCAAAAACTGAAATGATTAATGCATACGGTTCCATTGGTTCTATAGAAAATTTAATCGAATTAAGAATTAAATACCTCTCAGCAATCTCAGAAGAGAACGTTATCGCCGCATCGCTAAAAAACTATCAAATGGACTATCAGCGCTTAAAACAGCTTAATCAAGATAATCAGAACATTTCTGATCGGGTTCTAGAAGCTTCCGAGTCCGCATTGAAAACCAACCAGGAGAAACTAAATGCCTCGGAGACTTTGGCGACCAATCTGAAAGACGCTATTCGTCAAACATGGGGAGACGATCTTATGTCTATGGCGATCAAACAGACGCCGGATCCAGTTTTGAGAAGTTTGCTGGATTATAAATCTGTAATAATAAAAGTGACCATTCCGTTCGACGTTACTTTAGACAAATCGACAAAATTTATCTATGTGACTCCCACAGCAAGTCATGATAAAAGTGTAAGGGCTTCATATTTGTCGATTTCACCGCAATCTGATGTTTCCCTTCAGGGGAAGTCCTTTTTCTACGTTGCACCATCTGAAGACTTGAGGGTTGGTACTCAGATAAACGTTTCCATCCCAAGAAACAAGATATTTTCGGGTGTCTATATCCCAGCAAATGCAGTTATCTGGTTTTCAGGAAAAGCATGGGTATATAAAAAAATAGGCGAGGATAAGTTCATTAGGGTTCCTGTAAATACCGAAAATACTTTCAAAGATGGCTGGCTGGAAGATAAAAACCTCAAGCCTGATGATATTATTGTTACTAACGGTGCTCAGTTACTCCTATCAGAAGAGTTTAAATATCAAATCAAGAATGAAAATGAAGACTAGTAAAGTTGATTGTCAAAATTTATTCGTCTCTTAAATTTGAAATGCTCCAATGATTTGAAATATTCTGTAAAAATTATGATTTTATTTTAACTTCAAATCTCAGGACTTTTTCTAAATGATGTCCACAATCGTACGTTTTTCCATTCGCTATTGTGGCGTTATCATTGGGCTTGCATGTCTGCTTACGATATATGGGCTTTATGGATTATCACGAAGTAATTTGGATGTTTTCCCGGAATTCTCCCCAACGCAATTAATTATTCAAACTGAATCACCCGGCCTCACTGCCGAACTGGTCGAGACGCTAGTAAGCCAACCCATAGAAAACAGCATCGCTGGGACCGTTGGTATTGATGTTATAAGATCACAGTCCATCCCCGGATTATCAGTAGTTACCGTTCTTTTTAAAGAAGGAACGGATATCTACCGCAACAGGCAGGCTGTCGCTGAAAGAATTGGAACCCTCAATAGCGTGCTTCCAAATGGGATCACCCCAAACATCACACCTCTGACATCAGCAGCCAGCACCGTGATGGGGATAGGTGTGACTTCAGACAAACTATCGAACACCCAGTTAAGAAGCATCGTCGATTGGGTTATTCGTCCCCATCTTTTATCAGTTCAGGGCGTTGCAGATGTCAATGTTTTCGGAGGTAAAGTCAGGCAATTTCAAATTCAGGTTAACCCGGAAAAACTTATTCGTTTTGGCATTCCAATTGAGGAAGTAATCGATGCCGGCAGGAAATCTACTGGGGTGAGAGGTGCTGGATTCATAGAAAACAATAACCAGAGGATCATTATAAGCACAGAAGGACAGGCTCTAACTCCTGATCAGATAAAAGAAACAACGCTTAGACATATAAACGGCCAAACAATTAGGATCGGAGATGTTGCAGATGTAATTGATGGTGAGGAACCTTCCATTAGTGCAGCCCAGATAAATGGTAAAACTGGAATTTACCTATCAATTCAAGGGCAACTCGGGGCCAACACACATGGTGTCACGCTTGCACTCGAAAAGGCAATCAATGATATTAAGCCAAGTATGGAAAACCAAGGTGTGACGCTCCATGAAGGCTTGTTCAGGCCTGCTAACTTTATTGAAACCGCAATTGATGGCGTTCAAACTGATATTCTAGTTGGATCCATTTTAGTCATAACCATTTTATTTCTATTTCTTTTCAATGTAAGAACCGCATTTATATCAGCAACCGCGATCCCATTATCACTTCTGACTGCCATAGTGGTGCTGAATTCATTCGGCACCGGTCTAAACATCATGGTTTTAGGAGGGTTGGCCATCGCTTTAGGCGAAGTTGTCGACGATGCAATCATCGATACTGAGAATATTTTCAGAAGACTTAGAGAAAACCAATTGCTTCCGCATCCTGAAGCAATGCATCAGGTAGTGTTCAAGGCATCCATGGAAGTTCGCAGTTCTGTAGTCTATGCGACCTTCATCGTTGCACTCGTTTTTATGCCGTTATTAACGCTAGGAGGCGTTGCAGGTAAGCTTTTTGCGCCTCTTGGCTTTTCCTATATAACTGCAATTTTAGCTTCTTTGGCTGTGGCACTTACACTTACGCCCGCCTTATGTTATTTACTTTTGGGGAATTCAAAGTTAGAGAGCAACGACTCCCCAATAATTAGGTATATCAAAAAACGGTATGTAAAAATCCTTTATCGTATAGAACGTCACTATCGGATCGTCATCGGATTCACTCTGGTAATTATAGCAATTGGTTTGGGAGTATTGCCTTTATTCAGAAGTGAATTCATACCCAATTTACACGAAGGACACTTCATCATGCATATGACGCTTGTGCCGGGGAGTTCTGAACAGGAATCATTGAGAATCGGGAAAAAAGTTGGCGAGTCATTAAGCACAATTAAAGGAGTTAGATCTATTGTGCAATGGGTAGGACGTGCTCATAACGGTGCCGATACTTTTGGAACCCATTACAGTGAATTTGAAATTGAAATTGGTACGTTATCAGGTGAAGAACAAACTCATATCCTTGAACAGATACGAGAACATTTATCAACCGCTCCAGGATTCATCGGTGCTGATTTTGCAATAAATACATTTCTAACTGAACGAATTGAAGAGACGATTTCAGGGTATGCTGCATCAAACGTCATTAATATCTATGGCAACGATCTAGACTCGCTCGACCACGATGCAAAATCCATAGCCGAGACAATATCAAGGATCCCCGGTGCGACTGATGTTCTTATTCAGTCCCCGCCCGGGACACCTAAACTTTCAGTCAGACTGAAGCTGGATAAACTGTCGCAATCGGGGCTAAGACCTACAGACGTTCTTGATACTATTCGTGCAGCATACGAGAGTTTCCCAATCGCTCAGGTATACAAGGATGGGCAGGTAATCGGAGTGAGCGTAGTTCTAGACAGCAATTCAAGATCTCTGGCAAAAGTAACGAAATTGCCGATTATCACTCAAGATGGAAAGATATTGCGATTGGATGACATTGCCGAAATTCACATTGAAAACGGCAGATCTAAAATATTACATTTTGGCGCAAAAAGGATTCAGACAGTCACAGCGAATTCGAATGGCAGGGATATTCAAAGCTTCACGAATGAAATTAAGGATAAGATCCATCGAGATGTCATCCTTTCGCCAGGTAACTTCTTAGTCTTCACGGGTGAAGCAGAAGCACAATCAAAGTCTCGTGAAGATCTTATCGTTCATTCTTTGATAGCCAGCGTTGGTATTTTCCTGATGCTTTATATAGCCTTTGGTCGACTTAGAAATTTATTGCTTACATTCATCAATTTACCATTTGCCTTAATTGGGGGGATCATTGCGGCAACGTTTACAGGGGGATGGATATCACTCGGGTCTCTTGTAGGGTTTGTGACTTTATTCGGAATTACCTTGCGAAACTCAATCATGCTCGTTTCACATTTCCAACACCTGGTGGATGAGGACAATATGATATGGGGACTTGAAACAGCGATAACTGGTGCCTCAGAACGTCTGCCATCCATACTCATGACCGCCATCGTCACGGCTTTGGGGCTCCTTCCCTTGGCAGCGGCAAGCGGTCAACCGGGACGGGAGATAGAAGGACCAATGGCAACGATCATTGTGGGAGGATTGGTGACATCCACTATTCTAAATTTACTGATACTTCCGACAATCATGCTTCATTTCGGTAAATTCCAAAAATCACTAAAGTATTAATTGGCAATGCGTTGCTTGTTGCTTGGTAACTGAATTGAATTACAAATTCAAAAATTTGAACACCTAACTCATTTTTTTGTTACATTTTCATGACTCACGTTTAAATACCAATTTAACAATCTAAAAACATTCAATAATAATCCATACAAATCAAATGGATAATTAATATTTTATAAGCTAATAAAGATACATTATAATGAACCTTACTTAATAGATAGGCATTATTTATGCTTGGCAAGCTCTCTAAAAATGGCAAGAAGAATAACGATGATTAAGGTCTATGAAAATAACTAATTATTTGATATGTAAATATATCTTTATATTTTTGCTTGGATGCCATACTGCATTTGCTGAGACGAATAACCCGAATGATGCTAAAGAGAGAAGAGTGATGGCCGTTAAGGCCGCTCACGAGAATAACTTCGATGTCGCAATACCTGAGCTGAAATCCTTGTCTGAAGAAAATCCAAATGACATTGGAATATTATCAGACTATATCGTTGCCCTGTGCTGGTCTTCAAATCCTAAAGAAGCAGTTAAAGTAGCTGGAAATCGATTGGATCCAGAAACGGCTCCTATATATGCAATCAAATTCTTAGCTCGCGCTGAACGAGATATTGGAAATTTTTCTGAAGCATTGTATCTCTATCAGAAATTAATAGTCAGGGATCCTGACGAACTTGATTTCAAAATTGGCAAGGTACTCACGCTTACCGATTCCAAAGATTTTAACGATGCAGAAATCGATCTGAATGAGCTTATGGCAAAATTTCCAGGCAATTCAGAAGTGATGCATACCTTTGTTTATTACGCAAAAGCGACGGGCCAATATGCAAAAGTTATCGATACGACCCAACGCCTAATTGAAAAAAACCCCAATGATAATGTTGCCAAAGCAGATTTAGTAGTCGCTGCCAGCGAAATTGGAGCCCCTGGTGTATCTCAATCACTTATCGAGAAATATTCGGATGCGTTAACGGAGCAACAGAAAATTAATGTTCAGGGTGACGAGGCAGCTCAATCTATTCGTTGGGGTGTATATGACCCTATTCAACCTGAATTGAGATATCAGGACACAGATAAGGGCCTATCCCAATTGGATCAAGCATGCAAATGCGATTGGAATAATCCTGATCTCACAAAAAATTACATTGTTCGTTTAGTCTGCGATCGAATGCTTGCCTTAAGGGACCGTATGAGGATGAAAGAGGTTGTAGATCTCTATCTCAAGCTGAAAGCATCAAACGTAGAAATACCCCCATATGCATTGAACTCCGCAGCTGATGCCTATCTAGTCCTGCACGAGCCCGAAAAGGCCCTTGAAATCTATGAAACTTCATTATCAAAGCGACCCAACCATTTTGAAACATTGCTATCTAAATTCTATACTTTGATAGAACTTGAAAGATTCGATGATGCCATACTGTTAATCGATGAGCTTGCAAGCGAACAACCAGCTTATTTGCAACGTCAAAAGAATCCTATCATTCGTGAGAACGATAAACGATTCCAATCTGACAATGCATCCAATTTTGCTCGAGCCTATGCTGACGACCTTAAGTCTGCAGACGAGAGGTTCACCAAAATGTACGCCATTGGCCCGTCCAATATCGAAACACAACAAAATCTTGCTAGCATATGGCGATGGCGAGGATGGCCAGAACGTGCCGAACGTTCATTCAACAATCTGATAACCGAAGAGCCAGATAATGACCAAAGTCACTTTGGACTTGCTAATAGCTTACTCGATCTTCGTGATTATCGTGCTTCTGAGCTTGAATTGAATCGTCTCAGCAAATACATCTCGCCTGAGGATTCTGACCTAAAGAAATTAGCTAGAAGATGGGAATTGTATAATCGAAGGGAACTTAATGCAGACTTTACTTTAAATCAATCTTCCGGCACCGTTTTTGGAAAACGTTCTAACGAAGCTAACGTTGAGTTATTTTCTTCACCTATCAATTATAACTACAGGGCATTTCTCGACACAAGATATGACCAGGCACAGTTTCCGGAAGGAAATGGAGCAGTTACCTCTCCCAATTTAGGGATTGAATATCGTGATCGTGATTGGAAATTAACGGGAGAACTAGGTTATCTTGCTCAGGACAGCAATGGAATAACCGCTAAAGGTACCGCGCAATACAGGGTTGATGACTATTTGTCTTTTAACGGTGATCTGTCGCTTAATTCATTCAATATGCCTTTAAGAGGCGCTAGAGTGGGGACAAAATCCGATGAGGCAAACATAGGTGCAGTGTATCGCTGGAGTGAGCTCATGAATATTTCAGGTGCATTGGGTATAATGAAGATGGACGATGGAAATCTCCGGATCTCTTCAAATGCAACTTTTGAAAGACGCTTGCTTACTACGCCGCATTATAAACTTACAGGTGAAATTGTTGCCTCTATTTCAAGCAATAATAAAACGGATGTCCTTTATTACAACCCAATGAACGATCATTCATTGGGTTTGATCGCGGATAATGAATGGGTCACTTGGCGAAGATACGATCGTTCATTCACTCAGCGTTTACAATTAGGTATTGGGTCTTATTGGGAGCAGGGATTTGGGTCCTCTGGCTCCTGGTTTTTATCTTACAGTCATGAGTGGGAATTCGATAAGTTTCTCCGTTTTGCTTATGGGATCGGTCGATATGAACAGTCTTACGATGGGAAAGCTGAATATAGAGATACGTTGTTTGGCAGCTTAAACTTATTATTTTAAGAATCTGACGAGATATAATAATGCCAAATTTCAAAAGTATCCTACTATCAAGCGCGTTAATACTCTTTTCATTTTCTGCATTTGCTGTTGATTTCACATTTGACTCACTTTGTTACCATGATATCAAAGATCAAGTTGATGGTAATCTTGAACAGGATACGACCCTGCTATCTACAGCCCATCTGGCTGGTCATTTTTCATGGTTGAAGTCACACGGTTATCATCCGATCTCGATCGACGATCTACTTCTTGCCCAGCAAGGTGTCAAACCATTACCTCCAAAACCCGTTTTACTTACCTTTGATGATGGTTACGAGAGTTTCTACACGCATGTCTTTCCATTACTAAAGTTATTCAACTACCCCGCTGTTTCTGCAATTGAGGGAAGTTGGATCGATGCCGATCCTGATCAACTTGTAACATATGGTGATGAAAAAGTATCAAGAGACAAGTTCCTAACCAAGAATCAGATTAAGGAAATGGAAGTTTCGGGTTTGGTGGAATTCGCTTCTCATACATATAACTTACACCATGGCATTCTCGCCAATCCTTTTGGTAGCACTGCTCCTGCAGCTGTAACGCTTGCTTATGACCCTGTTACGAAAAGATATGAATCTTATGAAGACTATAAAGAGCGAGTACGCTTGGATCTAATTAAAAATAGCGATTATATTCAATCAATTACTGGAAAAAGACCAAGGGTGATGGTTTGGCCATATGGTGCCTATAATGAAGAGATTGTGAACATTGCCAAAGGGTTGGGCCTGAATATCAATTTCAATCTTGAAGGTAGTTTGTCTAAAAACAACTCTACCAAAGATTTTTCAATGATAAATCGCTATTTGATCGAAGCAAACCCAAGCGAAATTGGATTAAATACTTTCTTCAAAGGTATCAATGAGACATTCAAACAAAGAATCATTCATGTTGACCTTGATTACGTTTACGACACGGATCCTATTCAGATGTCCCACAACATAGATTTGTTGATTGAACGAATCAAGTCGCTCGCCCCTTCTGCTGTTTATCTTCAAGCTTTTTCTGATCCCGATGGAGATGGAACGGCTGATGGCGTATATTTTGAAAATAACGAATTACCTGTAAAAGCTGATATTTTTGGGAGAGTAGCCAGACAGCTAAATACAAGGGCAAATGTTGATGTATTTGCTTGGATGCCCGTTTTATCATTTGAATTGAATGACAAGTCAAAACAGTCAGAACTTCGTGTACAAAACCTTGATGGCAAAGTAGTGGAGCATGACTACAGAAAGCTCTCCCCATTCTCGAATGAGGCACGGTCAATAATAAAAAACATCTATGTGGATCTTGCTAAACATGCAAGGTTCCAAGGTATTTTATTTCAAGACGATGCTACGTTATCAGATATTGAGGATAACAGTGAGTTTGCAAAGAACATCTATAAAGAAAACGGGTTACCTGACGACATAAAGAGTATTAAGAATGATCCCGAATTCAACAAAAAATGGATCGCGCTTAAAAGAGACACGTTGACAAACTTTACATTGGAACTGACCGATGCTGTAAAACCCTTCCAACCCGGATTAAAAACAGCCAGAAACTTGTATGCCAATACAATCATTAATCCACAAAGTGAAGAATGGCTATCACAGAACTATGAGGATTTTCTGAGACATTATGATTACTGTGCATTAATGGCTATGCCATTTATGGAAGGAGCCAAGAACCCTGATCAATGGCTAAAGGACATCGCTTTAAAAGTTAAATCCACTCCACTTGGAATAGAAAAGACCGTTTTTGAATTGCAAGCTATTGATTGGAAGAAAAATAAAGATGTTCAA
>CAIPBJ010000011.1 GCA_903863255.1 uncultured Methylophilaceae bacterium
ATAACTATTCAATACATTAACAGCTTCGCTGAGAATATCTTTATATTCGAACGGGTCAATCCATAGTTGATCTAAGTTCGCCCTTGTAAAGCCCATCATCTCAAGCCCCATAAGCGCCACGTGGTCTACGAATAATAAGTTTCTAGCAATAAACTCACATGTCTGAACAAGTCGCTCTATTGTTTGTTTGTGTATAACAATTCGTATCTCAACCTTCTGTTGATGCTTTTTAAGATTAAGAATTCCTTGTATCGTTTCATCAAATGCTCCTTCTGCCTGCACTACGTAATCATGCCTTGCCGGATCATCAGAATAGATAGGAATACCAATAACGCAATCTGGATGATTAATCGCACCGTACTTTGCAGTAAAAACTGGATCACTAAAGGCACGCCCATTAGACAGAACATCAATTGATGTATTGGGTAGCATTAGCTTTGTTTTATTGATTAGCTCAACAAAGCGATCGCCATATAGAGTCGGCTCTCCACCAGAAAATCCAATATTTACAGTTTCCCTTGGAATCAACTCTAGCAATGCCAAGGCATCATCCATCAACCATGAGTCATCAATATTTTTGGGTGGCTGGGAACACATTAAACAATAGTGGTTACATTGCTCAGTGAGCAATATCGTGTTGTGCGAAGAGTTCTTGCGAAATAATGAATTTATGCGCCCGCTTGGCTCAATTCTGATTACATCGCCCTCAGCCAAGTAATTCATTTCTATTGGCAAATGAAAGTGGTTTGAGATCCCAGAGTCTTGCACTTTGTCAAAACTAATATACGCCCCATATCCCTCTTCATAATTTAGGCGGTCATCCATTAAGAGGGCATACTTTGCCCTAATTATTGCGGGCAAACCAGATCTCTTGGTGACGATAAACAAACCTCGTTCGCTGAGATTTGCATCATGCGAAATAGCGTTTCCATGAAGCTTAAGCATTTGGTTGTGCCCAGCTCATAAACAATCTTTTTACATACGGATCGGCTTCCATACGCTCGATTACATATTTGAATATTTTCATATTCCTATTGCAAAACTCAGAGTCTGGCTTCCTGCCTATAAAGTCTTTGTATACACCATGATGAAATACTGGGTCAGCACCACAATATGATTCGAATGCACAGTCATTACACATGGGTACACTATAAGCAAATGACTCCTCAATGGGATCTAGTAGCTTTGGATTTAAAAAAATATCTTCATATGAGTTAGTTAAGACATTTCCTAGCTCAAACGAAGTGTCGCCCATTTCCGCAAGCATTCGACTCTCGTCAGACGCATAAACTAAGCCATCGTAGTTGTAGACAACAGCACCAATGCCAATGCCTGATGGACTCATTAAATCGACGTAACCAGGTTCTTGACTTGTAAACATCTTTGTCAAAATTGTTGAGGTGTAGTATTCGCGAAACTTAACACCCCTTCTATTTAGGTCAATGATGTATTCCAGCCCCTCCAAGTAAAAGTCATGCCACCTCTCAGCATCGTAGGCGGCGTATGTCTTAGTTTTGAGAGCAAACCCATAAGGCGAAAGAGGGCGTAGAAATATTCCCGTAAACGAATACTTCAAGTATTCATCAATAATCTCTTTAACATGTCCAAGGCTATTTTTGGTAGTTGTCATCAATGCAGAGACCGCATCTATTCCAAGATGCTCTCTAACTAATTGAATGCCCGCTACCGCCTTTTCATAGCTATTGCCACCTGGACGTGGTCTGTTGGCATTATGAATTTCTTTAGGGCCATCCAATGATGTGGATATTATGATTTCATGTTCTTTGCAAAAACTGAGAATCTCTTCATTTATCAAGGCTAGGTTCGTTGCTATAACAAAGCTAAGATTCTTATCTCCTGCCCTACTTTTTGCCGCTACAACGATATACTTTATTAATGGAAAGTTAAGCAGGGGCTCTCCGCCTTGGAACTCAATTTTGATATTTTTAGATGGCGAGCGTAGAGCCAAATCAATTGACCTGTCTGCTACCTCTGTAGACATATCAAATTTAAC
>CAIPBJ010000012.1 GCA_903863255.1 uncultured Methylophilaceae bacterium
GAACTTCGACAACCGGATGGGCAAGGAGGCGCGGGTGTACCTGGGATCGGCGGAACTGGCGGCGGTGTGTGCAAGACTGGGACGGATCCCGACGAAGGCGGAGTACCTGTCGACGGTGGGGGACAAGCTGGACAAGCACTCGGCCAGTATCTACAAGTACCTCAACTTCGACCAGATGCCCGAATACCAGCCTAAGAAGATGATTGAAATCACCCAAATTGAAAGCTGATAATTATTTTTTATAATCTTATATCTTATATAAGACTAAAGGTGTTAGACTATTCATATGTTGTGCAAGTATAGGGATGAATCATGAATACGGTCATGGCAACGCCAAGTTTTAAGCCATTATATGAACAGATTAAAGAACTTCTAACTCAAAGTTTGATACAAGGTGAATGGGGTCCTGGTGAAAGCATTCCAAGTGAGATGGATTTGGCTACAAGGTATAGCGTTAGTCAAGGAACCGTTCGTAAAGCGATTGACGCTCTTGCTCAGGAAAATATCCTTGTCAGGCGTCAAGGAAAAGGAACGTTTGTTGCCACACACAATGAAGAACAAGTTAAGTTAAGATTTTTGCGCCTTGCTTCAGCAGACGGAGATAAGGAGCTGTTAGAGAATCAATTGCTCGAATGTAATCGAATTCCTGTTAAGGCTGAAATTGGAAAATTACTTGGTTTGAAATCCGGTACTTCCGTGATTGAAATTAAGCGGTTGCTAAGTTTTAATCAGACCCCAGTCATTTATGATCACGTGATTATTCCAGCAGCGCATTTCAAAGGTCTTAATGCAAATAAGATACAGGAGTACAACGGTTCGCTATATCGGATGTATGAAACGCTTTATGGAATACGCATGATTAGGGCATCAGAACGGTTAACTGCAATCTCTGCTTCCATTGATATTGCCGAGTCACTGGGTATTAAGGAAGGTTACCCTTTATTAAGAATTGAGCGAATTGCCTATACCTATGGCGACAAACCGATGGAGTGGCGATTGGGATTGTGTGTTACAGATAACCACCATTACATGAATGAACTAGAGTAGGCATATAGTCAAGGATAGATTATGCAAGATTTAAAAAATAGAGCATTGAATTATCACCAATATCCTAAACCAGGGAAGCTTTCCGTCGAGTCCTCGAAACCCTGCTCAACCGCAGAAGAACTCTCGCTTGCTTATACCCCAGGGGTTGCCGAGCCGGTTAAAGCGATTCATGACAACCCTTCCGATGCTTACAAATATACCAATAAAGGGAATTTAGTTGCAGTAATAACCGACGGTACGGCGGTTTTGGGATTAGGTAACGTTGGCGCTCTGGCCGGTAAGCCTGTCATGGAAGGGAAAGCCGTACTTTTCAAAAAGTTTGCAAATATTGATGTTTTTGATATTGAAATTACAGCACCAAGCATTGAAAGTTTTATTGAAACGGTTGTGAATATTTCTCCGACATTTGGAGGCATTAATCTAGAGGACATCGCCGCCCCCCATTGTTTTAGGATCGAAAAGGAACTTAGAAAAAGATTAAACATACCGGTATTCCATGATGATCAACATGGAACGGCGGTAATTATCTGTGCAGCGTTGATCAATGCTCTTTTTTTACAGGACAAAAAGCTCGAGTCAGTCAAGATCGTTTTTCTTGGGGCAGGCGCAGCAGGTATGGCTACAGCACGATTATTGAAAACGATGGGTGCCACAAACATCACTTTGGTAGACAAAACGGGTGTGTTGCATACTGAGAGAGACGATATAAGTGAATATGGACACGACCTTCTTATCGATACAAAATCACGAACATTAGAAGATGTCATGCCTGGCGCAGACGTATTTATTGGCGTTTCAGCTGCCAATGCCTTGCCACCGGATTTACTTAAAAAAATGTCCCCTAAACCGGTCGTTTTTGCACTAGCTAATCCAGATCCCGAGATTCTTCCATCCATCGCCCATTCCATGCGTGAGGATCTGATAATGGCAACTGGTCGTTCCGATTTTCCGAATCAGGTTAATAACGCCTTATGTTTCCCATATTTATTTCGAGGGGCACTCGACGCAAAGGCCGTTCAAATAACCGAAAAAATGCAAATAGCTGCGGCCCATGCTTTAGCTGGATTAGCAAGAGAGGCTGTACCTGAAGAGGTTCTCAAGGCTTATAACTTGAAGGATCTGAGTTTTGGTAAAAGTTACATTATACCTAAGCCATTTGACCCCAGACTTTTACTAACTGTATCGAGCGCTGTTGCCAAAGAAGCCGGGGTTTCATCTTGAACAATCCTATCAAATACCGCAAGAATAATGATCGGCCCAAGAACCTGAACTTATTAACGATTCGGCTTCCTACACCCGCATTGGTTTCGATTTTGCACCGGGTCAGCGGCTTCATTCTTTTTTTAATCATTCCAGCATTATTGTTTGTTATTCAGATGAGTCTCAGATCCGAAAAAGATTTTTCTTTGCTGAAGATTGTTATGGACGGAATGTTAGTCAGGTCGGTTTTATTGATTCTGTTTTGGGCATTCTGGCATCATTTCTTTGCTGGATTGAGGCATCTTGCAATGGATTTTCACTTAGGCATGGCATTAGAGCAGGCAAGATTTACCAGCAAAGTGGTTTTGATATTAAGTCTTATATTTACAATATTTAGTCTATATCTAGTATGTTAACAAAAATATTCAGTCTAGCTAATCACTGCCTCCGGGACTGGCTTCTTCAGCGGGTGACGGCAACGATCATGGCTATTTACAGTCTTATCTGGGTAGCTATTCTCATTCTATTACCCATTAAGAACTATTCCTCCTGGAAAAGCCTATTTGAAAATCATATATTCAGATATCTGACCCTTTTATTTCTATTCAGTATGGTTTATCACGCATGGCTAGGTGTTAGGGACATTAGTATGGACTACATACCATCGGTCAAGATTCGTAAGATATTTCAAATTCTCCTTGTTTTCTTTTTAGTGCTGTATGTTGTTTGGGGTTTTATAATTTTTTGGAGTGCCTAATGGGAATAAACACCATTACATATGATGCCGTTGTTGTAGGCGGAGGAGGAGCAGGATTGAGAGCTGCTCTTGCCTTATCTGATGCCGGACTTAAAGTTGCTGTCATTTCTAAGGTTTTTCCTACAAGATCCCATACTGTCGCAGCTCAAGGTGGAATAGCTGCATCATTGGGTAATGCAGGTGAAGATAATTGGCTGTGGCACATGTACGACACCATCAAAGGATCGGATTACCTTGGCGATCAGGATGCAATTGAGTACATGTGCAAGAATGCTGCTGCGGCTGTATATGAATTGGAACATTTTGGTATGCCTTTTGACAGGATGGCCGATGGAAAAATTTATCAGCGTCCTTTTGGCGGTATGACCCAACATTTTGGAAAGTCGACGATTTCCAGAACATGTGCGGCAGCAGACAGAACTGGCCATGCCATGCTTCACACGCTATATCAACGTAACATTGCCAACAATACCCATTTCCTTATCGAATGGTTCGCCCTTGATCTGATTCGTGATGAAGAAGGCGATGTTGTGGGCTTGATCGTGATGGAAATTGAAACGGGTGAAATTTCAGTCTTAAATTCAAAAACCACCATGTTGGCTACCGGTGGAGCTGGACGAATTTTTCAAGCAAGCACCAATGCATTTATTAATACTGGTGATGGATTAGGAATGGTTTCGAGAGCAAACATTCCCTTAGAAGACATGGAGTTCTGGCAATTCCATCCAACAGGCGTGGCTGGCGCAGGCGTTCTTATTTCAGAGGGGGTAAGAGGTGAGGGCGGATATTTAGTAAATAGTTTAGGTGAACGATTCATGCAACGTTATGCCCCCAACGCCATGGATCTTGCTAGCCGGGACGTTGTATCAAGAGCGATTGCTACGGAGATAAAGGAGGGTCGAGGCGTTGGTAAAAACGCAGATACCGTGCTTTTGAAGTTAGACCACTTGGGCGAGGATGTTATAAAAAGCAAATTGCCTGGAATTCGAGAAATTGCGAAGAACTTTGCAAATATAGACCCTATTAAAGATCCTATTCCTGTCGTTCCAACATGCCATTATATGATGGGTGGAATTCCTACCAACATACATGGACAAGTTGTCGATAATGCTAAAAACAGGGTAGTAAATGGTTTGTATGCTGTAGGAGAATGTGCCTGCGTGTCAGTCCATGGCGCTAACCGTTTAGGATCCAATTCATTATTGGATTTAATGGTCTTTGGCCGAGCTGCCGGAGATCACATGGCTGATTATTCTAAAAAGCTGACTCATGCTAAGCCACTCCCTGTAAATCATGCAGAGCAAACCATGACAAGATTATTCAGATTAGAGAATGGATCCGGTGAATCCGTTTCCGAAGTTGGTGATTCCATGAGAAGAATTATGCAAGCTCATTGCGGGGTATTCAGATTCCCTGAACTGCTGGACAAGGGAGCCAAAGAAATTAAAGAGTTAGCTATTCGGGAGAACCATATTCGAATAAAAGATAAGAATAAGATTTTCAATACCGCCCGTATTGAAGCGCTTGAGCTCGATAATTTGATAGAAGTTGCAAAGGCTACCATGCTTTCAGCTCAGGCAAGGGAAGAAAGCCGTGGCGCACATTGCAGAGAAGACTTTCCCGAACGGAATGATGAAACTTGGTTGAAACATACACTATTTTATAGTGAAGGCAACGTATTGGATTACAAACCTGTCGTGACCAAACCATTGAGTGTTGAAACCTTTCCCCTTAAAGCAAGAGTGTATTAGGAGTGTAGCTATGCGTCTTTCAATTTATCGATTTAATCCGGACATTGACAAAGATCCCTACATGCAAGACTTTGAGATAGATGTCTTACCTGAAGATCATATGTTGCTGGATCTTTTATTAAGGTTAAAAGTTCAAGATGAGACTTTGACCATGAGAAAATCCTGCAGAGAAGGTGTTTGTGGGTCAGATGCAATGAATATCAATGGTAAAAATGGTCTGGCATGTATTACGAAAATCAGCTCACTTGGTGATTCCATAGTACTGAGGCCTCTGCCTGGGTTGCCAGTGATTCGGGATCTCGTGGTTGATATGACTCAGTTCTTTAAAAATTATCATTCTGTTAAGCCATACCTAATAAATCATGACCCAGTTCCCGAGAAAGAGCGACTTCAAAGCCCTGAACAAAGAGCCGAGTTAGATGGCCTTTATGAATGCATCCTTTGCGGGGCATGCACAACATCATGTCCGTCCTTTTGGTGGAATCCAGACAAGTTTGTGGGGCCGGCCGGATTATTACAATCATACAGGTTCATTGCCGATAGCCGAGATCAGGCCCTTCAAGAGCGACTGGATGATTTTGAAGACCCTTATCGCCTTTACCGTTGCCATAACATCATGAACTGTGTGGATGTATGCCCTAAGGGACTCAGTCCATCTAAAGCAATTGGCAAGATCAAAGAACTGAAATTGAAAAGAATGTAATGAAGACTGTTCCTGATGATCAGCATTCATCCAAAAGGATTTTATGGCGATGCAGAAGGGGATTGCTGGAACTGGATATCCTTCTTTCAAATTTTGTCAGACATAAATTCTATGAATTGAATACGACTCAAATGCAAGTGTTTGATCGACTGCTGGACTTGCCTGACAATCAGTTTTTGGATTTTCTTTTGGGGCGAGAGTTGTCAGATGACAAAGAAGTGAACGATTTACTGCTAGAGATTATTAACAGTCAGTCTTAATAGGTAAAGAAAATAAAGGGTTAACCATGCAACCTAAAAGCAACCACTATAGTGAGTCAAACGCAAATGCTGATTTCTGCAGAATCTTCGATACAAAAGTACTTGGAGATTATTGGCCTGGAATACAATTGTATTATCCGCCAGTAAAATACTCGCCCCAGCTTGGTATTTACGAAGATGTAGAAGTCGCCTCGCAGCGAATGAAGCGTCACGCACATAACACAAATGCTCACACCTTAATATTCGACCTTGAGGATGGATGTCGTCAGAAAGAACTCAGTAGGACTTTGCTACGGCAGGAACTGCCTATATTAAAACAACACAATAAATCGGTTACGATAGCCATTCGGGTCAATCCATTCCGTACCGCTGAATACGATTTGGATATGGAAATGGTTCGCGATATGGCTGATTACATTGATGTAATCATGCTAGCCAAAGCTGGCGAAGCTTATGGAGCAGCAGAAGTAAGGGATTTATCCAATCTTTTGGTGGGCCTTAACAACAAGATTACGATACAGCCGATCATAGAACATCCGAAATCCTTAAAAATTGCCCCTGATCTGATGCAGTATTCAACTGTAAAACACGTTGTTTTTGGTATCCATGATTTTTCCAAAGCAATGGGTATTCATATTACGCCTGAACATTGGACAGAAGAACTTAAATTCTTCCTTAACCAATTGATGTTTGAAGCCCGAATAGCAGGTAAAGGAGTGATCGGAGGGGTTGAAACGCTTATCGGATCGTCAAGTATGCCTGACAAATTTGTAGAGCCCAATGATGTTAGAAGATGGCTTGATCTTCACGGTGAGAATGAATCCAGAATCGTTTACAAACATGCTTGCCATGAATCCGCAATGGGCTTGACAGGTAAACAGGTGATTCATCCAGGCCATATCCATTTATGTAAGGTAGCTTATACACCATCTCCAACGGAAGTAGAGCAGAAGATAAATATTTTAAAGGCCGCAATAGATGCGGATGCACTCTTGGGAGGGGCAATCCGTTTTGAAGGCGAGATGCTAGACCCACCCATGTTCGGTAAGGCGTTACAAACTTTATTAAGAGCAAATGCACTTAAAGCTTTGGATGACGAGGACAGAAGCTTCGCAATGAAGGTTTTGCAATTGATGCCAAACCAAGTTATTAGAGAAAACTGGCCATATGGAGTAATACTATGAGTAACTTTACACCTTTCCCTGAATGGAAATGGGATGTTCCATCCCATTTCAATATAGGCGTTGCCTGTTCCGACCGTCATTTAGGTACCCCTATTGAAAATACCATCGCAATGATTGTTGAGGATGACCAGCTCGGTACGGATCAAATAACTTTTTCTGATCTATCGATTAGAACGAACAAGTTTGCTCAGTTATTACGCAATCTTGGGATTAGTATTAAAGACCGTGTATTAATAAGATTACCCAATTGTCTTGATTATCCTACTGCTTTCCTAGGTGCGATGAAATGCGGAGCGATTGCTGTACCCACCTCGACTTTACTGACTGCCGATGAAGTGCTTTATCTTGCCAGAGACTCGGGTGCCACAGTTCTATTAACCGACAAGGCCATGTGGAACAAGTTCTCATCTGAGTTGAACGGCTGCCCTAATCTAAAATATGTATTGCTTTCAGGCAAAGGTGAGCTAACCCATTCTATCGATCCATCCATCAAAGTTCTTGATTTGAATGATTCCCTAGAAGAAATCAAGAGCTGGGATATACCCTGCAAGACCCTCTCAAATGACCCGGCTTATCTGGTTTATACGTCAGGCACGACGGGTTATCCAAAAGGCGTCCTGCACGCCCATCGTTCTTTGATTGGACGAACACCCGCATCTACCTACTGGTTTGATTTCTCAGAAACAATTCAGGATCGTATCATGCATTCTGGAAAATTTAATTGGACCTATGTACTAGGGACAGGACTAATGGATCCTCTTTTTCTAGGAAAAACCGTGGTGGTCCATGAAGGAAAGAATGATGCAACTACCTGGCCTAAGCTCATTGCAAAACATAATGCCACAATTTTTATTGGGGTTCCGACAATTTACAGGCAAATTCTTCAAAAGACATCATTTACTCAATCTGAAATTCCTAGCTTAAGGCATTGTATGAGTGCAGGCGAACATCTTTCAGATGAAGTCTTTGTCTCATGGCGTCAAAGGTTTGGGATTGATATCTACGAGGCGGTTGGGATGTCGGAATTCTCCTATTATCTCTGCGAGACAAAATCTCGTCCTATTCGCCCAGGCTCTGCGGGTTTCCCACAGCCAGGACATAATATCAAGCTCCTCAATCCTGAAACACTAGAACCTGTTCCTGAAGGCGAAGAAGGGATGATTTGTGTTGATGATAACGATCCAGGCTTGTTTCTTGAATATTGGAATCTACCGGATGAAACTAGCAAACTTAAACACGACGGGTGGTTTTTTACAGGGGATTATGCTCGTTATGATAAGGATGGCTATTTATGGTTTCTAGGTCGAAAAGACGACATAATCAAAAGCTTCGGTTACAGAGTCTCCCCCTATGAAATTGAACGTGTGCTGAAGTCTCATCCTTCTGTGGCTGATTGTGCTGCGATTGGGGAAGAAATTGAAAAAGACAAAGTGCTAGTTGTGGCATATATAATACTTCAACCCGGCGTTTCAATTAGTCCAGATGAGTTACAGGAATATGGAAAAAAACACCTTGCGGCATATAAAGCGCCTAAGGTGGTATACCTTGCAAATGATTTCCCTAGAACAAAAAATGGTAAGATTTTACGAAGAAGTGTTACGCCCTCAATATCCATATCAAGATCGACTGCATGAGCAAAATCAAACAAAGTGATTTTATAGACAGTATTGCCGACGCATTGCAATACATATCTTATTACCATCCTAACGATTTTATTTTAGCCATGGTGAATGCCTACGACCGTGAGAAATCACCCGCGGCGAGGGATGCGATTGCTCAGATACTCACAAATTCAAAAATGTGTGCTCTAGGCAAGCGTCCACTATGTCAAGATACAGGAATTGTTGTGGCCTTTATAGAAATTGGAATGGATGCAAGGTGGGACAAGGACATTGATGACAAACTTGATCTGGAAGCCATGGTCAATATTGGGGTTAAAAGGGCCTATACGAACAGTGAAAATAAGCTTAGAGCTTCAGTTGTGACTGACCCTTTGGGGAGTCGTTACAATACCAAGGATAATACACCTGCAGTAGTGCATGCTAAATTAGTTCCTGGTAACTCTATTGTTGTAAACATAGCGGCAAAAGGCGGAGGGTCAGAGAATAAAGCCAAATTCGTTATGTTGAACCCATCAGATAGTCTCGTTGAGTGGGTATTAAAAACCGTGCCCGCAATGGGGGCTGGGTGGTGCCCGCCTGGGGTTCTTGGTATTGGTGTCGGTGGAACTGCAGAAAAGGCTATGATATTAGCGAAGCAATCATTGATGGAGCCAATCGATATTCAGGAATTAATCCATCGGGGACCTAAAAACAGAATTGAAGAATTAAGAATCGAACTGTATGACAAAGTGAATAACTTAGGTATTGGGGCTCAGGGATTAGGTGGGCTTAGTACGGTGCTTGATGTAAAAATCCTCGATTATCCAACTCATGCAGCTTCTTTGCCAGTAGCAATGATACCTAACTGTGCGGCCACTCGACATGCACACTTTACCCTTGACGGCAACGGCCCAGCTAGCCTCATGCCACCAGATCTGGATAACTATCCAGAAGTTCTTTGGCAACCAAGTGAAGAGTCCAAGCGTGTGAACCTTGACAGTTTGACAAAGGAAGAAATTTCCACTTGGCGCTGTGGAGAGACACTTTTGCTAAGCGGAAAGCTTCTGACAGGAAGAGATGCCGCACATAAAAAAATTGCAGATCTATTGGCTAAAGGTGAGAATTTACCTAAAGAGGTGGATTTCAGAAATAAATTCATCTATTACGTTGGACCTGTTGATCCAGTAAGGGACGAAGTGGTAGGACCGGCAGGACCAACCACCTCGACTAGAATGGATAAATTTACCAACATCATGCTTGAAAAGACAGGTCTTCTAGGAATGATTGGAAAGGCTGAACGAGGTGATGAAGCGATCGATTCAATAAAAGAATTCAAATCTGTATATTTAATTGCAATAGGTGGTGCGGCCTATCTCGTATCAAAAGCGATAAAATCATCTAAAGTCCTTGCTTTCCAAGAGCTTGGAATGGAGGCGATTTATGAATTTGAAGTGAAGGACATGCCGGTTACAGTCGCAGTTTCAAGCGACGGTATGTCAATCCACAAAGAAGGACCAAAAAAATGGAAAATAGAAGAGCTGACCTAATCAGTGTTACTTCTGACTAAATCCCAAGTCGATTTTTGCAGTTGCCCAATAAAAATCCGGTGATTTTCTAAACCCGTCTTTTTCAGCATTCAGATAGGCTTCCCTTTCAATCAATCGTCTCATTTCCAGTTCGAAGGCAACTGGAATATGTTCCATAGAACTAAAAGTCAATTGATCTTGATTTATTGCTTGATTTGAACGCAGTTCCATTTTTGAACTCCTTCTAAAAATGTAGCTTTTAGACAAATTTATAGCAATTTAGAAACATGATTTCCGTTAAGGCAGCTAGACTCTGTATCCTAGACTTTTAAAAAATGATCTCTTTGATTTAAATCAAATTCAGCAAAATATCTTTTTCCTTTAAGTATAATGTTGCACTCAGTTAGAAATACAACTATAAAGATGATTCACGAATCTAATTTTTCCCGTTACTTATAATTCATACTCAAAAAACATATATCTTATGAAAACACCAAAAAGACTCATACCACTCATTCAGGATGGATTAATTGATGAAGTAACGAGACAGTTAATGAGCGGAAAAGAAGCAACCGTTTTCGTTGTCAGGTCTGGGAATGAAGTTCGTTGTGCCAAGGTATATAAGGAGGCTAACAAGCGAAGTTTTCATCAGAGTGTAGATTACACAGAAGGTAGAAAGGTAAAAAATAGTCGTCAATCAAGGGCCATGAGTAAAGGTTCCAAATACGGTCGGAAGGTCCAGGAGGAGGAGTGGCAGAACGCCGAAGTGGATGCCCTTTACCGACTTGCCGCTGCCGGAGTGAGAGTTCCTGTACCCTATAATTTTTATGAGGGGGTACTTTTAATGGAATTGGTAACCGACGTTGAAGGGAACGCTGCGCCCAGGTTAAACGATATTGTATTAACCGAAGACGAAGCCAATAACTATCTTCAATCCCTATTGAAGGAAGTGGTTCGTATGTTGTGCGCTGGAATAATTCATGGCGATCTATCTGAATTCAATATACTCATGGCGGCTGACGGCCCTGTAATAATTGACTTGCCACAAGCCGTGAACGCCGCCGGTAACAACAATGCAAAAAATATGTTTTTAAGAGATGTTAATAATCTGACAACTTATTTTGGCAGGTTCTCGCCTTCGCTGCTTAAAACACAATATGGAAGAGAAATCTGGTCACTTTACGAACATGGCCAATTAAATAATGAAACGATTCTTACCGGTCGTTTTAAAGAAGAAACCAAGGCTGTCGATCTTAAAAGTGTCATCAGAATTATCGATGATGTTCGCAAGCAGGAATCGTTTCGTATCTTACGTCAGCAAGATAAGTCATAACCATCTCCCTTTTAGAGTATCTTATTGGTATCAAAAATCGAAATGATGAAGCCTATCATCGCCATAATAATCATAAACAGCAAAACGCCTGTCCAACGAGAATCATAGTGATCGAAATCAAACGAGTTGTTTGGCAACTCGATGTCTTTTGTTTTTTCCTCATTAAGTTCCCTTATATAATCAGGATGGAAGCTATAGAGAGCACCATAGGTTACTTTATCAGTGTTAATCATTTCACACCTCCTTAACTATGAAAAAGTATAAACTGTTTATATTGTTTATACAATTATTTAGTGCGCGATAATTAAAAAAAGTTCAAATCCACGAACAAAATAGTTATCAGAGGTATGTGACAGTAAAGATAATGAAAGAAAATAAAAAAAACATTATTATGTGATGAAGATAAAAATTAATGGACATGATAGAAAGCGATTACTTGGTATAACGACTTGTTGTAATTCAGTTCTGATTAATTGATCCAAAAAGGTCTTATGAAAGAAGATAATTTACATTCCATTTTATACACGAGCTGTGCAGCGTTTTCTCCAACGGAAGACCAGTTGCAGCATCTCATTGAATCCGCAATTGAACGAAATCAAAAAAACAAGATAACTGGAATTCTGATCTATTCAAACCAGAATTTTATTCAGTACATAGAAGGTCCCTATGATTCACTTATGCACGTTTACGGGTTTATTAGGCAAAGTAGTATGCATAATCGAATCATAGAAATCTATAATGAGGCTATATCAGAACGAATGTTCCGGTATTGGCAAATGGCTTATGCTTCAACGAATGATGATGTATTCAAAGATCTGCTGGAATCCGTGCTTGATTTCTCAATGAATGCTGACGATATCAATAAAGTTCCGAATCAGGCAGGAAAATTTCTTTATGAATTCTGGTGTAAGCACAACATTGGCAAAAGTACTAATGAATACCAAGCTTGAATCTTATGAAATACTTGGCTATATACCCTACGAATCCGAAAGCCAAACCCAGGAATAGGGCAAAGGTACCAAACTTCCCGGCCTTAGATTCCCACGCTAAGTGTCCGATAATAAATAGCATGAGAAGCATAAATGCACCAACACCATAGGATAATCCCAGATCTGTAAGCTGAGTATCAGTCAGTCCGAAAATTTTGCCGTTCATGGTTCACCCAGAAATCAAGCTATTTATTAAATAATGAAATTTAGAAGTCATCTTACGCACTTACTTTTTTAAGTATTACGTACAACTGATCTTTAATAGCTAGCTTCTCTTTCTTTAAAGCCTCGATTTCTTCATGTGTAGCACTCTCGATTCTTGATTCCATGTTTTGTATCTTTTGATCTAGCGCATTATGTTTATCAAATAAATGCTGGAAATGTTGGTCAGTAGTCTTTAATTTGGATATTAGATCTCTGTATTCAGGAAACATATCAACTCCGATTCTGAAAAAACAATTTAAATTTATAACGAGATTGGCAAAACAGCACCAATTCGCGAAAATGTTATCAGTTAAAAAGTTTAGTTTCTATGAGTTGGATCAATGTCAGTTAAGAAAATTGATTAAGTCTGGTTTTGCAAGCGATCCATGTTGGATAAATAACTACTGATCTCAGATAAATTGAAATAGCCACTAAGCAGGTTATCACCCCAAGATAAAGCATTTTCAACTATTTGATAGGGTCTTTCCGTCAACAAGTTGAGGATAGGAATCTTTTTTAGACCTTCTTTGTTTTGAACAGCACGAATACACTGGGCCGTTTCCATGCCACTCATGCCGAAAAGCTCGGACCTGACTAAAACAAGGTCGTAACTTCTCAAACATACAGCCTCGACAGCATCCCAACCATTATCTACCACGTGTACGATATAACCCATACTTTTGGCTATACGTTTTATAGTCTTGCGAATCAACCGATCATCAACAACCAAAAGTAACTTTTTGCTCATAATGTTCTCCATCAATAAGAAGACAATAAATACGCTGTAATGCTTTCCAAAAAAGTTTTGAAATTGATATGTCTGCTTATGGAGACATAAATTCCCAGTAATATTCTTAAGTCCATGTATATTTAATAAAACAAGCTGTATGGTTTTAGCGACTTCGTTTCATAGTTACAGCATGAAAATTAAATTCACGTTATAAAACCATGCAAAATTTCATTCGATGCACTGAATATTTCTAACAAATAACATGAGTAATATTACACATCCCATTGTTTATAAATAATAATAGATATTTATAAACTTACTTTTTACGGTAGACACACATTTCCATTCACTTCTTTATTAATAAAGCATATTTCGTTCCAATATTCATAATAAAGATTGTCTCGAAAAGCTTCTTCATAAAGTAGGAATAACCTGCAGACTAAGTATTTATGTTGAACGCAATCTAATTTACTGTGATGGGGTTTAGTATGACAATATTTAAACACTGATGTCGATAGTCCATATGGACTATAATAAAGCTCTATGCTATCCATCTGATTGCATACATTTTTTTATAACTTACTTATTTAATCTAACTGAATTCAAGAAATAAAATATTTTTATATGAGCAACAATACGAATCTTCCAATTTGCAAGACGTGCAATTATTTTCATGAACAGCCGTTTTACCATGAAATCGACAAGGGAAAAGGTCGATGTCATCGATTTCCTCCAGTTTTTACTGATGCTTCATCCGGTGAAAAAATTTATCAATGGCAATTTCCATTGGTTTATTTCGACTCTTATTGTGGCGAACATTCAATAAAAACAGGCAGTTATAATAACTTATTACATATTCGAGCAACGAATTGATTATTAATTTAACTAGAAAATACCTACATTTTTTCAATTTTCTTTTGTGGTTGAACATGTCCAATTCCTTTGCCTCAAATTGCACAATTGAAAATGATGTTATACAAGGGGACTGCCCAAAAAGTAAATCGACTCTTATCGTCAAATCTAGCATTACAGAAGTCGGTGTCATAGGCGGCGCTATTATCTATAACGCCGGGAATCTTGATTTAAGAGGGATCTCTAACGGCGATATCACAGTATACGAAGGTGGAAACTTGAGTGTCAGTGGCCATGTAAATGCAACTGTAATTAACGATGGTGGCACCGTGGACATAAAGGGACACGTGAAATTCTTACAAGGCAATAGCGGAAATAGTTCTGTTGAAGGTTTTGCAGATCACGCAACAGGGCGCATTAACCTTAAGAAAGGGTCAATTGTTAATGGGATCATGAATTAAAGGCAGTAACACAATTATTTATTGACTTCGTATAATGTATATTATGTAAAATAGTAATTATGGTTTCTTTTTTCTATTTTGAAGGTTGTCTATTACCTTAGCCGCCCATTCCTTACCACCAAGACCGAACGCTATAGCCAAAGCTAAAAAGATGGCTCCAAAAATGATTATAAAGAATGCTGTCAGTAATTGAGTTCCGATATCCAATTGTTCCAAAGCAACAAATAACGTAAATATCTGGATAGCATATTCAGCAGATGTGCTAATTGTTAACGCACCTTCAAATTTGATGCTATGTAACCATGCAAATACAAGTCGATTGATGAAACGTGCAAGAAGCGTCCCAAAAATCAAAACCAGTATTGCTACAATGATCTTAGGCAAGTAATTTGCCAATTGATGAAGCATATCGGCTACTTCAGTCAGTCCTAAGGTGTTTGCTCCCGTTATCACGAACATGAGGATTACTAGCCAATAAATAACGTTACTTATTATTCCACTGATGGTCAGTTCAAATTCGCTGTGTTGAAGAAAGCTTTCCAATCCTGATTTACTTGCGAATTTGTCGAAATGTGCCAGATCGAGAACACCGGGAACCACTTAAGAACAAGTGAGAACAAAATAATTACACCCACACCCGTTACGAATTCAGGTAGTGCGAGCATTGACATTCC
>CAIPBJ010000013.1 GCA_903863255.1 uncultured Methylophilaceae bacterium
TTAAAGCCAAGGGTAAAAAACGCTTTGTTCACACGACTGACAGCAACCATAAACTAGGATTTGCACCTGATTTGGTCCAAAGGAACTTCACGCCAGCTGAGCCCAATCGGGTCTGGTCAAGTGACATCACCTACATTGCGACCGATGAGGGTTGGTTATTTCTGGCCGTCGTATTGGACTTGTTCAGTAAGAGGGTGGTCGCTTGCCTTCCATTACGTCCCCAGATCCATGGGAAAAGAAAATGGCGGAAGGTGTGGCGTATTTGGCTAGGATGAAGGCTGCCAATGGTTAAGAAGACGTTCACAGAAGAAGATGATGAGCTCTTAGCAGAGCTTGGTATTGATGTTGAGGTTGAAACTAAGGGCGCTCACTCTCCACGAGAAGCGAGGATTATTGCTGGGTTCGAAGAGATTGAATCTTTTTTTGAGAAGAATAGACGCATCCCTCAGCATGGCGAAGATAAAGATATTTTTGAAAGAATATACGCTACACGACTTGACGTCATATTAGCTTCACAAGAATGTATCAACGTTCTATCTGGACTTGATAAGCATGGCTTGTTAGCAAACGCCGAAATTACAGCAAAAGAAAGTGATGCTGAAATTGACGATGGTGAGCTTTTAGCTGAACTTGGTGTTGATGTTAAAAGTGATGGCGATTTAACAAACCTTACGCATGTAAAAAGTACTGCTGAGAAGAAGGCCGCGGAAGAGATTGGTCACAGATCTCTTTGCCCAGACTTTGATAAGTTCAAGCCACTGTTTGTCAAAATTAAAGAAGAGCTTAAAAGTGCTGAGCGCCAAAGTTTTCGTTTTAGGGAAGATACAAGCATTAATCAGGGCGAGTATTTCATTCTTGGCGGTCAGATTGCATACATCGATCAAGTAGGGGCATTGACTGAAGATAGTTTTGGCAAGTGGGATGGTAGATTGAGAATTATTTTTGACAATGGCACTGAGAGTAATATTTTGCTCCGTTCATTTCAAAAAGCCTTATATAAAGATGAGGCAGGAAGAAGGATTACTGAACCAGATGCCGGCCCGCTTTTCGCTGATGTAATAGGTGAAGATGATATTGAGTCTGGAACTATCTATGTTCTACGTAGTAAGTCAGACCACCCATATGTAGCTGAGCATAGAGACGTCATCCATAAGATTGGAGTTACAGGTGGAAAAGTTGAAACACGAATTGCTAATGCTGAAAATGAAGCAACATATCTCTTGGCAGAAGTAAAAGTGGTTGCCACTATTAAATTGGCTGGAATTAATAGAGTAAAGCTAGAAAACTTATTTCATCGTATCTTTGGTCCTGCACAGCTAGATATAGTAATAAACGATCGCTTTGGAAGGCCAGTGAAACCTAAAGAGTGGTTTGTAGTGCCTCTCAATATTATCGAAGAAGTGGTAGATCGGATTAGAGATGGATCAATTACATCTTATGTGTATGATCCAAAGCAAGCAAAGTTAGTGTCGATTTAAGCGACGCTGATTGAAGCGTCCTTTTAAAGGACGTTTCTTGTTCAGGTTGCCCTAGTAAAACTCTGAAAATAAAATAGCTGTATGACAACAGCACACCACCAACAAAGTGACTAAGGTAATCAAAGTACCTGAAAGTCACCTAGAAGTAATCTCCTCACCCCAGCAAGAATCTCAGTTTTCAGCACTATCCCAACTAAAGTACGCCGAGCCCACAGAGCTTTACTTACGTGATGGCGAAGTTGTTATTCATCGCAGGCCCGGAAGCCCACTTTGGCATTGCCGTTTTAGATTGCAAGATGGTTCATGGCATCGTCAGACTACCCGCCAAGCCAGCATTGAACACGCAGTACGAATGGCTTGCGATCTTTACGATGAAACCAGATTTCGCCAAAGACTGGGGCTTGCACAAAAGTCGCCCACGTTTGCAGAA
>CAIPBJ010000014.1 GCA_903863255.1 uncultured Methylophilaceae bacterium
ATGGGTCCTGACCCTCGAGCCGATTGGCATACACCATCATTTCCTGCTTGCTCAGCCGCCGAATCCATATCCGATGCGTATCCTCCTGACCCATCTTCTCGTCCAAGCGTTCAACAAGACCGGCGGGCGTCAATTCCTGACTCAGATATTGCCTTCTGAGCGCTTCCATATTCAAATCGAGTGACATTTGCATTTTATTCTTCCGTTTGGATGATCAGCAATTCCTGCCCTGCAGAAACCTGACTGCCTTCGTTGCAAAAAACGTGCGTTATCTTACCGTCCGCAGGCGCCAAGACATTTATCTCCATCTTCATGGATTCGATAACCACTATCGTGTCACCCTGTTTGACAGAATCCCCGACCTTGACCTTAATCTGCCAAATGTTTCCGGCGACGTGCGCGGCTACCGCACGGCTACCGGGGGGAAGGTCAAGCTCGCTGTCAGCGGCGGCAACGGCGACGTCGTGGTCACTTGAATAGTTTGCCTGTCCGCTCGCGATCCATCGCTCGCGTTCTGCCTCGAAGGCCGCCTGCTGGCTTGCCTTGAACGTGCCTATCGATTCCGAATTCATCGATAGGAATTCGTTATATTCCTTGAGCCTGAATGTCTGCTCCTCGATATTGAGCTTGAATTTGCCGGTAGGAAAATCCTCGCGTATCTGCAACAACTCATCAGGGGATACCGGATAGAATCGAATCTGGTCGAAGAACCTGAGCAGCCACGGCTTACCATCTTTGAAATCAGCCGTCTGATGCCAACGATTCCACATCTGCAGGGTGCGACCGACGAACTGATAACCGCCCGGGCCCTCCATGCCGTATACGCACATGTACGCACCGCCGATGCCTACCGCATTTTCAGGGGTCCATGTCCGTGCAGGATTGTACTTGGTGGTTACGAGCCGATGACGCGGATCAACCGGTGTCGCAACGGGGGCCCCCAGATAGACATCGCCCAGACCGAGCGTCAGGTAGCTTGCATTAAATACGATGTTCTTTACATCTTCCACACTATCGAGCCCGTTAATACGTCTGATAAACTCAATGTTGCTCGGGCACCACGGTGCATCCTTTCTAACAGACATCATGTATTTCTCGATCGCCAGCTGGGTCGCGGCATCGTCCCAGGAAAGCGGAAGATGAACGATACGTGTCGGAACCTGGATGTCCTGGATAGCCGGAAGAGCCGATTCGGCCTCAGACAGGATATCGAGGAGCTTAGCCAGAGGCAGAAGTCGACTGTCGTAATGAACCTGCAGCGAACGTATCCCCGGAGTCAAGTCCAGGATACCGTGAACGGTCTTTCTTTCCAGCCATTCCATCAATGCATGCACTCGGAAGCGAAGATTCAGGTCCAGCACGATGGGTCCGTACTCGACCAGCAGATTCTTATCTCCTGCTTGCCTGTATGCGACCGAGATTTCAGTGTTGCTCAGGGAGACAGGATCAGGCAAGGGTATGACAGAGGATTCGATTGGATGTGCTTCGGCCAATGCCACTTTCTTCAATGAAGCGACCTCCTGATCCTGCTGCTGCTCGAGTCGCACCGCTTCAGAATGACTCAGCCTCCTGAATCTGACTTGATCACCTGGCCTGAGTTGGCCCATTTTCCATAAATCAGCCTGAATGATCGTCGCAGGACAAACGAAACCGCCAAGACTGGGTCCATCCGGTCCAAGTATGACGGGCATGTCACCTGTGAAATCCACCGTGCCAATGGCGTACGCATTATCATGGATATTCGAGGGGTGCAGACCCGCTTCCCCGCCGTCTTCACGTGCCCACAGTGGCTTCGGGCCGATCAGTCGGACACCGGTTCGGTTCGAGTTGTAGTGGACTTCCCAATCCGTCGAGAAGAACGTATCGATATCGGAATCCGTAAAGAAATCCGGTGCGCCATGAGGTCCGTAAAGGACACCGACCTCCCATGCATGATCGTATTCCGGTATGAGGGTTCCAGGCAGGACAGCCAACTCAGAAGGTTCTGTTTTCCTGGATTCAAGATGCAGCACATCGCCGACCCGTAAAGTGCGCCCGCCATGACCGCCGAACTTGCCCAGGGTAAAGGTTGATTTGCTGCCGAGATAATCCGGCACCTTGAACCCACCGCGAACTGCCAGATAGGTGCGGCATCCCGCACCCTGAATGGTTCCCATCCTGAGGATGCTTCCGGCTTTCACGAGATGCGATTGCCACAACTCCAGTTTCACGCCATCCAATTCAGAGGCCATCGACGCCCCCGTGATCGAGATGACCGCATCACAGTTGAACTTGAGCGTGGGCCCTATCACCGTTAATTCCAGCGCGGCGGCACCTTCCTTGTTGCCGGTCAGACGATTCGCCAACCTGAAAGCCAGCGAATCCATCGGGCCGGATGGCGGGACGCCTACGGCCCAGTATCCCAACCGGCCGGGATAGTCTTGTATCGAACTCTGCACGCCCGGCTCGAGCACGTCGAGGGTGGCAGGATGATAATTAAAGCTTTTCAGATAACTCGTGACCTGTTTCCCTTCCTGGAACACGCTGTCTGCCATCACTTGCCTCAAGTACTCCAGATTGGTCTCGATGCCGGATACGTCGCTTTCTGCCAGGACCCTTCGTAATTTTGCTATGGCGTCCGCTCTAGTGACCGAATGCACAAGCACCTTGGCTAACAGCGGGTCATAGTAGGGCGAGACTTCCGTCCCCTTTTCAACCCAGGTGTCGATACGAGCGTCCCCCGAGAACCTCACTTCGGTCAGCACGCCGCTGCTCGGCTGGAAATTCTTATTTGGATCCTCTGCATAGACCCGCACCTGGATGGCGTGTCCCTGAGGCTGATGTTTGTAGCTTTCGACAGGCAGCGGTTCCTTTGCTGCGATCCTGATCATCCACTCGACGAGGTCCAACCCGCTCACGAGCTCGGTTACACCATGCTCCACCTGGAGCCTGGTATTCATTTCCAGAAAATAGAAATTCCCTGAGGCGTTATCGTAAACGAACTCGACCGTGCCGGCTGAACGGTAATTGACCGCCCGTCCCAGTTTCTCAGCCGTTTGCCAGAGTTCTTGACGAACCGCTTCCGAAATACCCGCGGCCGGGGTTTCCTCTATCACTTTCTGGTTCCGTCGCTGCACCGAACAATCCCGTTCGCCAAGGGAAATGACATTGCCATTCCCGTCACCGAAGATCTGCACTTCGATATGCCTGGCAGACTGAACGTATTTTTCCAGATAGACGCCACTTTCCTTGAAATTCGCCCGAGACAATCGCTGAACGGATTCGAACGCTTCTACAAGCTGATCGGCGCTCCAGATCAGCTGCATGCCGATACCCCCTCCTCCCGCCGTGCTCTTCAGCATCACCGGGTATCCGATTTTCAGCGCCTCCGCGTGGGCCTGGGCGGCATCGGTCAACAAGCCGGTTCCCGGAAGCAGCGGCACTTGATGCATCTGGGCAAGTGCACGGGC
The DNA here is from genome assembly GCA_903863255.1 of uncultured Methylophilaceae bacterium. Classification (GTDB taxonomy): domain Bacteria; phylum Pseudomonadota; class Gammaproteobacteria; order Burkholderiales; family Methylophilaceae; genus CAIPBJ01. The sequence goes on from CAIPBJ010000014.1 coordinate 3,450, forward strand.
TGTATGCTTAAAGCCGAAATCACGCATCTGCCCGGGAGTCGGTCCAATAAATACGATCCCTTCAGCTTCGCAAACTTCAGCAAAAGAAGGATTCTCGGACAAGAATCCATAGCCAGGATGGATCGCCTGCGCCCCTTTTTCTTTGGCTGCAGCGATGATACGTTCTATATTGAGGTAACTTTCCGAGGCCGGAGCCGGGCCGATGCATACCGACTCGTCCGACTCCAGGACATGCCTTGCGCCTGCATCGGGTTCAGAATAGACCGCAACCGAGGTAAGTCCCATCTTTCTTACCGTACGCATGATCCGGCAAGCGATCTCCCCCCGGTTTGCGATAAGAATCTTATTGAACATAGTATCTCCAGCATTTCTGGGCAGGTCGTCCCGCCTCGTTGTGTTTTAGACCGGGTCGTCCCGGCTCCATTGATGTTATAGACTATCCCAGACCAGCATGCGTACAGGTGTCGGATTGTAGGCATTGCATGGATTGTTGAGTTGGGGACAGTTTGAAACCAGCACGACCACATCCATCTCAGCAATCATTTCCACGTACTTGCCAGCCGCCGAGATGCCGTCAGCGAAAGACAAACTGCCATCCAGGCCAACGGGAACATTCATGAAGAAATTGATGTTCGCAGCAATGTCTCGCTTGGTCATGTTTCGATGATGCGCACAGTCGCAGTTGGCTAGGGCATGCATGAAATTATCCCGGCAACTATGCATATACCGCTTATCAAGCGCATAACGAACCGTATTGCTTTCCGCCGCGCATGCCCCACCGACCGTGTCGTGCCGGCCGCACGTATCCGCAATGATGGTCAGCATGGGATTGCCTTCGCTGCTGTATAGAACCGAGCCGGTAGTCAGGTAAAGGCGGCCCTGGCGCTGGATCGTATCGACTGCGCTGTATCTTTCTTCAGGATCGTTGGCATTATAAAAGAGCGTGTCGACGGCCTGGTTGCCTTCAAGGTCAAGGATACGAAAGACCTGGCCTTTGCTTATTACCCCCATCCAGGGTTCGCCAGCCGGGCATACCTCATCCAATACTGCATCTTCAGGAGATAGATTACTTGTCGTCATCATGGTCAACTCGCATTAAAACGTTGGGTGTTGATGAAACCGCGCTGATTCTGGGGACAGGCGTTTCGACAGAGATCGTCATCCCCTGCCTCGCCGCAACGCCAGGCAGTCAGACTGACCGATGCCGGTTTGTAAAAGGGTTTCGGGTCGAGCGGGTGCGGGGAGGCGGACAGAACAACCAATACGTCCATATCAAAACGAAGGTCGACATGATTACCTGCCTTACTGTGGTCCGACTGGTAGTGCAGGACCCCTTCCTCATCGATGAGGACCTTACTGAAGAAATTAACGTTGGACACCAGGTCACGTTTTCCCAGTCCCCATTTACCCAGTTCAATCAGGAGCCCATCTTTCCCACTGCGGAACATGTCGTTTCGGTGCGTGCCAAAATCCGCAGTGCCGTACTTCCTTTTGATCAGCGCCGCATCGGAAACACCGCAAAGGGTATCGTGCCATCCAACGGTATCCGAGATGATCGAGCACAGCACCCTTCCCATGTCCGAGTAACATACGTTTCCGGCAGTAAGGAAAGCCGTATGCTGCGCTTTCAAGGTATCCGGCATGTTGTAGCGCTCCAGTTTCTCTTCCCGGTTGAAGAACAACGCCGAGAGATTGGCCCCGCCGTCCAGATCGGTCAATCGTAGCGCACTTCCCCGCCTCATGATGCCAGACCAGTGATTGCCCCCCGGCACGACCTCCTCCCAGAGGATAGCTTGCTTGTTAACTTCCATATTAGATTTTTCCTGAAATTGAATACAAAGGAGGCATCACAGCCGCCATCAGTTGCAGTCGACCCGTTACCACACCGGGTAAGGTTATGATCTTGTCTGCAATTGCCTGGACCTTTTGCGCGGGCCCTTGAACCAGGATCACTTCCATCGTTTGATGATCCATCAAATGAACGTGCAGGGAACTGATGCATTCATCCAGGTGCACATACTGCAGATCTGCCAGCTTCTTTTGCAATCCTTTTCTTGCATTGTCGTAAAGGATGGTAATGGTTCCAGCCATCACCTCGTCCCCAAGTACCCTTTTGTGCTCGGTCACGTGCTGGCGCAACATGTCGTTAATTGCCTGCGATCGGCTATTGAATCCACGCTGAGCAACCATGGCATCGACGCTTGCCTGCAGGTCATCAGGCAAGGAGATGCTGATTCGATTAACGGTCCCATTCTTCTTCTTAGGTGTCATTCTGTTTGCCTCCAACCAAACGGGTTATGGTAATTGAACTCTCACGATACAGACTATTCCACATTATCTTCCACATTGGTGAAGCGGATCATGTGCGGCTTCACTTCGATTTCCACATCCTGCTCCACTACGGGAGGATGAATCAGTTCATCAAGCCTAGCCTTGGTGGCCAGGAACTCGGGACTGTTGAATTGCATCGCCCCCCTCGGACGCGGAACGGGAACCTCGATCAGTTCCTGAACCTCACCCGGATGGGCTTTCAGGACAAGTATCCGATCGGCAAGGAATATCGCCTCATCAAGGTCGTGCGTGATAAATAGCACCGTGATGTCGACGTTGCGCCAAATTTCGAGAAGATGGGACTGCATCTTGCTCCTGGATTGCGCATCAAGGGCACCAAAAGGCTCATCCATCAGGAGAATACGAGGCTGGTTGACCAAAGCCCTTGCGATCGCAACGCGCTGCTTCATGCCCCCCGAGAGCTCATGCGGATAGGAATTGGCAAACTTCTCGAGTCCGATCATGTCGAGCCAGAGCGCTGCCTCACTCGCAGCCTGTGTCTCGCTCATGTTATTCATTTCCAGGCCGAACATCACGTTTTTCTTTACCGTGAGCCATGGGAACAAGGTGTATCCCTGAAACACCATCCCGCGGTCTCTGCCGGGTCCGGTCACAGGATTCCCGTCCAGAAGCACATCACCTGACGTATGCGACTCCAATCCTGCAAGTATGCGGATCAAAGTCGACTTGCCGCATCCCGAGGGCCCGATCACGCAGACGAACTCTCTTCGATGGGTCTTGAAGTTAACGTTCTTCAATGCCGTGACGGATCCTTTGCCGGTTTTGTAGTCCTTGCAGAGATTCTTGACTTCCAGAATCACTTCCCTTGACTTCAGACGCTCAAAACGGGCTTTTACTTCCTCTGACTGATCGAGGTAACTGGGCAGGTCTATGCTTTTCTTCATGTCTACTCCTTGTTCGCTGGACGGTCCCAGCGAAATAGTCTTTTTCCTATCGCGGCCAGGATGAGGTCGCCGCCCAAACCAAGCAGTCCGATCATAATGATTGCCGCATAGACGTTATCAAAATGCTGATACCGGGCTTGTTGGGTTATGAACCAGGTGATGCCGGAGGACGTGCCGATCAGCTCGGCTACGATCAGGTACGTCCACGCCCAGCCTAGAAGGATCCTCTGGTCTCGGTAAAGGGCGGGCAGAATACCCGGAAGGATGACGTGAAAAAGCAGCTTGAACCGGTTGGTACCAAGCGTCAGTGCCGCTTCGATCAACGCGTAATCCAGGTTTCGTGTGGTGTTCGCGATGATCAGTATCTGTTGGAAAAGGGTCCCTATCACGATGATGGCTATCTTGGGGCCATCATAGATCCCAAGTACTGCAACGGCTAGCGCGCCAAATGCAGGCGCTGGCAAGTATCGGAAGAACTCCACGAACGGTTCGGTCAGCCTCGAGATCGCACTATAGGTTCCGCACAGGATGCCGAGCGGCACGCCGATGAGTGATGACAACACGAATCCCCAGAAAATGATCTTGATACTATGCAGGAGACTCTCGTGCAACCACTGTCCATCCTGCTGCTGGGGGGGCGTGGTAAATCCGGTGTAGAAAGCCTTAGCCACTTCATGAGGTGCGGGGAGATAGATCGGATTGGCAGGATCGCCCTTAGGCAGGGCTTTGTGAGCCGACTGCATATTCTTGAGCTCCTCATCGAATGCGTCTCGGTCCACCAGCATGCCATTCTGGAAATAGTCCACATCCCCCGGATTGCTGATCATCACCATAGGATGCCAGATCCCCGGCACGTAACTGACCATGCACCAGATCAGCAACGGAAGCAGGAACGAACCGACACTTAGAAGCATTCTCTTTTTGGATGAAAGTTCCCTTCTAACTGCAAACCATGAGGCTAAATTCATTCTGGTTCCTTTTACTTGATTCAGTTTTCTGTATCCATGTTAACCGGCAACTGCCTGCTGTTGCTACTCTATTGGTTAATAAATTGAATTTGTCATTAAAGGGTGCGGCCCGGAAACTTGCTCTCAAATCGTGTCGGACATGCATGCATCCGACCGTTTATGTATTCCAGACCGCTTCCAACCCCTGCATTCTAGAATGTATACCTTAAACCGACTGTCAACGTGGTATTGCCCAGATACCTCCCGTAGATATCCGTATAGAAAGGCTTGTTTGCGTTCGTGCCCAGGTAGGTTGCCGTTCCGGTCAGACCGTTTCCGAAATCTTTCGTCAACGTAGCGGAAATATCCGAATAGTCACCGTTATTATTCAACTGCTGAGGGATCAGCTGACGTCCAATATGGGGTATCAGGGTGTACCCATGTGTCAGGTCCAGGGCACAGCTCAAATCAAAGTACTGACTGCCCGAACTGTTCACGTTACCAAGAAAATCACCAAGACTTCTGTTGTATTTTAAGGTATAGATCCCGTAGGTCAGATCCGCATAGGCTTCAACCGTACTGGCGTTCGAATAGGTTCCAGCCGGAAAGAAGCCTTTCACCCCTGAATTGTTATTTGGGTACTGGTAGGTGATGACCCCGACGTCATACGAAAAATTCGTGTCCGTTACCTGTGCCCGGTACCCGCCATAGAAATCCAGCTCCACATTGCCTTTTGTAGCGCCGTTGAGATCCTTCACCCAGGATACGTTTGAGAATGCCGTTCCCAGATAGATGCCGTATTTGGAAGTAAAATCAATCCCGCCCTGTATGGCAGGATCACGGGATGTCTGGGCGATTCCACGAACCCGGTAGTCTGATACGACACCAACGTTGTATGCCAGGCTGTAACTTGGCACGACATCTGAGTCTTCCGCCTGCGCCGTTACTGAAAACCCGATCGCCAGGACCGGAAGAATGACTTTTGATAATCGATGATCAATCAAGCTTGAGATTTTCATAATTTTTCTTTCTAAATTGTCCGTATATTAAGAAATTGTTTTAACTAAAAGCCGATTCAGGAACCTTTAGTTGGAATTCGTGAACGAGGGATCCAAATAGCTCGAGACGTTCTGGCTCAGGCCGTAAGAATGGTTGTACCAGTTGAATGTATTGGCAACCTCGGTTGACCCGTAGATGGATTGGTATCCCGGACCTTTGACAAATGCCTTTTTGCCTTCCTCAAGCGTGAGCAACTTGGTACCTTTCAGTAAAGGCAGGTACTCCGCAGGTGTGACACCTGAACGTGCCGCCATGATTTTCAGCGCATCGGGTTGCGTCTCAGGATTCTCAATATATGCGACCACCTTGTCCCATACACTCACAACCTTCTGCCATTCGGCCCGGTGTTCCTTGACGCTTGCAGGATTGACGCACAATGCATCGTAGATCAGGCCTGGTTCATCCGCCGAGGTCACGATCGCCTTCGAGCCGGGCACGGCCTTTCTAGCCTGACCCGCTATTGGTTCCCAAGCACCTACCGCCGAAATGTCCTTCGATGGGAACAACTGGGGCAGCTCATTTGTTTTCGCATTCACGATCTCGATATCTTCAGCCTTCATGCCTGCTTTCTTCATGGCATTACGAAGCAACAGATGCTCCACCAAGCCTTGTTCGACTGAAACTTTTTTTCCTTTCAAGTCAGCAAGCGAATTGATCCCTGGCTTGGCAATGATCATGTCGTTCCCGTTGGAATAATCAGTCAGGAGGATCATCTTGCTTCGACCACCGCCGGCACCCGTCACGAGCGCATCGCCGTTAGCCATGAAAACCGCATCGAGTTTTCCAGCGGTGAAGGCGTCCATTGAGGCTGAATAATCGAACCATTCGAATTTGACATCCACACCCGCCTCCTTGAACCATCCTTTATCGATGGCCACCTGCCATGCAACCCAGCCCGGCCAGTCGCTGTAACCGATCTTTAAGGGTTCCGCCTGCGAAGCAAGCGAAAAACTAAGCGCAACGAATGGCAACATCACCTTAAAGACAAGGTTACGAAGTACATTCTTTAGAAATCTTGATGTCATGAAAGAATCCTTTCCAGTAAAAAGTATTACGAAATTAGATAAAAGTATTACTACTGATCAATAAAGCACGATATATGCCATTGTTTAACATTAAGGTGGAGAGGCGTATTAATCGATTTAGATTGGGATTTCCGAATGGTCGTGCCGCTGAAAATGCATCCATAGAGTGCCTCATGCACACCCTTGGAGCTGGCGAATGGGAACGATTCGCCAAAATTCATTCCCAAAAAGGGTTCACTTGAACTAAGTGTCTGCTATAGTAATATTACTTATAAAATCTAGAATAAAAGTCTAGCAATGCACCCTTTTAACAAAAAGCTGACCAGTCTGCTGGCCAATCGTTATTTCATCGTAGCGGTCGCACTGGAGCTGATGCTTGCACTTGTCATTGTGATTTTTTTCTGGACTCGGCAATGGGAGCACGATGATTCGCTGTCTGATTTCAGACAACAGTCAGTGTATTCGGAGAATCAGATACGGTTTGAGCTCGAACAGCAGGATTTCCTGCTCGAACAGTTGGCCACCCTCTTCCTTTACGATGAGAAGCATCCCGTAACCCGTGAAGGATTCCATCATTACGTTGCGAACGTATTCCACCGCTTTCCGATGATCCAGGCTTTAGAGTGGGCACCTCGTGTCAAATCATCTGAACGCGCCTATTATGAATCCTCCAATTTTGAAGTTCGTGATCGCAGCCCCGAGGGTAAATTGCAACGCGCTGCCGATCGTTCCGAATACTTCCCGGTGACCTATGTTGAACCATTGGAAGGAAATGAACCTGCCATTGGATTTGATCTCGCATCAAGCATCGAACGCAAGGAAGCTCTGGTAAAGGCCCTCGAATCAGGCAAGTCGGTAACGAGCGAGCCGATCACACTCGTACAGGAAAGCCAGCATCAAGCAGGCATCTTGCTCCTTCTTGGAGTTAAGAACAAAGGCGTGGTTTTAACCGTCCTGCGTGTTGGCGATTTCATCGACAGGTTATTGCCTGAGACGCGATCCTCCCATTATTCAAGGCTCATTGATGTCGAAGAAAACAAAACGATCTACGATAACTTCCCAAAAGGCATGCATCCTGTTTTATACAGGGATTCTTTCGAATTTGGATCACGGCATTACCGTTTTGAGTCATCTCCGTCCAATGCCTATTTCATCAACCATAAACATTCAGAGAGCTGGATCGAACTTGGCATAGGAGCAACGATCAGCGCGCTCATCAGTATCTTATTGTTTACCTTAGCCAGAAGGTCGGAGGGCATCAACGAACAGGTCAAGGAGCGAACGAAACAACTTCTTGAAAGTGAAGAACGCTGGCAATTTGCTCTTGAGGGGTCAGGAGACGGGGTATGGGACTGGAACATCAAGACTGACGAGGCCCTGTTTTCCAAGCGATGGAAAGAGTTGCTGGGTTTTACGGATGAGGAGTTTCCTAATACGGGAAGTGCCTTCATCGAGCATCTGCACCCGGATGACAGTGAAAGGGTGAAGAAAGTCATCGGCGACTACATATCCGGAGGAAAGGAAGTCTACTCGGTTGAGTTTCGCATGCGCTGCAAGGACGGATCCTGGAAATGGATCCTTGCAAGAGGAAAGTTAGTAAGGGTTGACGAGGAAGGGAACCCGCTTCGAATGATCGGCACGCACACTGACATTTCCGTGAGAAAAGCCGCGGAAATAGAAATCCTCAAGAGCAAGGAAAAAGCCGAAACCGCGAACCAGGCCAAGAGCAACTTCCTCGCGAACATGTCGCATGAGATTCGAACCCCGATGAGCGGCGTGATCGGCCTGTCAGAACTCGCTCTTGAAAGCAACGATTTAGGCGAGATGCACGGTTATCTTCGCCAGATTAACGATTCATCCAGGTCGCTTCTGAGGATA
>CAIPBJ010000015.1 GCA_903863255.1 uncultured Methylophilaceae bacterium
AATGTTTTCCGGGCTGTGCAGGAGCATCAGGTTCGCATTTCCTGGAAGCGGGAATTAAAAAAACCCTTGCATGATATCTTCACCGGACGCGCGTTCCTGAAAATACTCGAACGCTGCGATGAGATCCAGAAACAGGTTCTCAAGGGCCGTGTTTTTGTTGCACTGCATATGCATGCCGGTGATGGTAACGTTCACACGAACATTCCTGTGAATTCAGATGATTATGAAATGATGCAGGAGGCGCATGCGGCGGTGGCGCGTATCATGAAGCTTGCCCTTGACCTGGACGGTGTGATTTCAGGTGAGCATGGGATCGGAATCACCAAGATGGAGTTCCTCGACGAAAAGACACTGTCCAATTTTGCAGCTTATAAGGCAAAAGTTGACCCCGAGGGCCGCTTTAACAAGGGTAAGCTGATGGCAGGGTCCGGCCTTGACATGGCCTATACCCCGAGCTTCGGTTTGCTTGAGCAGGAGTCCATCATCATGGAGCAGTCGGCGATCGGGGAGATCGCTGATTCCATCAGTGACTGTTTGCGTTGCGGCAAATGCAAACCGGTTTGCACGACCCATGTTCCCCGTGCCAATCTGCTCTATAGTCCAAGAAACAAGATACTCGGCACCTCGTTGCTAATTGAGGCTTTCTTGTACGAGGAGCAGACAAGACGGGGTATTTCACTCAGGCATTTTGATGAATTCAATGACGTGGCCGATCATTGCACGGTATGTCATCGTTGTGAGAAGCCTTGCCCGGTCGACATCGATTTTGGTGATGTGTCGATCGCGATGCGGAATTTCCTTAGGGAGCAAGGTAAGAAGCATTTCAACCCGGGCACTGCCCTCGCGATGACATTCCTGAATATAAAAGATCCGGCCACCATCAAGCTCATGCGTCACTTTATGGTGGGGATTGGTTACAAAGTACAGATATGGGCGCACGATATTTCAAAAAAATTCGGATTGCTCCGAGGCTTCAAGAAAAGACCCCCGTCCACGATCGGTAAGCCGGAAATCAAGGCGCAGGCCATCCATTTCCTTAACAGACCGATGCCAAAATCCATGCCCGCGAAAACCTCACGGGCTTTGCTTGGCATTGAAGAGGATACGATGGTCCCGGTCATCCGCAATCCCAAGAAGGTTGGGGAGGATTCGGATGCCGTTTTCTATTTCCCTGGCTGCGGGTCAGAGCGACTTTTCTCCAATGTAGGGCTGGCTACTCAGGCGATGCTGTACGAGGTTGGAGCAATCACGGTTCTTCCTCCGGGTTATCTGTGCTGCGGGTACCCCCAGACTTCAAGCGGTAACCACGATAAGGGAAGCCAGATCACCGCCGAGAACAGGGTGCAATTCCATCGTATTGCAAACACGCTCAACTACCTTGATATCAAGACGGTCATCGTTTCATGCGGCACCTGCATGGATCAACTTCAACGTTATCAGTTCGAGAAGATCTTCCCCGGTTGCCGATTGCTCGATATTCACGAGTATCTGATGGAAAAAGGTTTGAAGATAGAAGGTTTGACCGGTACCCGTTACATGTACCATGATCCTTGCCACTCGCCAATGAAGACCTATTCACCCCTTAAAGTCACCAATGCATTGATGGGGCAAGATGTTGCATTGAATGATCGATGCTGCGGTGAGTCAGGCACTTTTGCTGTGGCGCGTCCGGATATAGCGACTCAGGTAAAGATGCGTAAACAGGAGGAGCTTGAGAAAGGCATGGAGAAGATGGGGTTGACCCCTGGCGCTCCGGAGCAGGATATCAAGATACTCACCTCTTGTCCCAGCTGCTTGCAGGGTCTTGCTCGCTATGGGGAGGATACAGGCATACAGGCGGATTACATTGTGGTCGAGATGGCAAAGCATATCCTTGGCGAGAATTGGATGCAGGAGTACGTGGAAAATGCGAATAATGGCGGGATTGAAAAGGTCCTTCTCTAATCAGGGACGGGCGAAGTTAGCAATCGATTTTCATGCAAAACGTTATTAAGATGCTGCTAGTTGGATTTTTGAACCTGCAAGGTTTCTGTTATGCGGATGGGTTGGGATATGCCTCCGGTTTAAATGGCGATGATGTCGGCAGCGCCACGGTCCTTCCTCAGGCATCCCCAAGCAAGACAGTACCCAAAGTATCCCCGCTGATCGTTCTCCCCCAGGAGAGTCTCGAGCCCGGCATGCTCGTTGTTCCATTGCCGGGTGAAGAAAGACCGGGCACGGTCAATCGTGCGGTCTCGACTGGAGTTATGACCAGTCATCAGCCTGACCTTCCTAAATCCAGTGTCAAGCCGGGTAGTCAATCAGCTAACCCTGCATCCGATAGAAAACCGCTCGAACCTATCACCAATTAACCACTCATGGGAACCCAGTTAAGTTCTCAGGCGGTAGGTTGGGGAACCTTTTTCTGGATAATTCTTGATTTTGGCAGCACGACGCTAAATGTGCTTCCCTTACCGAATTCGCTTTCTATCTCGAGTCTTGACTGATGTCTGGTCAGTATATGTTTGACAATGGAAAGGCCAAGGCCGGTTCCTCCCGTTTGTCGGCTGCGGCTTCGGTCTACGCGATAGAATCGTTCGGTAAGTCGGTCGATATGTTTTTGCTCGATTCCTAGCCCGGTGTCCACAACTGAAAAAACCGCATCCTGCCCGCGCATCTTCCAATTCAAGGAAATCTCCCCTCCATCAGGGGTATAACGAATAGCATTGCTGACAAGATTGCCGAACGCACTATGAAATTCCTGAGGCGATCCAATCAGATCAATTGAAGGATCGGCATGGAGGGTGATCTCATGGCGACCTTTGCTTAAGGTCTTGGCTTCATTGAGAACCATGGTTAAGAGGGCCGAGATGTCGATCTCGCTCTCTTCCGGCGCATTGGCGCTGCTTTCGAGTTGGGAGAGTGCGAGCAGGTCTTCGATCAGGTAACGCATCCGGTTAGTCTGATCCTGCATCATCGAGAAGTAATTCTGAATATGTTCAGGAACCGCCCCTTTGATGTCGCCAAGCGTTTCAAGGAATCCTCCCACAACGGTGAGGGGCGTTCTCAATTCATGGGATACGTTTGCAATGAAATCGCGGCGCATGTGCTCTAATTTGTCTACCTGGCTGACATCCTTGCACACCACGAGCTTCTGATTGTTGCCAAAGGGGATAATCTGAATTTCCAGGGTGGATTCCTGATTGATCCAGGATTTGACTTTTATGTGATCTTTAAAAGCATGGCTATTCAGGTACTTTATAAAATCAAGGTGTCTCACGAGGTAAACGATGGGCTGGCCCATGTCTTTTTTTAAGTCGATGCCTAACAGCGTCTGCGCCGGATAATTGCTCCATTCGATCTGGTTGCTGGCATTCAGAAGCACGACTGCATCCGGGATGGCACTGGATGCCAATCGGAATTTCTCTAGCGTGCTATTTAGTTGATTGAGCGCGCGGGAATGTCTGCGCTGTTCGTGGTAAATTGCAGCAAAGACGTTTTCCCATAATCCTGACCCGATAGGCATGGTCGAGATGTCGGGGTCTTTATACCAATTCAGGAGTTTGTTCAGCCAATAAAGATGATTGTAAAGGTATGCGATGAGTCCTGTGCAAAGGAAAACCAGGGCGATGACCTTATCCGTCAGGGCCCATACGATGAGGCTAGCTAATAATAAGGTGAAGCCAAGCCAAAGAACTTTCCAACGGACGTCTTGCACAAGGATACAGTTTTAAGATGATGAATCGACTATTATAACTACTGCGCCGAGAATCTGTAACCAACACCTCGAACGGTCTGAATCAGGTTCTCATGACCCGTATCGGCAAGCGCTAGGCGCAGGCGGCGGATATGAACGTCAACGGTACGGTCTTCAACAAACACACGGTCTCCCCAGACGCGATCGAGTACCTGACTTCTTGAATGAACGCGTTCGGGATTGGACATTAAATAATGCAGGAGTCTGAATTCGGTTGGACCCAGATCAAGGGATGTGCCGTTGCTGGTGACTCTGTGCGTGGTGGGGTCGAGTTTCAGACCGTTCGCCTCAATTGGATCGTCGGTCATTTGCGGAGACCGGCGGCGCAGAACGGCTTTGATGCGAGCATTGAGTTCACGGGGGCTGAATGGTTTTGTAACGTAATCGTCCGCGCCGACTTCCAGACCGCGGATCTTATCCACTTCTTCACCGCGAGCGGTCAGCATGATGATCGGAATGGCCTTGCTGAAGTCATCGGATTTCAGCTTTCTGGCGAATTCAATACCACTCATGCCTGGCAACATCCAGTCCAGGATGATCAGGTCAGGAAGGGTTTCACGAATCAGAGATTGGGCTTGTTCGACACTCAGGGCTCGAATAGGATTATGGCCTGCTTGGGTCAGGTTTAGAGCGAGCAGCTCTTGAATCGCTGGTTCATCTTCAACCACAAGGATATTAGCTGGCATAGTCGTACCTTTTCATCAGATCATAAGCTACAAAATTTTACGTACTATATGACGATGATATGACACTTATATGACAAAAATCGAGAAATATTTTACCCTTTCACCTCCCTTTGGGTCCAAGGCGTTTGAAAAGGCTCTGAATGTCGGTGAAATGGTTTTCAAGGACGCAGGTAGTTGGACTTGATAACCCAAAATAACACGATGATTATTACTATTCATGCAATGGCGGACTCAGACCAAGTTGCTTAGTGGTATTATTTCATCTTATGAGAAAATTCATCGAAAAAGGTACAACGTGTTGAGGAATAGGAAAGAATCTTGAAGAAACTTGAAATTGGTTTAGATGGCAGTGATGTTCGAATTGGTATCGTGTTGTCCCGATTCAATCCGGAGATTGGCGAGGGCTTGCTGAAAGCCTGTGAGACCAGGTTAAAAGAACTTGGCGTCAGTCCTGAGAATGTTACTTTGGCTACGGTTCCTGGCGCCCTGGAAACGCCCGTTGTGCTTTCAAGAATGGCGAACAGCGAGAAATTTGATGCCTTGATTGCGCTGGGAGCGATCGTGCGGGGTGAAACCTACCATTTCGAGATCGTTTCTAACGAATCCGCTCGGGGTATTTCAGAAGTGCAACTCGATTCAGGGTTGCCGATCGCCAATGCGATCCTGACAACTGAGAATGATGAGCAAGCCTTGTCCAGGATGAGTGTCAAAGGTGCCGAAGCGGCCGAAGTTGCCATTGAGATGGTAAATCTATTGAAGAGACTATGAACAAAGACACAACAAAACCGGCAGTGAACAAGGTCCCTAAGACTTCAAAAAATCGCCGAAAATCAAGGGAGCTTGTACTTAAGGCCATCTATCAGAATTTTGTCAGTCCAAAGAAGCTCAGTCAGCTGATAATTGAACTTGATGAGGATCCTGATTTTTCTAAAGCGGATGAAAATTATTTTCATCAGTTGCTCGAAGGGGTCTATGAGAAGTTGAGTGAACTCGATACCCGTATTGGTGCTTTTATCGACAGACCGATTGTTGAATTGAGTCCTATCGAACACGCCATTCTCTGTATCTCATCCTATGAACTGATTTTTGATTTGTCCATACCTTACCGGGTTGCTATCAATGAAGGTGTGGAGTTGGCAAAGATCTACGGAGGCACCGACGGGCATAAGTACGTGAATGGCGTGCTGGATAAAGTCGCGGCAGAAGCGCGTCCAAGCGAAATTAAACGTAAATCGTCATAAGATCGCTTGAATGGATCGTTAGTTTTTGAATCTCCGAAATCAAAGGGATTTGATGATATGGACCTTACCGATGTAATTGAAGTCGTGCGCATAACGGATGTTGGCCTAGTCCGAGAACGTAATGAAGACATGGTGGCGAGCGATATGTCAATCGGCTTTGTCGCACTGGCTGACGGAATGGGTGGGTATAAATCAGGAGAGGTCGCGAGTGAGATCGCCGTTCTCACGATAGTTTCCGATCTTAAGGAAAGTCTTCTCGGCTTCGAGCCGGAGTTGATGGATTCGGAATCTTCTCTAAAGGCCAGTCAACAGTTAATGAAGGAATCGGTTGATCGGGCAAACCGTTCGATCTACGAGATCGCGAACCATTATCCGGAATGCGCCGGGATGGGCACGACCGTAGTCCTAGGGCTTTTTTCAGACAATAAACTCATCAGTGCCCATGTTGGCGATTCCAGGGTCTATCGGTTCAGAAATGAGGTTTTTACTCAAATCACGGAGGATCATTCCTATGTTCAGGAGCAGCTTAACGAAGGGCTGATCACCAAGGAGCAGGCATACAACTCCGAGAACCGTAACCTTGTTACCCGGGCATTGGGAATCGAGCCTGAAGTCGATCTTGACATGCATGCATACGATGTCGAAGTCGGAGACGTGTATTTGTTCTGTTCGGACGGGCTGACAGATTTTGTCGATGACGAGGAAATTCGCTTAACCTTATCTGCTTTGCATGCTAATTTAACGTTCGCGGCAAATCGACTTGTTAATCTTGCAAACAGCAAAGGCGGTCAAGACAACATCTCGATCATTATCGTAAAAATACTGAATGATTTTTCCGCTCAACGTGAATATGTGAAGCGTAAATGGTATGAAAATCTAATTCCATGGGCTAAGTGATATGGCAAAACTTATTTTTTCACTCGAAGGTGGCTTCATCGCTGAATATCCGATCAATAAGGAGCGTCTTACGATAGGCAGGCGTCCTGAAAGCGATATCCACATCGATAATCTGGCTGTAAGCGGCAATCACGCAACTATCCTCACCATAGGAAAGGATTCTTTCCTGGAGGATAACCATAGTACGAATGGAACCAAAGTCAATGGGTTAGCGGTCACTAAACGGGTTCTGCAGCACAATGACGTCATCGGTTTCGGTAAATTTGAGCTGCGCTACTATAATGAATCCGCACTGAATGTAGGAAAGTCATTCAAACCGAATATTCAGTTCGAACGAACCATGCTGGTCAGTCCTGCATCAAGTCCCCGGCAGAAGTCGAAATTTGACACCACCGTTATGACCGGTCATTCCCAAGGCGATAACCACCGGTCCATCCATGCCGAGGCCGGCGACAGGAAAGCAAGCATCAGAGTCCTGAACGGGGCCAGTCCATCCAAGGAGCTTGTGCTCACCAAAGTCATGACCACACTCGGTAAGACAGGGGAGCAGGTTGCGGTGATAACGAAACGAACGGATTACTATTTCATCACGCATCTGGAAGGCAAAAGTTTTCCTAAAGTAAATGAAAATCCGATTGGTATCAGACCCATGATGTTAAAAAATCTGGATATTATTGAACTCAGTGGCATTAAAATGCAATTTTCCTTGACTAATCAGTAAGTTTCAGCCTTAATATAAAGGAGTTTGTTAATTAGAAGAGATTTTTAAGAGAGCAATCATGGTAGCCATGAATAAACAGCAGGAATTACTTCATAGACTTGAACGCTTGAATGAAATCGGCGTAGCCCTTTCGGCCGAGCATAACAACCAGAGACTCATAGAAATGATTCTGCTGGGTGCCAAAGAAATAACCAACGCAGATGGTGGGACGCTCTACACCATGACTAATGACAATCACCTGAAATTTGAGATCATGCGCACTGACAGCCTCGAGCTGGCTTTGGGCGGCTCGACAGGTCTTGATATCCCATTTTCCCCGCTCCCGCTTTACCTCAAAGACAATAAACCTAATTTGACTATGGTTGCAGCCTATGCAGTCTTAAAGGAGTGCACGGTCAATATAGCTGATGCCTACGAAGCCGAAGGATTCGATTTCTCCGGAACACGGAATTTCGACAAAGTGACGGGTTACCGTTCGAAATCCTTTTTAACGGTGCTGATGAAGAATCATGAAAACGAGATTATCGGTGTTTTGCAGTTAATCAATGCCTTGGACCCGGAAACAGGGGAGATCATCCCTTTTTCAAAGGAAAACCAGCGCCTTGTCGAGTCTTTGGCCTCCCAGGCTGCGGTCGCCCTGACGAATTACAAGTTGATTGTGGGATTGAAGCAGCTCTTTGAGTCGTTTATTGAACTAATCGCGGATGCAATCGATGAAAAATCACCTTATACCGGAGGGCATTGTCAGCGAGTTCCCGAGTTGGCCATGATGATGGCTAAGGCCGCATGCCAATCCGAGATCGGCGAATTGAAAGAGTTCGATTTGACCGAGCAGGAAATGTACGAGTTGAGAATTGCTGCATGGCTTCATGATTGCGGAAAAGTGACGACGCCTGAAGCCGTAATGGATAAGGCGACAAAACTGTCAACGATTTATGATCGCATCGACCTCATTGAGCAGCGTTTTGAGTTGTTGAAGAAGCAGGCTGAATGCGATTCCCTGCAGAAGCAGATTCAGGCGGTAAGAGAAGGTCAGCATCTTGAAGTGGTCTCCCTTCAGGAACGATTCGACAATTTGAGCAAAAAGCTCGATGAGGATTGCGAGTTTCTTAAGAGAATGAACTACGGTACCGAGATGATGACGGATAAGGAGCAGAGCCGTGTTCGAGAAATCGCTTCCTATCCATTTAAGGATAAATCTGGCAACGTGGTTGCTTTTCTCACCAGTGATGAGGTCTACAATCTGAATATCACTAAAGGCACGCTTACTCCTGAAGAGCGGGCGATCATCAATAGTCATAGCCAGGTAACGATAAACATGCTTGAGGCCTTGCCCTATCCAAAAGATCTAAAGCGCGTGCCGGAATACGCAGGCAATCACCACGAGCGAATGGATGGTCACGGGTATCCCCGCGGTCTGACCCGCGCTCAGATGTCGGTTCCAGCCCGAATCATGGGGATCGCGGATATTTTTGAGGCGTTGACTTCATGGGATAGGCCATACAAGAAGGCCAAGACCTTGTCTGAGTCCTTGAACATACTGGGACGTATGAAATTGGACAACCACGTAGATCCGGATCTGTTTGATATGTTTATCCGTGAAAAGATTTACCTGCAGTATGCTCGCCGATTCCTTGAACCCGCGCAGATTGACGAGGTGGATGAGTCTTTGATTCCGGGCTATCAGGCCTGACCCTTTTTCAAGTCAGTCTTTGTCGTTCAGGAATGCTTTGATCTCCTCGCGGATATCTGGTAAATCCTCCAGGCAAACGCCATAGAAGAACTTTCCTCCCGGAGCCAGCCTTAGATTCGGTCCATTTTCACAGCGGCCGAGGCACAGGGTTCGATCGAGTTCAATAGGCAGTTGCTTGTCATGGATATCTTTTTCGATCGCCATGGCAATCGCTTCACTGCCTCTTGCGCCGCAGGAGGGCAGGCCAGGATTGACTCGCTGATTGACGCAGACGATAAGCTTCTTCATGGCAAGGATTGCCTGTCAGCCCTTATCGGTAAGGCTTTGAGGCCATTTTCATCAAGCCTTATGCAACTTCCCTGTTCGTACCAGTCTCCCAGAACCCATCTTTCAGTCATGTGTCCGTCTTTCTGTATCCGGTGTTGTCCAGGCCTGTGGGTATGGCCATGAATCAGAACGTCGGGGTGGCCGAATTCACGAATCATTTCTGAAACAGCCTCGCTGTTGACATCCATGATCGATTCCGATTTGTTTGATTTTTCAATTTCACTTTGTTCTCGAAGTTTCTCGATAAGGGCTTTTCTTGATGCAAGTGATTGTGAAAGGAATGCTGCCTGCCAGGACGGGCTCCTGACTTGTTGACGGAACGCTTGATAGGCCACATCGTCCGTGCATAGGCTATCGCCATGACTGAGCAATATTCTTTTCCCGTGTGACACGATAAGCGAGGGATCTTTAAGAATCGTTATACCCGCTCGTTGAGAGAAGCTGTCCGATATAAGAAAATCCCGATTGCCATGCATCAGGAAGATTTGAGTTCCAGTCTTGGCCAGGTTAAGGAAATGCTCCGCGATGGTCGTGTTAAGCGCATCATCGATATCGTCGTCTCCTGCCCAGTATTCGAACAGATCACCCAATATGTATAACGCGTCTGTTTCACGAGGTAAAGACGACAGAAAGTCGAGAAAGAGTCGAGTTATCTGCGGTCTTGTTCGACAAAGATGCAAGTCGGAAATAAACAAAATAGGCTTGTTTTGCTTCCCGACTCGTATCATGGGTTTGCCAGCTTTAACTTTTCCAGTGGAACGTTATCGTTTCAAGCGTCAGCAAATCTCAGCGCGTTCGATGATCACGCTTTCGACTGGGACATCCTGATGACCGCTGCGACTGCCGGTCTTGACCTTGGCGATTTGGTCAACGACATCGGCGCCTTCAGTAACTTTGCCAAAGACGCAATAACCCCATCCCTGGGAAGTCGGGGCGGTAAAGTTTAAAAAGTCATTGTCAGCGACATTAATGAAGAACTGGCTGCTAGCCGAATCCGGATTGGGGGTGCGAGCCATGGCGATCGTGTATTTGCTGTTCGAAAGGCCGTTATTTGCCTCGTTCTTGATGGGATTGTTGGTTGGTTTCTGCTGCATGTTGGACTGGAATCCACCACCTTGAATCATGAAACCATCGATTACTCGGTGGAAAATTGTTCCGTTATAGAAGTTGTTTTCTACATATTGGATAAAATTGGCAGTCGTAATGGGCGCTTTTTCTTCATCAAGTGCCAGGGTGATAACGCCAAAATTTGTATGAAGTTTAACCACGATTTTTCCTTTAGATACTAGTTTATATTAAGAACAGCGATAATGTTGCAACAGACTATGCAGAACCTTCGTAAATGATTTTCCAATGATTGTTCTCCTTGACCCAATACTGCCTTTTTGTCATTTGGCTATCAAGCACGTTGCTCTTGAAACTCTGGTCGAACGTAACAACTGCCATTTTGTTTGGGCTGCCCGGGTAGCTAAAAACGCTCATATTTGAAATTTTAATGGTGACATCGGGTTTGCTTGATTGAATCCTTCTCTTTTCAGATGACCAGCGGTTAAAGTTCATTTCGCCGTTAGAAAAGCTAGTGGAATAATGGGATAAGTAGATATCGGTATTTTGTGATTGCCAATCTTTGCGCCAGGTTTCGATTGAGTCCATTAAGTCTTTCTTTTCATCCTGGGATGCTTCTTTCTGGATCCATTGCAGGTGGTTCGCAACGATAAACGGAACCTTGCCTTTCTGAAGAATATCCATCATTGAATTCAGGTCCTCGTTGGAGACGACGATGCAACCATCGCTTGCCTGGGGAGCTCTGCTGTAGGTGTTATGAGGCGTTCCATGAAGCCAGATGCCATTTCCTGTCTTGCCAAGGCGCCTGTCCCATTCATTTGGATAATTTAAGGGAAAGGCTGCGTCTCCGTACATCTCGTCGAGCTTCTTCGTCAGTTTGGGCGCAGTGAAATATACGCCAAGTGGCGTGCGTTTGTCGCCTTGCGTGTGTTTTTCAAAACCGTTCTTGCCAATGGTCGCATAGTAGTCAGCAACGTATTCTGGTTTTCCGTCATTATTACTGTAGAGGTAGAGGCGTGAATTGTCGACGTCGACGACGATCGCATATTTTTGCTCGTTGCTAAACTGCCATATTACATCAGGAAGCTTGTCAGATTTCGAGGCGGACAGATAATGCTCGATTCGTTTTTTTGCCTCGTCTCTAAGGTCTGAGACATCTTCAGACGTCGAAGATGCGCTTCCGAAAGACTGGAACTGCTGCGCCTGAGCCATCAGCAGGTCACCTCGAACGAGTTGAGCTAACCGGAAGTTGGGAGTCGACTGGAGCAACAGATTGACGGTGTCGAGCGCTTGGTTCAGATGGCCTTCCGTTATCTCCATGAGACTTTTTACCAGCAGATCTTCAGTATGCTTGCCTGAAATGTTATTGGGCACACGAATGCCGTCCGCACATACGTCCAAAGAGAACGCAAAACAAGTCACACAGGCGATCAGAAAAAGAGATTTAATCTTCGACATCCGTTCAATTGCTATCTTCTTGTTCACTATCGTTCAGTTATTTCCTGTTGTATCAGCCAACTTCCGTCCTCTTTAACCATAAAGAGTGACTTGACCGTGTGTTTCGACAAACTTCCGGAATGATAATACTGTTTGAAGGCTGCCTTGGCATGGTTATTGTCGATCATGATGATGTGCAGGTTGGAGACCTCCACCACGATTTTCTCGGGTTTATCGATACGGTCACGACGAGTCTTTTCCCATTCCGTCCTGTTTTGACCATCGGGTGCCTTGAAACTTGATGCATATGCGCTCAGGTAAGTATCGACGTGCTTTGCTGACCAGGCATTTGCCCAGGACACGACTGCCGAACGGATAGCCTCAGAGTCAGGTTTGTTTTGAGTGTCATCTTTAGCCGGGTTTTCAGGTTCTGCAGACTTCGGTTCGATGGGTTTGGTGACTTCGGCCCGTCGAATCGGCATGATTGGCGTGGCATTTTCAGGTTTCGACAGAACGGGCTTTAATGATGAAGCTGTGGCGGTTGCTGCCTGTTGAGGGTTCCTGTTCGACACGCTGAACAGATCTTTGATCATCATCAGCTTGTTTTGAGCTCTTGCATTGCTTCCGTCGAGTTGAAGCGCTTTTCCGTATGCCTCCGAAGCCATTTTGGCGTAAATGTCACCGAGATTCTCATGTGCTATCGCATAACTTGGATGTGTCTTGATTGCACTTTCAAGGGCTTTCCTGGCTTTTTCGTACTGTCCCTGATCCGCATAGAGAACGGCAAGGTTGTTATAGGGTTCAGGAAGGGCAGGGTATTTTTCGGTAAGTTCTGTGAACGCTTTGATCGCTTCGTCTTTATGGTTCTCATCAGCGAGCATCACGCCTCGCATAAATAGTGCCTGAACGTCAGTGGGATTGGCACTGATATGGGCATTCAAACGATCCATGGCAGCGGATTCTTGTCCCTGGCTTGCCTGTTGGGCGATATCCTTTAAGTCATCAGCAATTGCTGTACCGGAAACAATTATTGAATAAATAAAAAGGATGCAAACCGATAAAACGCGTGAATAAGGCATTGTGATATACTTTTTGCAGTTTTCTTAAGTCGTTGATTCTATCAAAAAGCCTATGCTTGCACCAATAGATCAATGCATAAACATAGATATTTAGCGTCAAACGCTAACTGGATATCCTTCAATATTATAAAACTGGGTGACAAAATGCTAAAAATATACAATACATTGGCCAGAGAAAAGCAAGTCTTCGAGCCGATAGACCCTGGCAAAATCAAAATGTACGTATGTGGAATGACTGTTTACGATTTCTGTCATCTTGGACATGCCCGTGTCATGGTGGTTTTCGACATGGTCAACCGCTGGTTGAGGACAAGCGGGTTTGACGTCACCTATGTGCGGAACATAACGGATATCGATGATAAGATCATCAAGCGTGCAAATGAAAATAATGAAACCATACACGAACTGACGAACCGCTTCATTTCGGCCATGGATGAGGACTCTGCGAAACTGGGGATCATTCGACCGGATCTGGAACCGCGTGCAACCGACTACATTGATGGAATGATAAAAATGATTTCGGCATTGATCGAGAAAGGCTTTGCTTATCATGCCGCGAATGGAGACGTTTTTTATTCTGTAAATCAATTCAATGAATATGGAAAACTCTCCGGAAAGTCACTTGAGGATCTTCGGGCGGGAGAGCGTGTCGAAGTGGATAGCTTCAAGAAGGACCCGATGGACTTCGTGCTGTGGAAATCTGCCAAGCCAAATGAGCCAAGTTGGGATTCCCCATGGGGTAAAGGCCGTCCAGGCTGGCATATTGAATGTTCCGTGATGGGTGCCCACCATTTAGGCCGGCATTTTGATATCCATGGAGGCGGCCAGGATCTTCAGTTCCCTCATCACGAAAACGAAATCGCCCAATCCGAGGCCGCACATAACTGCAAGTTCGTTAATTATTGGATGCACAATGGTTTTGTGCGTGTGGATGACGAAAAGATGTCCAAGTCGCTTGGAAATTTCTTCACGATACGTGAAGTGCTTGAAAAATATGATCCGGAAGTCGTTCGGTTTTTCATTCTTCGAGCCCATTACCGAAGTCCCCTTAATTATTCAGATCAGCATCTTGACGATGCCAAGCAAGGTCTTACACGGTTTTATACTGCGCTTCGCGGATTTGAATTCAGTAATTCAGAAATTAACTGGTCTGATCCTGTGGCCCAAAAATTCAAGGATGCAATGGACGACGATTTCAATACGCCAGAAGCATTTGCCCTTTTGTTTGATCTTGTGAATGATCTGAACAAATCCAGATCGGAACATACGGCTGCGCTCCTTAAAGGCTTGGCTGGGGTGCTGGGGTTATTGCAACGTGATTCTGATTCGTTCCTGAAGGGGGGTGAATCATCTGAAAATGGATTGACCTCTGAACGAATCGATCAGCTGATCCAAGAGCGCATCGACCAACGTAAGGCTAGGAATTTTGCTGAAGCGGATCGTATCCGAAAAGAACTTGCGGAGAATGGCATCATCCTTGAAGACACGCCACAAGGAACAAGCTGGCGGCGCGAGTAATTGACACCCATGTCAGGTCGATTGGCCTGAGCCTTGCTTATTCTTTCAATGGCACCTCCTGTTCAACGGTTCCATTAGCCGTGAGCTCTTACTGCCGTTCCGAAAGTGTGCATTCGCACTTTTCTGATGTCATGAAGAGCCACCTAAATAGATAATTTCTTTTTGAAGGAGTTGAGATGAAAGAAATCAAGGCGGTCATTCAACATAGCAAACTGCCAAAAATAAGGTCGGCACTTCGAAATATAAAGGGTTTCCAAGGCATGGTCGTTTCTGAAGTTGAAGACTCGGGTGAGAACCTGGCCATGTATAAGCTTGGGATACTGGAGGACTTCGTGAACTACAGTCCAAAAGTGCTTATCACGACAGTCGTGCCAGACCACCTGGCAGAAGGAATATTGCATCTTTTGGTCGAGGTCGGATATTCGGGGCGGATCGGGGACGGGATGGTCTGGGTGACCCCCGTTGAACGGTTTGTCCATCTTTCCGAGAAAATAACGGTTCTCGACTAAAGGCTTGTTCCCTTAATCAAAACCGGTTGTCGTTCAAACCGATTGACCTTTTTACCTATTTGTTGACAATAGGATCATTTTGTTCGATTAATTCTTCACTATCAGGGTGTTGTATCATTTTCTTTTGAAATTTGTTTAAATATGTTTAAAATGGATTCAACGAGATTCATGGTTGCTGGATGCTAAGTTTTCAAACAGAGTCGTGGTCAGCGTGAATGGTCGAAAAGCCTTCACGGTCTTTCATTTCTCGTATTAAGCGCATTTGGCAGGGCTTATTTGTGCAATTGAAATGATGCTGATAAATTAAAATCAGACAATCTCATACAATAATAACAAGGACCCATGAAGTGTTAAGATCGATTTCGGTGGATTGGATTAAGATTTTCGTCCTTGGTGTATCACTGTTCGTTTCCATCCATGGTCAGGCGAATCAAGTAAATAAGCCTTATACTTTTTATGTCGTCCCGCAGACATCGCCAGTTTCAATTCATCGAGCCTGGATACCCGTTCTTCAAAGACTTAGTAAGGAAACCGGATTTACTTTTGAATTAAAGATCCCTCCGACCATTACAGCTTTTGAGTCGGATTTGTTTAAAGGGAAGCCCGATTTTGCATTCATGAACCCCTATCATTTTATCTTGGCAAGGAAGCGGCTAGGTTATACAGGATTGGTCCGCGACTCGTATTTGCCGTTAAAAGGGATTATTGTCGTCAAGAATGATTCTTTAATTCGTTCGATTGATGAGTTGGATGGAAAGGAATTGGCGTTTCCCTCACCGAATGCTTTCGCTGCATCGCTTTACATTAGAGCAATACTGGCTTCCAAGGGAATAAAGGTGATACCTAAGTACGTGAACACCCATGGTAACGTCTACCGTAACGTTTTACTTGAAGACGTAGTCGCGGGAGGGGGCATCAATAATACATTCGACCGTGAATCGATCGAAGTGCGCAGTCAGTTGCGGATCCTGTATGTGACACCGAGTACGTGTCCCCATCCGCTTGCGGCCAGTTCAAGAATGCCGGATGAGGTAAGGGAAAAGGTGATTCTTGCGCTCATCAAGCTGGCCAGCGATCCAGCTAATGAACCGATGTTCGATGATATCCAGATGCAAAAGCCGGTAAGAGTCGATTACGACCGCGATTATGCTGGATTGGAAACTCTCAGGCTCGATAAATTTTTCGTTGAAGACAGTGATGAAAAGTTTACGCCATAACCTTTACAGTCGGCTCATTCTGCTTTGTGCCGGAATATCTGCACTGTCTGTGATCGTTCTTGGAGCTTATACAGCTTCTGAACAGAGCAAGTTGACCACTCGTATGGTAATACAGCATTCCGACGAGATATCCCACGGGATGGTCAATGCGTTAACTGACGAATTGGTGACAGAAAATTACGATGAAATTGAACTATTGATCAGTGAGTTCGCCTCGTATCCAGATCTCATTAAGATTGAAGTGGTGAAGCCGGACGGAAAGGTCATCGTCTCCGCCAACAGAAACCTTGAGACCGGCAAACTGGGTCTGATTCATGGAGGATATTTAGCGCCTCCTAAAGCAGGAATCAAAATCTGCAAAATTATTGACGATAAGGTCATTACCTGGGAACCTGTTATTGCTGGTGACCTGGTGGGATGGGTTCATACAGAGCTGTCCTTGCAAAGGATTGCCGGATTCAAGCAAAGGATCTTGTTTGAAACAGGATTGTTCGCCATTTTTGCAATCCTTGCGTCAGTTACCGTCGCATGGCTTTCTTTACGCAAATCGATGTTTGAAATCAAGACTGCGGCTAAATTCGCAATCGCCCTGCCCGAAAATGACGGGCAGCTTCTAGAAATTTCCTCCCATACTGCTGAAATCGAGAATTTGATTGAAGCGCTGAACTCCGCAGCCATGAAGCTGAATAAGCAGGAAGCTGAACGACTGGAATCGGATATACAGTTGCGCATAGCGGCAACAGCATTTGAATCACAAGAAGGAATGATGATCACGGATGAAAATGGAACGATCCTCCGAATCAATCATGCATTCAGCAAAATCACAGGGTATTCGGCGGAGGAAGTGATAGGTAAGAATCCCCGAATCCTGAGCTCGGGCTTGCAAGATAATTTGTTCTACCAGAACTTTTGGGAAATCTTGAACGAAATCGGAATATGGGACGGGGAGATATTAAATCGTCGAAAGAACGGTGAGGAATACCCTGAACATCTGACCGTGACTGCCGTTAAAGACACACATGGAAAGATCACAAACTATGTCGCTACCTTAACCGATATCACGAACAGCAAGGCAGCAAAGGAAGAAATTGAAAGATTGGCGTTTTATGATTCGCTTACGCAGCTTCCTAACCGCCGACTGCTGATCGACCGCCTAAAACAGTCACTGGCTGCCAGCGCAAGGAGTGGTCAAAAGGGCGCATTAATCTTTTTAGACCTCGATCATTTCAAGACACTGAACGACACGCTCGGACACGATACAGGGGATCTCCTATTGCAACAGGTGTCGGAGCGTTTGAAACTCTGCGTGCGGGAGGAAGATACCGTGTCACGATTTGGAGGCGACGAATTTGTGGTTATGCTGGAAAATCTCAGCCTGGATGAGTACGAGGCAGCTAAGCTGGCTGAAAAGGTCGGGGAAAAGATTTTGCAGAGTCTCAACCTTCCTTACCTCTTAGGGACAAATCACTATAAGACGACATCCAGTATAGGTATAACCTTACTCAATGATCACGACAGCAACGTTGAGGACCTGCTGAAGCAGGCAGACATTGCCATGTATCAGTCTAAGAAAAGCGGACGAAATGCGGTGAGTTTTTTCGATCCTGATATGCAGGCATCCATCAATGCGAGGGTCCAGATCGAGGCCGAGTTGTACAACGCGTTGCTTAACCAGCAGTTCCGCTTGTACTATCAGGTTACTGTAGACGAGAACAGAAGGGCTTCGGGAGCGGAAGCATTGATTCGTTGGTTCCATCCGGAACGTGGCATGGTTCCGCCCGCGGATTTCATTCCATTGGCGGAAGAGACGGGATTGATACTGGAAATAGGAAAGTGGGTGCTTGACACAGCCTGCCTCCAATTAAGTTTCTGGAAACATGATCCTTTGACCAGGTATCTTACCTTGTCGGTAAATGTGAGTGCGCGTCAGTTCCATCAGCCAAACTTCGTTGAAGAGGTCCAGGAAGCCGTCAGGAAGCATGAGATCGATCCTGAAATGCTCAAGCTGGAGCTTACAGAAAGCATGCTGATCCAGAATATACAAGTGACCATAGAAAAGATGAATGCCTTGAACGAGATTGGGGTTCAATTGGCGCTTGATGATTTCGGGACGGGTTACTCATCCCTGCAGTATCTTAAACAGCTACCTTTGGATCAGCTCAAGATTGACCGTTCTTTTGTTAGGGATCTGGTTTTCGATACGAACGATCAGGCCATCGTTCGAACCATCATCGCCATGGCGAACAGCATGCATCTTAATGTTATTGCGGAAGGCGTCGAGACCGAAGAACAGCATCAGTTATTGATTCAATACGGCTGTAAACATTATCAGGGTTATCTTTTCAGCAAGCCTGTGCCAATAGGTAAACTCGAGAAGATGCTAATGAGTAAAATTTGACTTCCTTCCCGCCATCAATGGCGATGGCTTACGCGCGATTTCGATAAAATATTGAAGATTGGATTATCGTCTAATTTCACTTGATTTTGGTAGGCAATCCGTGAAGGTCATCCAGGGTATCGATATCCGAAAAAATGCCTGCGTCATTTATTTCGATTTTCAGAATTTGACTTTCATATCTATCCAGAAGGCTTTTGGCTCCCCTGTCGCCCTGTAGGCCAAGCAGTTGATCCTTGAAAGCAGAGGAGAACCCAACGGGGTGTCCTTGCCTGCCATGATAAAAGGGAGCGGCAATCGGCGCACCTTCTATTATTGCCTCACGAACGCTTTCAATGGCTATTTTCGGAAGGATAGGCATGTCACCCAAACCAATCAGCCATCCCGCGGCCAGGTGGTTTAAGCGGATCCCGTCAGCCAGACTGAACCCCATGCCTTGCAGAGAACCCGCTGAGGAGACCCAGCGAACTTTGTTTGCATAATGTCGACCTAAAGCTATTTCTATGGAACTACAGAAAGACTCTGCTTGAGGTCTTATCACGACGGTAACGGATTCGAAAGTATCAAGCCAGGGTATGAGGCTGCATGCCAGAATAGGTAATTCCGTGCCATGCGCCTTTATTCTATGAATGAGCTTATCTGACCCGAAACGACGGGAAAGACCTGCCGCCAGGACGATGGCGGCGATTTCATTCAGTTCAGCCAAAGGCTTCCTGATCGAAAGGCATGCGTCTGAGCCGTTTTCCTGTCAGGGCAAACACAGCATTGGCTATTGCAGGTGCAACAGGAGGGGTTCCCGGTTCGCCAATGCCGGTAGGCGGTTGATTGCTCTGTACGATATGGACTTCGATGGAAGGCATCTCCGAAAACCTGAGCGGGGGGTAATCGTTGAAGTTGGATTGCACCACCTTGCCCTTTTCAAGAGTAATTTCTCCATGTAAAGCGGCGGAAAGGCCATAGACAATCGCGCCTTCGATTTGCTGGTGGATCCCGTCGGGATTGATCGCGATCCCGCAATCGACTGCAGAAACGATACGATGGACACGGACCTTACCGTTTTCAAGAGAAATTTCCGCCACCTGTGCGACATAGCTTTCAAATGACTGATGCACGGCTACCCCAATGGCATGCCCTTGAGGTAACTTGTTTTGATTCCAGTTTGCTTTTTCAGCAACAAGTTGCAAGACACCGCGATAACGTGAATCAGGCGAAAGTAAGCTTAATCGGTATTCGATAGGATCTTTTCCGGCAAGGTAAGCGAGTTCATCCATCATCGTTTCAACCACAAAAGCCGTATGCGAATGCCCAACGGATCGCCACCATTGCACAGTAACGGCATTTTTCGGACTATGCAGGCTGACTTCAAGATTGGGAATCGAGTAAGGCATAGCGATGGCACCTTCGACTGAGGTGCTGTCAATGCCGTTTTTAGTAAGAAACGCTTCAAAAGGGGTATCTGCGACAATGGATTGCCCGACTATCGTATGTTTCCATGTCAAGGGTCTTCCTTCAGCATCGATTCCAGCCTCAATGTGATCTGCCCACATCGGGCGGTAATACCCTCCTCGCGTATCGTCCTCACGTGTCCAAACGACCTTTACAGGCTTGCCAATGAGTTTGGCGACCTGGACAGCCTCCATCACGAAATCGGAACGAGGATTTGCCCTTCTTCCAAAACCGCCCCCAAGAAACGTCGTATGGATCTCGACCTGTTCTGGTTTCAGGTCGGCGATTTTTGCAGCCATCGCTCTATCCATGGTTTGTGATTGCGTTCCTGTCCAGATCGTGCATGCATCCTTCCTGAGATCGACAACGACATTCAATGGTTCCATTGCGGCATGGGCCAGATAGGGAAGTTCATATTCTGCAGTTACTGTTTTGAATGATTGGTTGATCTTGCCTGAAGCATCACCAATCGAAACTGCGATATTGCCTTCAGTTTTCGCAAGGGCTAAATAATCCGCGCGCATTTTGGATGTTGTGAGCTCGCTGCCCGCAGTTTCATCCCATTCGATTTCAAGAAGATCTCTGGCAGTCTTTGCTGGCCAAAAGCCTGAGGCCGCAACCGCAATCTTGTTTTCAAATGGATAAACGCCTTCAACGCCAGCTATCTTCTTTGCTTCGGTGGCATCGAAACGCATGAGTTTCCCTCCGAAGGAAGGACTGCGAGCTACAAGAACGGTCAGCATGCCCGGAAGATAAACATCCAGTCCGAATTGGGCACTGCCGTTAATCTTCAACGGGGTATCAAGTCGTTTTGTCGCTTTGCCGATCAGCTTGAAGTCTTTTGGGTCTTTAAGGGTCACGTTCTCTGGCAGGGCCAGTTTGGATGCGGCTGCAGCGAGCGAGCCGTAGCTTAGTTTTCTGTTGGTTTGACGATGTATAACGAAACTCGCTTCGGCAAAGCATTCGTCTTCAGGAACATTCCAAGTCGTTGCGCCCGCCCGAATCAGCAGAATCCTTGCGCAAGCACCCACTTTACGCAATTGCTCCCATGACGACGGAATGCTGGAGCTGCCCCCGGTGAGTTGCATACCAAAACCCGTGTGGTTGTAGACAGCAGCGACGGGAGCGGATTCGACGCTTATTTTGCTCCAGTCTGCTTCAAGCTCTTCAGCAATGAGCATGGGAAGTGAAGTGTATACACCTTGACCCATCTCGGATTTATTGAGAATGATCGTCACGCTTTCATCCGATCCAATACGAATAAAGGCATTGGGTGGGTAAACTGTCTTTGATTGCATGCTCTCTGCAAAGGCTCTTCCACTTTTCATTGGAAGGTAAAAGCCAATAACCAACCCGCTAATCAGAACTGTCGAGTCTTTGATGAATTTTCTTCGAGAAGGACTGGGTGCTATTGGACGATTCATTTGGTATCCCCTAGTTTTTCAGAAGCTTTCTGAATTGCGCTTCGAATGCGATTATACGTCCCGCACCGACATAGAATACCGTCCATAGCGGAAGCGATCTGAGCATCAGTAGGATGAGGATTTTTAGAAAGTAAAGCGGTGGCTGCCATGATCTGTCCGGATTGGCAATAGCCGCACTGAGGTACGTCAATGTCCTTCCAGGCATTTTGAACGGTTTTCCCGATAGATGTTTCAGAAAGTCCTTCGATGGTGTTGACGTTCTTTCCGCTAACCATTGAAACAGGCGTGACGCAGGACCGAATCGCATTTCCGTCGAGATGAACCGTACAGGCGCCACATTGAGCAATGCCGCAGCCATATTTCGTGCCTGTCATATGCAGGGTGTCTCTGATGATCCAAAGAAGGGGTGTCCCCGGATCCGCATCGACTTTGACAGGTTTGCCATTAACACTAAAAGAGATCATAAACAAAACTCCTGATATGTATTTGAAACATCAACTCTTCTAGCCAGATTTCGAGTCGAGATTAGATGAGCAAGAATGGATACTGCAATTTCTGGAGGTGTCCGACTTCCAATATCCAGGCCTACGGGTCCATGAAGTCGGCCGATTTCATCCGGACTTAGATCGAACATGGCCAGTCTTTCACGTCGCCTTTTATTATTAAGGGAGGATCCAAGTGCGCCGACATAAAATGCAGGTGATTTTAAAGCCTCTAACAATGCCATGTCGTCGAGTTTTGCATCGTGAGTAAGTGCGATCACTGCTGTACAGGCGTCTATCTGAATGGCTTGAACAGCATCGTCTGGCATTTCACTCATTAGAACCGTATCTTTAAGGTCCCAAGTCTGTCGGAATTCCTCCCTAGGATCACAAACAAACACGAGATAATCCAGTGCCTGTGCCATTTTGGCAAGGAAATAGGACGTTTGCCCGGCTCCGATTATCAGTAATCGCCAACGAGGTCCATGAATCGTCACAAGTTTTTTCCCGTCGTACGACAAGGTATCTTCTGGACCTGCATCGAGCAGTTCAATCTGATTAGATGACAAATCAAGTATACGTTTGACTAACCGATGCGAACCTATCAGTTCAAGAAGACTGGTAACCCATTCCCTGTTAATCACCGGTTCGACTAGAAGTCTTATTGCTCCACCACATGGAAGCCGGAAACGGCTGGCTTCTTCCGATGTCTCGCCGTATGAAAGCACATCGACTTTGTCGGGGGGGAAATAACCGTTCACTGCACGGTAGATCAAATCGTCTTCAATGCAGCCGCCGGAAACCGATCCTACGAGCTGACCATCCGAACGAATTATTAACATAGAACCTTCAGGGCGAGGACTCGAGCCATACGTTCCAATTACTGTAACCAGCCAAACAGCATGTCTCTTAGTCAGCCATTCATGAAGGACCTTCAGTACAGAAAGATCTATGCTGTCCATATCTCTCCTTTAGTTGGATCTATTTTCTCATAAATCTCGTTGATTGGTGCTACAGTTTAATGAAGGATGGGTTGCAAATTCCATCACTCACATGACCCTTACAGTACAATAAATAGCTAAGAGGGATTTTGACAAATTCTTCCATTTAGTCGATAGTTATCAAAATGCTTGATGATCCTTATTGAATCAGGACTGGATGCCAGGAATGAATTATCAGTATGCGAAAATAAGCTTTTAACATTCTAAACTTTGATTAGGACAGTGGCATGAGCGAGTATTTCAATGAAGGCCAAATAAAACTCCAAGAGGAGTTTGATACGCGTCGTTTATCTGATCGAATGGAAGCCACGATTATTCAATCTGTCATTTCTCCATTTGATGCTCAATTCATTGAGGAGCAGAACATGTTCTTTTTAGCGACAGTTGATGATAAAGGACAAGCTAATTGTTCCTATAAAGGAGGCTCGAAAGGGCTTGTCAAAGTCGTCGATGAGACCACGCTTGCCTTTCCGATATACGATGGTAACGGCATGTTTATGTCAGCAGGGAACATTATTGTCAATGGAGAAGTTGGCATGCTTTTTATTGATTTTAATCGCCAGGCGAGGGTGCGGGTCAACGGTACCGCCACTGTGGTAAAGAATGACGAATTGATTTCGAATTGGCCTGAATCGTTGATGGTGGTACGGGTGAAGGTAAGGGAAACTTTCCCAAATTGCCCACGATACATTCATAAAATGAATCTGGTGGATGAGTCAGCCTTTGTTCCAAAATCGGATTGTAAAACACCGGATGCGCCATGGAAGAAATTGGAAATGGTAGCCGACGTCCTGCCAAAACAGGATGCGCATCTGGCTGGAAACGAACAGGATGTTCTTTCCGCCATCAACAGAAACTGACTTTTCACATCAGTCAGGGGAATTCATTTTAAGACGATGTTATAGCCTTTCATGGCGGGGCGCGAGGATCGAGTCTGGTACTTTGAACGGCTTGGCAAAATATTAGGTCAGCATCATGGTTTTCAAAGCCTGGCATCCAAGGTATATCCCGACAATCAAAATCAAGGCACTTGAAAAATAGGGCGCTTTGTAAGCAAAATTGCCAAAACCAGACCATCCTTTTGAAAGCTTTTTCATGCTCAAGGCAGCCAGAACGCCAGTAGATACCATGGTAATGGCGAGGCCCAGGCTAAAGGATAAAACTAACGTTGCGCCCAGAGCGAACTTTTTGAGTTGCAGACATAAAAGCAGAACGGTGATGGATGCTGGGCAAGGGATCAATCCCCCCGTCAAGCCAAACAAGATGATTTGGGGGGTGGTGACATCTCGGTTTGAAAAGCGTCTTCGTATGTCGTTTGCATGTGCAAGTTCGTGCGGGTCCTGATAGCCTGGAGCTGAAACATCCAGCCCATCATAATCTTTAACCGTATGGTGATGGTCATGTTCCACAAACTCCACATCGAAAATATCGTGATGCAATTCATGGCCAAGTTTTAACCGCGCGATGAATTCATGCGGTTCCTCAATTGATTGTGCGGATTCAACATAATTATCACGCGGCAGGAAAGTGAATTGTTGTTTCGAACCGTCATTCCTTTCAGTTTCGACGCTGATCTGGTTGGCTATCCAGATGTGACCACTTTCCCTCTCCTGGTATAAACGAAACCGTGGGGAAGTGCCTTCTTCATCGATAACCAGACGAACCTTGCCATGGCCTGTATCAATGGTCTTATCTTCTTCAGGATCGTGATCATGGTTATGGTCTTGGTGACCTAGAGTTGCGATTCTAGATGTTTGCCTTATCATCCACAAAGCCACGCAAATAATGAGAATCGCTGAAACCAGTTGAAGGTAGGGCTCACTTGTAACAGCATTCCAATTCTGTCCAAAATACATTCCCCCAAGGGCGATAATCCAAACAACCGCGGTATGAGAGACTGTAGCCGATAACCCTAATAATACGGCCTGCAGTATCGTTCCGCGAATCGCTATGATAAAAGCCGCCATCATTGTCTTGGAATGCCCCGGTTCGAGTCCATGAAGCGCACCAAGCAATACAGCACTTGGAATAAAAAGCCATAGATTGGATGTGGAATTCTGGATAAGTGTAGAAATATCGGTCATAGGATTTCTAAGCGATCAGTGAAATGCATGGGTCAAAATTTATATTGATTATCTCAATTGAAGTATCGTTTTTAATCATATCTCTTATCACATGGACTTTCTAGAAAAAATAAGGAATGCAACAGCAATCATCGGTCCCATTAATTCAATTCGTTATCTTTCCAGTATTTCGTTCCATAAACGCTTGCCTGCAGAGCCAAGCCGATCTTTGTTATTTGATATACTTCGATGCCATCGATTTCTGCTGCCCCGCCTCGATCCGAGCCATTATTACCAAGCTTTGCCGCAGCATCAGCACTGCTGCTGAATTCCCATCCGTCCCGAAGGAATCGCTCTATTGTCGAGCGGTTCTTGAAAACAAACACAGCTCGAAAGTCCTTTACGCCAACACCTATGCCCAGCCCTGCCTGCCCCATTTTCAAAAAGGTGTCCTTCCCGGATTTGTTGTCTTTAAAGACGCCATAACCACCTCCGAAACCAACAAAAATAATGTTGACATTCGCATTGCTAAAAACAGCATAACCTGGGGCTTTCGATATTTCAGCCTTGGCTTCCGGGCTAATGGTGTACAACTCATCCAATACCTCCTCCCTCATATTGAGCACCGCCTGACGTTTTTCTTGGGTCAGTCTGATGTCTTTTGATGCGCAGCCGCATAAAAGAATGGCAAATAAAAGGCAAATTCCAATTGAAATAAAACGATGCATCTAACATTACCTTTAGGTTTAATTGGTAATCCGGTCATTCCAAACTAATGACTTGATTCTGAATATCAAAATATAGAATTCAGGTTTATCATAATATACATTGAATCGTATTTTTTGAACGTTAAGTTGTTTAACGGAAAGGCATCCTGACCAAACGACTTGCCAGAAAGTATAACAGGAACCGCAAATAGGTCACATTCAAGCATCCCTAATAGACGTAATTGGATAGGCGGTTCCATCAATTATTGATCTGATGAGCGCTGAAAGAGGCATCCACGTTATAATTTCATCAGAAAAGAACTATTTTGGAATGAGCGGCTTCTTCTCACCTTGCCGGTAAGCTTGAAAGGATGACCGCCATCAAATGGATAGTTTAGATTTGTCCAATTATTCAATAGCGCTGTAATCACTATCGGGTGGCAAAATGAACTCACAGTATCTCCATATTGCTAAAAGCAAGACAAACGATCCCATTGAAGCAGAGATGCTTAATCGGATAGCGGATATTGCTCATGAATACGATGTCTTTGAGCAGTCATTCACCGAGAGGGTGAACGCCAACAAGTCAAGGCGAGGAGAGGGTCCGACCAAGCTTCCGAAATCAAAACGTGACACCTTGTCGTCAATGGAGGCAGACCGCTCGGATACCCAGAATAGAATAGCTCAGCAGTTTGATGCTTATTCTTCTCCACAACCAATAGTCAGGTCGCTCTATAAAACGTTCTACAATAAGTTGCCCAGAATGCGCGAGTATTTGAAGCACTACCATCCTGATGACCTGAGTTTGGGGGAGGATCGAATCAACCTGATCGAACGATTTGTAACCGCAATGGAATCTTACCTTGAACAATATCCAGAACCTAATCTTTAAGCAGCTTTTTTAATTTCGGACCATTTATACTTAAATACCTTGATTTAAGGCTTGTCCGCCTTCATTTTGTTGGAAAGTTGTTGCCAAGGTTTGTTCAACTGTCGATGTGCCACACAGTATGGGCATTGTGAGGGATAATACTGTCCATCTCATTTTTTAAACTATTTTCGGAATAGCTCCCATGGAAATTAAGGTCAACTTTCTCGATAAGCTACGCCTTGAAGCCAAGTTCGATGACTTCACCGTAATTACCGACCAGCCAATCCGATATAAAGGCGATGGATCTGCTCCAGGCCCTTTCGATTATTTTCTGGCTTCATCGGTCTTGTGTGCGGCTTATTTTGTGAAGTTGTATTGCAACACTCGCAATATCCCTACCGAAAATATTCGTCTCTCACAGAATAATATTGTCGATCCGGAAAACCGTTATCAGCAGATTTTCAAGATTCAGGTCGAATTGCCGGAGTATATCTCTGCGAAAGACCGTCAAGGCATTTTGCGTTCCATCGACCGCTGCACAGTAAAAAAAGTGGTGCAAGCAGGGCCGGAGTTTGTGATTGAAGAGGTGGATAACCTGGAGTCGGATTCGCAGGCCTTATTGACCTTGAAGCCCTTACCCGATGCCAGTACCTATATTGCAGGCAAGGACCTGCCTTTGGAGCAAACCATTGCGAATATGTCAGGTGTGTTGGCTAATCTGGGGATTAAGATTGAAATTGCTTCATGGCGCAACATCATTCCAAACGTGTGGTCGCTGCATATCCGTGATGCGCATTCGCCGATGTGTTTTACCAACGGCAAGGGGTCCACTAAGGAAAGCGCTTTGGCGTCGGCCTTGGGCGAGTATATCGAACGACTGAGCAACAACAATTTCTATGCAGGTTCTTTTTGGGGTGAAGACATCGCCAACGCAGCCTTTGTGCATTATCCGAGTGAGCGCTGGTTCAAGCCAGGACTAAAAGATGCATTGCCGACCGAAATTCTGGATGAGTACTGCCGTCAAATTTACGATCCAGATGGCGATCTGCGTGCATCGCATCTGGTCGACACCAATTCAGGGAATGCAGAGCGCGGTATCTGTTCATTCCCATATGTTCGCAGGTCGGACGGCAAGGTCATCTATTTTCCATCCAACCTGATCGAGAACCTTTACGTAAGCAATGGCATGAGTGCCGGCAATTCTATTTTTGAAGCGCAGGTACAATGCTTGTCGGAGATATTCGAGAGGGCAGTTAAACGCGAAATTCTGGAAGGTGAAATCGCCTTGCCGGATGTCCCTCAGAAAGTCCTTGCGAAATACCCCGGCATTCTTGCCGGTATTCAGGAGCTGGAAAATCAGGGCTTCCCGGTGTTGGTGAAAGATGCATCCATGGGTGGAGTCTATCCGGTGATGTGTGTCACCTTGATGAATCCTCGAACAGGGGGCGTGTTTGCTTCATTCGGCTCGCATCCTAGTCTGGAGGTGGCGCTTGAACGTAGTTTGACGGAATTATTACAGGGACGCAGTTTAGAAGGCTTGAACGATTTGCCTCAGCCTACTTTTGCAACTGAGGCAGTGACAGAGCCATATAATTTTGTTGAACACTTTATTGATTCCAGTGGTATCGTTTCCTGGCGCTTTTTTAGCACAAAATCCGATTACGATTTTGTTGAGTGGGACTTTGCCAGCCAAAGTGAAAACTCAAATGCGGAGAACGCTGCTACATTGTTTGGGATTCTCGAAGCGATGGGCAAGGAAGTCTACGTGGCGGAGTATAACCACTTGGGTGCGATTGCCTGTCGGATACTCGTGCCCGGATATTCTGAAGTTTATCCCATAGAAGATCTTATCTGGGATAACACGAACAAGGCACTGTTGTTTCGCTCTGATATTTTGAACCTGTCCCGTCTTGGCGATCCTGCCCTTGAGGCCCTGCTTGATCGCTTACAGAATAATGAACTTGATGAGTACGGTGACATTGCGACATTGATCGGTATCGAGTTCGATCAGAATACGAATTGGGGCAAGTTAACCGTCCTGGAGCTGAAGTTGCTTATCCATCTTGCCTTGAAGCAATTTGATGAGGCTCATGATCTGGTGGGCGCTTTCCTTCAGTATAACGACAACACGATCGAGAGGGCCCTGTTTTACCAAGCCTTGAATGTGGTCTTGGAAGTTCTGCTTGATGACGATCTGGAACTCAGTGACTACGAGGTCAACTTCCGTCGTATGTTTGGCAATACCAGAATGGACGCTGCCATTGGCTCAGTGGAAGGCAGTGTTCGCTTCTACGGTTTGACTCCAACCAGTATGAAAATGGAGGGTCTCGACAGGCATCTCCGTATGCTGGACAGCTACAAAAAACTGCATATGGCACGATCCAATATGGCAACAACCTAATCTATTTTAGGAGAGGCTGCATGGCTTGTTCGGTGAATGACTTCATCTTGTTTGTTACTTATTCGTCGTGTCCCGATTCTTTTGATGCTTCTTGGGGGAAAACAAGAATGCATCCGATGATGATGACTAATAAAGTTCCGGATGCGAAGTAACGACTGAGCGCAAGGCCGCCTTGACTCATTGGCTTGTCAAGAAAATCGCCAACTACGGCGCCAAGTGGTCTCGTTAGTATGAAGGCAGCCCAGAACAGGGCCACTTTGGAAATTTTAGTAAATAAATAAGCTGCAAGGACAATCAGCAGAAGGACGCTGAAGACAAGTGCTCCGCCACCGTAACCAAGCCCTGCGGTATCGGCCATCCAGTCACCAAGGGCGGTACCAAGAGTTTGCGAGAACATGATGGTGACCCAGTAAAACAATTCTGATTTGGGTTCGTTGACGGTATTGACGGATATTGAACCCAGTGTCTTATGCCAGGTAGTTAAAGATAGGATGAGCAGTATGGACAGCAGAATGGCCCCGCCGGTGTAACCTATTCCCAGCGAGCGATCTGCAAAATCAGCGAGCGTGGTGCCCACGGTCGTCGTGGCAATGATGGTTGTCCAGTAAAGAAATGGATGGTATCGCCTGGCACGAATCTGTGTGAGAACTGAGATTAGGAAGATCACAAGGAAAATAAGCGTTCCAATCAAATAGCCCAGGTTCATTGACATGGATACTGCGTCGCCACCCGTTTCGCCCAATGTCGTAGCAAAAATCTTGATGATCCAGAAAATTAAAGTAACTTCTGGAACTTTTTTGACTGCTTGTTCTAAATGCATGCTAGTGGCTGTCTAGTATTGATGTTTCAATATTAACATCAAGTCGTTGATCGTTTGAATTCATATGATTGTCAATTTCTTGTATTGAATAAACGTTGGTCAAATATTAGGGGGAAATGCAACCTGTTCTACATGTTAACTATTAAATCGCTTGCTATTAAATAGTTAACATGTCATTATGGCAGCATGACGACTCCAAAATTAAGTGATCAGTTTTGCTTTGCCATATATTCTACATTGCTGGCGATCAATAAAAGCTATCGACCGTTACTGGAAAAGCTAGGCCTGACTTATTCGCAATATTTGGTCATGCTCGTTTTATGGGAACAAAATCAGTTGACTGTCTCGGAAATCGGCGAAAAGCTGTTTCTCGATTCTGCGACGCTGACACCCTTGCTTAAACGAATGGAAAACGCGCATCTGATTGAACGAAATCGAAGTTCTAAAGATGAACGTCATGTTGTAGTGGCTTTGACGGAAAGCGGCAGCAATCTTCGTCATCAGGCTGCCAGAGTAATGGATACGATGGTCTGCAATCTCGATTGTCCGATAGATGAGCTTAATGTCTTGCAAACACGCTTAATGCAACTGAGAAATAACTTAATAAAACGTCTATGACGTAGGGCGGGAACTGTGGGCAAAATACTGCTGCTATTAAATCGCTAGCGATTTAATAGCTAATTAATAGAATAGGCCGGCGACTACTTTTTTTAATGCAACACTTCCATCAACACTTGTTAACCAGAAAGGAATCACAATGAAATACAACCGTTTACTGATAGCCACTTTGATTACGTTCGGCATGGCCAACACATCCACTTTTGCGGATGAGAAACCCGTCACCGAACAACTGGTAGATACCATGACAGCGCTTGCTGGCGGCCCGCATCAGGGTTACCGAGCAAACCATGCCAAAGGGGTTATGGCTGAAGGGGTCTTCATACCCTCTGAGGACGCTTCCTCACTAAGTATTGCTCCGCATTTCCAGCATCAGTCGACGACTGTGCTGGTGCGTTACTCCGATGCGACAGGCGTTCCAACGATTCCTGATTCAAATGGCAATTCTTTTCCAAAAGGTATCGCGATCCGGTTCAATCTGTCCGATGGCAGTTACACAGACATTGTCAGCATCTCGACAAATGGCTTCCCTGTATCAAATCCTGAAGATTTTCTTGGTTTACTGACAGCTATTAAAGACTCATCAACTAGCAAAACTGACCCATCACCGATTCAGGGATTTCTAAATACCCATCCCGCCGCCTCGCGTTGGGTATCCATGCCTAAACCAGCCCCGGTGAGTTTTGCCAATTTGCCCTTCTATGGCGTGAATGCATTTAAATTTACCAACGCTCAAGGAAAAACACAGTATGGTCGTTACCAGATCGTACCCGTTGCAGGTGAAAAGTATCTCTCGGAGCAGGAGGCAAAAGCGGCTGACAATAATTATTTGATGCAGGGAATCGTCGGAACACTGAGCCATGAGGAGGTGAAATACGATCTTTATGCGCAAATTGCAAATAAGGATGATAACGTAAATGACCCCACAGCCGTATGGCCATCAGACAGAACCAAAATCAAACTTGGAACCATTACATTGAAAAGCGCGGTAAGCGACAGCATCAGCCGTGAAAAATCCATCATGTTTAATCCATTGACTTTGACTTCTGGAATAGCAGCATCTGAAGATCCCATATTGTTAGCCAGACCCGCGGCCTATGCCATCAGTTACGGAAGACGTATTGGTAATTAACAAGACGTTTATCATATAACGCCAAAAATATAAGCCCACTTAGGTGGGCTTATATTTGACAAAAAAAGGAATCGTTTATCCAAATTAGTCAGAAATCAGGAAAATGGATCTAGATCAAATTCGGTAATTTAAAATCAATGGTTGAAATAAGCTTTGATCTTAATTCGTTGAGATCCTGCTTATTGCAGCCTGATCTTGAATTTTCGCCAGGTATCAATCAGATTGGCATTTCCCAAGTACAATTCATTTTGAGACCAGTTCTTTATTTCCCATACATTATCGTTATTGAACGCTATGATTGGTTTAAGATCGCTTCTCATGGAGCCAGATTCTATTGATTTCACTGCATTATCCAGAATCAGCGGATCTGACTCAGGCGAAGGATAATAGACGAGTACCATGTGACTGGAATCCGGATCGAAATTAACCGAAGAACCGGCTTTTAATTTTCCCTCTAGCAGATCCTTCAAGCTGGCGATGTTTCCACCAAGCATTTTAACAAAGGTCAGCCTTAGTTTTTCTTCTGATACGCCGAGTTGAATCAACGTCAAAAATTTGGCTATCGCAAAATCTTCGCAATCGCCACCGTTGGAATTGATTAATTCTTCTGGTGTTGCCCAGTATTCCTCTTTACCCCAATGTGTCATGTCGGATGCATAAGGAATCTTATTGAAGAAGGAATTGACTAGTTGCAACTTATCCAATTCATTCATGCTCGTGGATGAATTCAATAAATTTTTCCATTCCTCAATCCGAACCTTTGATTTGGATTGATCGTCACCGTCATGTTGATTAGCATTCACCGTTGAAGAATCTTCTGCCTGAGCATTGGGAATAAGCAAAAGTGCTAATAGAATCGCAAGCGTAGTAAGAGAGACGATCCAGAGTTTGTCATTGAATTTTTGAAAGATATTTTTCATCATTTTCATTCGCATCGATATGAGTGGCTTGAGATCCAATATAGCTTCGGGGGAGGTTCTTTAATCGAATGAATAAAAATGTAAAACCCGTTCACCTTATTGGTTTTTATGACAAGGAATGTCGCTTTGACCCGATTCATAAGTTTTAGGTAATTCTGGTAATATCGCGGGATGGATATTTATTCGATCGTAAAGCCCGTCTTGTTCAAAATAGATGCTGAAAGAGCCCACGACCTAACACTCAATGGTCTGGTTCTAGCAAATAACCTTGGACTTCTATCATTCTTAAAAAAACCTGCGATATGCTTTCCTAGGCAAGTGATGGGACTTGAGTTCCCCAATGCAGTAGGGTTGGCTGCCGGATTGGATAAAAACGGGATCGCCATTGACGCATTCGCTGAATTGGGTTTTGGCTTTATAGAAATTGGAACAGTCACTCCCCGTCCCCAGCCAGGCAATCCGATGCCCAGGCTGTTTCGAATTGAGCAGGCTCAGGGCATCGTCAACCGATTTGGATTTAACAACCTAGGGGTGGACAATCTAGTCGAGAATGTTAAGTCTTCGAGTTATAAAGGGATATTGGGAATTAATATTGGAAAGAATTTTGATACCCCTAATGAAAATGCACTGCAAGATTATTTGACGGGCATGCAAAAGGTCTATGACCACGCAAGTTATATAACGGTTAACATATCTTCTCCGAACACCAAGAATCTTCGACAACTTCAGGAAAAAGAGGCTTTATCTGCTTTGCTGTCAAAATTAAAGGCAGAACAAGCCAGACTCGCTGATCTATTTGGTAAATACGTGCCATTTGCTCTTAAGATCGCACCTGACCTGATACCCGAACAATTGATCGAGATTGCGGATCTTTTAAAAATACACCGTATCGATGCGGTCATCGCGACGAATACGACATTGTCCCGTGATGGCGTTACTGGGCTTAAGAATGCTGACGAAGCAGGCGGGTTGTCAGGGGCGCCATTAAGAAATCGGTCAACAATGATCATTCAAAGTCTATCCAGACACCTCGCCGGAGAAGTTCCAATTATTGGGGTTGGCGGCATATTGAGCGGTGCGGATGCGGTCGAGAAGGTCGCATCGGGAGCAAGCCTTGTTCAGGTGTATAGTGGACTTATTTACAAAGGTCCCAAGCTGGTCAGGCAAATATGCAAGGCGCTAGGATGAAATGGGCCGGTTTCAGTTCAAAGACGGGAGTCAAAAAAAAGCTAGAAGGATATCAAAATCCCTCTAGCCTAAGCTCACTGCTCAAGGAGCGTAGCGATAAGGGGCTACCATTCTTTAACGGACAAGACATCAAAAACTTTAACCTGCACATGAAAAAAATCGATCAGCTTGTATACCTTGTTTGTTAAGGGATGAACATTTCAAAAACCGCACCGTGACTGTTATGAAGTGATACGTTTCCATTTTTTTCCTTATTGATATGCATGGAGGCAATGGAACTGGAGAGGACAAGACCCAGACCGGTCCCTCTGCGTGATAGATCTGAAAATTTATTCGCAGAATGATTTTCGATAATTGACTTGCTGAAC
Source organism: uncultured Methylophilaceae bacterium (assembly GCA_903863255.1). GTDB lineage: Bacteria > Pseudomonadota > Gammaproteobacteria > Burkholderiales > Methylophilaceae > CAIPBJ01. Next base: position 33,963 of record CAIPBJ010000015.1, read on the forward strand.
CCAGGCCCATCGTCGCAGAGTTTAAATACAAGAAAACCATTGGATTCTTCTACTGAAATCTGAACCTTGTTTTTTGCGAACTGACATGCATTGTGCATGGCATTCTCCAACGCAAGACGAATGTATAGTTCATCATAGAACCAGATCATGGGTGCCTTTTCAGTATTTGATTCAATCTTGATGTGTGGAAACAAGGGGCAATATTCATTGGATATCTCCGATATTAGATCGGATGGGGAGTTGGCTTCTATATTGATTCTCATGCCTTGTTCCTGATGCTTGTGCCAAAGCAGCAGGTTCGTAAGCCGATTTGAGGTATGCATCAGCATCTCGATCTCGGAACTGAAGTTCCCTAGCTTTTCCAGTCTCAATGCCAGGCCGCCCAGGTTGTTCTTTGCATCGTGTATGACGGCTAAATCGAGTTCATTCATGCTAACTCCTTAGTTTTTTTAAGCATGGAGTCTATTTGAGAGAGTTTTGGATGGTCTGGATTCAGATCGACGACTCTTTGACGGTACTGGAGGCAAAGTTTAAGCATATCTTCTGTCACATCACTGTTCGCTATGGATGCGGCTAAAATAAGCGCTGCATTACTGATGATGCTAAGGTTGTTCGGAAGCCTCTCGGCAGCGCTGATGATAAGTTCGATGGCTTCCTTATACTGACCAGCTTTCGCCTTGCTCACGCCTTCGTTGTTTATCTTGATTATTTCTTTGGAGCTTTCCTGTATGAGAGCGATAGATTCGGAAATGCTCTTTCCAACAGAGGCACATACCATTTTTACTCGACTTTGCAGGCGTATATCGTCCGGGTTGTTTTGCAGTATCTGTTTAAGCAAGGTATTTGCGACTTCCTCTTTCCCTCCAACAAAGCATGCTTCGGCAAGGGCTGCAGAGATGGCAGGGGGCAGGACTTTTGTATTTCCCGCCAAGGCTTTATTGAGCTCTTTTTCTGCTTCCTCATGATTCCCCGCTTTGTTATGGGCGATGCTCTTGCTAGCTGCGATCACAATCGAGCTGTATTCATCCTGGAAATGCGAGCTTGCCTCTTTTAGAGCAGTTAACGCTTCCTTCGTTTTATTCTGTTCGGAAAGTGCCCGCGATAACAAAGCGTAATCTGCGGCCTGCCTTACTGGGGAATGTCTATGCTTCTTCAGCGTCTTGGCCAGAAGCGCCTCCGCTTCGGCATGTTCTCCATTCGCGATGGCCATGGCACCAAGGTGACGCGTGCGGTTTAGATTGCTCGGGCATATGGCGGAAGCCTGTTTTAAAGTTTCAAGTGCAAGTTCTGGTTGATTGTCATGCATCAGAAGTTCACTCATGAAATCAAAATTGGCAACGAAATGAGGGTGATCCTGCATGAGCTTCGAACTGATTTCTCGTGACAGTTCAAAATTGCCCAGCTTTGCTTTGGCGCGAGCCAATCCTAGTTGTGCCCAAGGTAATTCCCTTATTTTCAGGACTTCGTTATAGATCTTAGAAGCCTCTTCCGCTCTATCGATTAACATCAACGTTGCGGCTTTGATCTTGCATATATCGATATAGTATTTATTCTTCAAAGTCAGAATACGGTCACATTCATTAATGACTTTGAACCAGTTCCTCTTGTCATGAGCGGTGTCAATCGTCTCAAGCAGGATCTTTCGCTCAAGGAGCTTTTCGAATCGAGCCAGAAATTGTCCTGCAGTGAATGGTTTTAGCAGGTAATCGTCCGGCATGCATTCGGCTGCGGTCACGACGCTTTCGTAAGAGTTCTCGGCTGTAATCATGATGAACAGACAATTTCTCGGTAAGAGATCATTTGTTCGGAGGTACTCAAGTAATTGCTGACCGTTGGTGCCGTCGCCAAGATTGTAATCACATAGAATGACGTCAAAACGTATGCTGGTGATCCTCTCCATGGCCTCCTTGATATTGGAGACAACCTGCAGTTTCTCAAATCCCAAAGTTCCCAGTGACATTTGCAACTGCTTTCTAATCTCAGGCATATCGTCAACGATAAGGACCTTCATATTGGAAACACTTGTAATTACTGCCATAAGGACGAGATTCCATCTAGTTTAAGGGAGTTATGGAAATCCTCAACGTTTCGCTAACGAAACCGGATGCGCTTATGGTGATTACTTGCGCGGTTGCAATTATCCATAAATCAATTACGGATTCTAAATCGATTACTTTAGTGGAAATTTAACAAGGAAAGAGGCGATTCTTTAAAGCGGTTATTTCACTACACTCCAGCTCATTGGGTCGAATGGTTTACTTTGCTTCCGCAACTCGTAATACAAGCCGGTAGCATCATTGCCTCCACTGTTTCCAACAGATGCGATGGTGTCTCCTGCCTTTACGGTTTCCCCAACCTTTCTAAGAATCGCCTGATTGTTGCCATAAAGACTCATATAGCCGTCACCATGGTCGACAATGACCATATTGCCGAACCCTCTCAACCAGTCTGCAAAAACAATCTTTCCTGGCGCGATCGATTTCACCTCGTTTCCTTCTTCGGATTTGATGAAAATGCCTTTCCATGTGATCCCAGTATCTTCTCTTACCGTACCGAAGCGATTGGTAACTTCCCCTTTTACTGGCAGATTGAGTTTACCTTTCAGATCCGAAAAATTTCCGTTTTCGAAGACATTGCTAGGTAACGTTTCGTTTCTGGCAAGCGGTTGCAGGGTATTGGCTGCATTTTCCTGTGCCTCGTCAGATGATCTTTTCGATGATCTGGCAGATTTGGCCGGTCTTGTGATCGAAAGTTTCTGAACGAGTTGCGATAGGGATTTTTCGTCTCTTTTAAGTTTTTCTATCTGGTTTCTCTGCAGATTGATCTGCGTCGAAAGCTTTTGCAGCACTTTGCTTCTTTCGTGTTTCTGCAATTGAAGCTGCTGCTGTTCAGCCTCTTGCTTGGCCTTGAGTGAATTGATCTCATCAAGGGTTTTTGATGTTTCATCGTTAAGATTTGCAACTTTGGCGAGATTTCTCTGCATTGATTCGATCAGATCTGCCTGTGCTCGCAAAACATAGGAAAAATATTGCAATTGCCGAGCCATCGCCCCGGGATCCTGTTCCTGAAGGATGACCTGGACATAGCTTTGCTTTCCATGAAGATATTGCTGGTAAAGCTGGTTGCTAAGGAGCTGCTTCTGAGATTTTAGCGCGTTCTCGATAGCGGACTTCTGAAGCTGGAGACTTTGCAGTGTTAGGGAATTCTGCCTTTGCTTGATATTCAGTTCATAGAGTTTCCGATTTGATTCGCTGATGGATTTTTCACTTTCCTTAAGTGCATCGGCTGCATCGGCATGCGCATCCTGGGTATCCGAAAGTTGTTTCTGAAGGGATTCGATCTTGCTATGGATCTCGCTTAGTTTTGCCTTGGACTTTTCTGCCTTGTTGTTGGCGGATGCCCCAAATGCAGCTAGAAGGCATACTAAAACCAGTACCATCCTCATGGAGACAAATTTTGTATTCACAACTTTCATCAAGCAGTTAAGGCATTTTTAAAGAATTGAATCAATGGTTGTCCAGTCATTTCTTTGGGCTGAGGAAGGCCCATCATCCTGAGCAAGGTAGGCGCTATATCAGAAAGTGCCCCTGAGCTCGCAATTTCAACCTCACGGCCAATATAGAGAAAGGGAACAAGATTCGTTGTGTGCTGGGTGTGTGGCTGGTTGTTTTCCGTATCCAGCATCATCTCTGCATTTCCATGATCAGCCGTGATCACGATTTCACCGCCGGTACTAAGCATAGCAGCCACTACTCTGCCAATGCAGGTATCCAGTGCTTCTACCGCCTTTATTGCAGCCTCAAGCATCCCGGTGTGTCCTACCATGTCGCAATTGGCAAAATTACAAATGATGGCGCTGTATTTTTTACTCAGTATCGCCTCTTCCAGCTTGTCTGTAACCTCAAATGCGCTCATTTCCGGTTTAAGGTCGTAGGTGGCCACTTTGGGGGAAGGAACCATGATCCGGTCTTCCCCCTTGAAAACCTGTTCTTCTCCGCCATTGAAGAAAAATGTTACATGCGGGTATTTTTCAGTTTCAGCTATTCTCAATTGGGTAAGGCCCAGATTGGAAATGTATTCACCAAAGGTGTTGGAGACATTGATGGGTGGAAAGATGGCCTCCGCCCGCATTTCCTTCTTGTCGTACATTGTCAGGGTGAAATAGGCTGAGAGTTCGGGTACATGACCGCGGTCGAATCCATCAAATTTCCGATCAAGAAAACACGAGGTCAGTTGGCGTGCACGATCTGAACGAAAATTCATGAAAACGATGGCATCCCCATCTTCGATACGCAGGCAAGCTTCATCCGTGCCTCTGATGTCGGTAGGCTTGACGAATTCATCGTTTTCACCTCGTGCGTAAGCGAGTTCCAGACCCTTTATCGCGGACTCAGCAGAGAACTCGCCTATTCCCTCGGTCAGCAGTTTGTAAGCTGGCGCCACTCTTTCCCAGCGTTTGTCCCTGTCCATTGCATAGTAACGACCGCAAATTGAAGCGATTTTCCCCCTACCTATTCTTTTGCATTCAGCTTCCAGCTCGGAAAGGTAGCGAGATGCACTTACCGGCGGCGTGTCTCTTCCGTCAAGAAAGGCATGGACATAAATTTTTTCCAGTCCCTGTTTTGCTGCCATCTCAATCATTGCATGGATGTGTTTTTGATGACTATGAACCCCTCCATCAGACAATAATCCGAATATATGCAATGCTTTTCCATGTGATCTTAGATCAGTTAGGGCTTTTAGCAGGGATGGGTGCTCAAAAAACTCGCCTGACTCGATTGAATTATTGATCCGTTCAAACTCCTGGAATACGATCCTCCCGGCGCCAATGTTGAGGTGCCCAACCTCCGAGTTGCCCATCTGGCCTGACGGCAGCCCTACAAATTTTTCTGACGCGTTGATTAGCGTATGGGGATATTGTTTCCACAACCTGTCCCAATTGGGAGTATTTGCCAGTGCGACTGCATTATTGGTAGATTCTTCTCGATAGCCGAAGCCGTCAAGGATTAATAATATAACTGGCGTGATGTTCATTTAGTTATTTCCCAATCGAGTCTGATTGACTATTTTAGTGATTTTCGTCCAAGAAATCTTTAATTTTGCATTTGAATTTAATAAAAACTATCCTTCCTGATCCAAACGTTTGCCTATGTTTAAAGTTTATGTACTGAAAAATAGTCATATTAGGTAAAATCGCAGGTATCTATATTTGAAAGGTGATACGTGAAGTTTCTGATTGATAATATTTTTCTGATTGGACTGGCTCTTACTTCAGGTTTGATGCTTATATGGCCGGATATCTTTCGTCATTCTGGTGGAGCAAGGAATATCAGTCCCAAAGAGGCGGTGCTGATGATGAATCGCGGTCATCTTTTAGTGATCGATGTTCGCGATTCTGCGGATTTTGTTAACGGGCATATTGCCAATGCCATGAATGTCCCGCTCTCCGAAATTCCTGATCGACTGGTTTCGATAACGAAATACAAGGAAAAGCCAATTCTTGTCAATTGTCAGAGTGGTATACGTTCAGGTAAGGCTTGCAGTGTTTTGAAGAAGAACGGTTTCAACGACGTATATAATCTCGAGGGCGGAATCACTGGATGGGTAGAAGCGAAATTGCCCATAATGAAAGGTTAATTTAATGGCTCGTGTTAAAATGTATACAACTTCGAGCTGTCCTTATTGCATCAACGCTGAAAGATTGTTGTTGAGCAAGGGTGTAAAAGATATAACAAAGATACGGGTGGACCTTGAACCTGAACTTCGCCTGGAAATGATGGAACTGACAGGCCGTAGGACCGTACCCCAGATTTATATCGATGAGTTTCACGTTGGCGGATTCGAAGAATTACGTCAACTTGATCTTAAGGGCAGCTTGGATCAATTGCTTTTTAAAACTGCAATGTAATCAATTTATAATGCGGTTCGGTTAAAATGGTTCGACTTTTATTCGTTTCTTTAATTCACATTGGCTAAAGATTGGCTTTTTTAGGAAAAATTATGGCAGAACAACAAGCAGTAAATGAGCAAGATAAACAACCTTCTTTCGGGATAGAAAAATTGTATGTTAAGGACTTGTCCCTTGAGATTCCGAATGCGCCTCAGATTTTCATGCAGCGTGAAACCCCTCAGATCGGCATCGAGTTGGCTAACAGCGCTAACAAGCTTGAAGACGGCATTTATGAGGTTGTGCTCACAGTAACAGTGACTTCCAAGATCGCTGACAAGACAGTGTTTCTGGTTGAAGTTGCACAATCAGGCATCTTCCAGGTTCGTAATGTACCTGATGAGAACCTCGAGGTCATTATGAGCATTACATGCCCCAATATTCTTTTCCCCTATGCCAGAGAAGTTGTGTCCGATGTGGTATCCCGCGCTGGCTTCCCCCCCGTTGTGCTTAGCCCGATCAATTTTGAAGCGCTTTATGCACAACAAAAACAACAGCAAGCAGAAAATGCGGCTGAGACAACACATTAATGTTATTTTGATTTTCGCGCTGGCATTATGGTCCAGCGCGTCAATCGCGCTTGAGTACAGGGCGATTCAACCCAGTAAAGCTGTCTTATATGACGCCCCGTCAACAGAGGCAAGGAAACTCTTTGCGATTGGTCAGGGCTATCCGGTTGAAGTCATTGTCAACCTTGGGCAATGGGTGAAAGTTCGTGATAATCAGGGTGGTTTAAGCTGGATCGAGCTGAAAGATCTTTCCGTCAAGAGGACCTTGCTTGTTGTCAGTCCTCAAGCCGAAATAAGGCAGGCTGCTGATGTTTCATCGCCTTTGGTCTGCAAGGTAGATAAGGATGTTGTGCTCGACTATGTTGAACCGCCAAAGAACGGCTGGGTGAAAGTGCATCATAGAGACGGTCTTTCGGGATACGTTCAAGTCACGAGTCTTTGGGGGTTATAGTCAGGCATGAGATCATGAAAGTAACGGTGCTTGGGGCAGGAGCCTGGGGAACGTCCTTGGCTATGCAAGTGAGTCAGCGTCATAAAGTGACGTTGTGGGCACGAAATCATGCCCATGTATCCGGCATGAGGAACGTACGTGCAAATCCACTCTATCTGGGTGATTTCAAGTTTAACGGCAATCTCGAGGTCGAGTCTGATCTCGCCCAGGCACTCGAAGGTTCCGACCTCATATTGTCAGTGGTGCCGACATCAGGTTTCAGAAATATCATCCATGAAATAAAGAAGTTGAATTGCAACCTTCCTTTTATTTGGGCAAACAAGGGTCTTGAGGCGAGCACGGCTATGCTTCCGCATGAGGTTGCCATTCAGGAATTCGGTGAGGACCGTCCGTTCGGGGCACTTTCTGGCCCAAGTTTTGCTGCCGAACTTGTGCGAGGGCTTCCTACTGCTGTCACCCTTGCCGCAAAAGACACGGTTTTTGCAAAAGAGGCGGCCGGGGTCTTCCATGGAGGGAATCTTCGGGTCTATACGAGTAGTGACGTCGTAGGTGTATCGGTGGGCGGAGCGCTTAAAAACGTCATGGCAATAGCTGCCGGTATCTCGGATGGCATGGAGTTCGGCAATAACGCCCGAGCCGCCCTTATTACGAGGGGTTTGGCAGAGATGACACGTTTCGGAGTGGCTTTAGGAGGCCAGAAGGAGACGTTCATGGGATTGACCGGTGCCGGTGACTTGGTGCTTACCTGTACTGGCCAATATTCACGAAACCGTGAAGTTGGTTTGCGACTGGCTAAAGGGATGCAGTTAAGCGAGATTCTTTCCAGTTTGGGACATGTCGCTGAAGGCGTGCATACCACAAGAGAGGTTGCCAAGCGTGCCGAATCGATAGGGGTGGACATGCCACTAACCTTCGAGGTCGACCAGGTTTTGTCACATGGAAAGTCAGCCAAGCAGGCTGTTATGGATCTATTCGAGCGTGAACAGAAGCCTGAGGCAGTATAGCGACCTGGCTGATCGGGCTTTATTACACCCCTCCTGCAAATCCTGCCTGCCTCCATGCCTCGTATAGAACGATCGCAGCGGAATTCGATAGATTCAGGCTTCGGTTATCTGGAAGCATGGGTAATCTTATGCGGTATTCCGGAGTAAACTCGTTGCGTATCGTCTCTGGAAGTCCCCGTGTCTCCGGTCCGAAAACAAACACATCTTCATTCTCAAACGTGATTTCAGAATACCGTTTGCTGCCTTTTGTAGTGAGAGCGAACATTCGTTTGCCAAGAAGCGCATCCTTGCAAGCTGTCCAATCTTCATGGATGCTAATCGTTGCAAGTTCATGGTAGTCGAGTCCCGCTCGTTTTAGGTATTTGTCTTCTAGGGAAAACCCCAACGGTCTGACCAAATGCAATTTAGCACCGGCGTTCGCGCATAGACGTATGATATTCCCAGTATTCGGGGGAATCTCTGGCTCGTATAAGACAATATGAAACATGGGCTTGATGTTAAATTAATTGTGCATTGTATATTAAGTGCAAGCGAGCTGTCTCGGTTGGATCGCCATCCTGATTGCACGGGCCAAACTCACCCCGCGCTGGAGTGTTCCAGGTATTTGAATTAACATTCGGTTCAATTGACCATAATGATGACCCTATTCCAAAAGGAGCGATGGAATGAATTTTTACAGAAAGTTAAGGCCTTCTATAGCAGGCGTTTTTGCTGCTTTCGTGCTGATTTCGGTCTTTAGCGAGGCCGAAGCCGAGCCGCTTACCGTTGCGATTGCCGCAAACATGAAATACGTATTTGACGATATTTCTAAAGAGTTTAAAAATGAGACCGGAATAGAAATTCAGAGCGTATTAAATGCTTCAGGGAAGATTTCTACGCAGATCCGGAACGGCGCCCCTTTTGACTTGTTCATGTCAGCGGATATGGAGTTTCCCGAGAACCTCTACAAAGACGGCTTTGCATTAAACCCTCCTAAAGTCTATGTCTATGGACTGCTTGTCCTATGGACTGAAAAGAATGTGGATTTATCCAAAGGAGTGGCGGGTTTGGCGGATGCCAGTGTGATTAAGGTCGCCATTGCCAATCCCAAAGTGGCGCCTTATGGACGTGAGGCTTTAAAGAGTCTGGATTACTTCAAGGTTCGAGAAGCGGTTGAGCCGAAACTGGTTTTTGGTGAAAGCATTACGCAAGTTAGCCAGTATGTAGATACCAAAGATGCTGACGTTGGCTTTAGTGCTAAGTCGATAGTGATGGCACCCGAGTTGGCAGGCAAGGGAAAGTGGGTTGATGTTCCGACGGAAAGTTATGAGCCTATTGCCCAGGGGATTGTGATTTTGAAACATGGATCCGAATTCAATTCGGAATCCGCGCGTAAATTCTATGATTTTATCTTTAGTGAAAAAGCCCGCGAAATTTTTTCAAGGTACGGTTACAAACTGCCATGATTTTAATGATGTCAGGAATCAAGGAGAGCAGGATGTTAATTGCGCCGCTCTAGATCCGGCGAGTTATTTGTGCTCTACCATTGATTAGACTTACTAGAAAAGTTCGACATCGCCGTAACTTTCCATGTTCTTTAGAACGCCGGTGCGAATAAGCTTGTCGTGACAAAACACCTGATTTCGTCCGTTGTGTTTTGCATGGTAGAGCGCAAGATCAGCCCGGTCAATTAGGTGTGTCGATACATCGTTCTCGGTCATCAAAGTGAATCCAATGCTGACGGTTACTTTTCCAACCTGTGGGAATGAGAACAACGATATTCGTTCACGGAACTTATCCAGTAAAAGATACATGGTCTCTTCATTCAGGCATTCATAAAGGCCAACGAATTCCTCTCCACCAAAACGGAAGAGATGGTCTTTGCTTCTGAAACTTGTGCTCATCATTTGTGAGAACAAGAGCAGGACCTCGTCACCAATCAGATGACCAAACGAGTCATTTACCTTTTTAAAATGGTCGATATCAAATATGGCCAGAAAATAATTCTTATTCTTTTTATCATCCCTGCGTTGTTGAGCCGAATGCATGGTCGACAGGATCTTGTTGATCTTGATATCGAAGGTCTTGCGATTGAGCAGTCCAGTCAGCGTATCACGCTCATTTTCATGAATAAGACTCACGAAATTGTGATAGATCTGAAATAGCATTTCGATATTGGTCTTGAATTCATGGTTATCGCCTGCAGGCTGGACGATTGCCATGACGGCGACCACCCTGTCCTTGATACCCTTGATCGGGTAAAGGAAGGTGATGTCTTCTTGCACGGATTCCAATTGTCTGAAACTGAAAGGGTCGCCTGACATGAAACATTCATGGAGTCCGTTTTTCATGGCGCTGCTGATGCCGTGATCCTCAATATCACCATTAAGCAATCTTGCCTTGAATCGCTTGTTTTCTATGTCTATTGCTCTGTAAATGACGACGGCACCAGGGGCGGCCAGATCAAACAGTGTCTGTGCAAGTGAGATCTCAAGCGTGTCACTGTCTCGCTGACTTGTAAGTTCAATCAGTTCCTTTAGGATTTCGTTTACTTGTATCGTTTTTTTCATAACATTGTCTATGCGGATTATTCTTTACTTTTCGTTATGAATAAACCTCTGCTTTTTATTTCTCCAGATAACAACAACCAGGTGCCGTAAACAATAACAAGATTCAATCCCCTTGATTTCTAAGTAACGGTTGATTAAGGGATAACTTTACCAGTACCTATAGGATTTTAACTAATCAAAATTTAAACGATCCGCACTCCAAATACGTGCAATGTGGTTTCTTACATCAAAAAAACGTATGCAGCATTTCTGACAAAGTCGCTTGGATAGTGTTAGATGAGGCTATGATGCGTATAGCAATTCTTATTGGCAAAGGATTAGAATAGTCATAGCTTGCTTTTTGGAGTCAGAGTCGCAAGTTGGTTGGGAAATACCAAAGGTGGACAAATAGAGGAGAAATCTATGCGTTACTTGATATATTATACCGACATCACACTTCCTGCCTTGCCCGATATATCAAAATTGGTTCCTTTAAGTTCCGATTCGTTAGAAGACGCGGTTGGTATTGCATGCGATCTTATCGCTCAAAACAAGATCGTTTGGGAGATTCGAGGACCCGATGAATCGTTGATAACACGAAGGCAAATTGAACATAAATATTGGATCCGAACGGGGGATACAAAACTCCTCAGACAAAACTTGTAGCTTTGCCCGTATTCTTCCTTAATTGTGCTCAAGCCATTCCAACAACCTGGTCTGGGTGGAGGCTGCCTCCTAAATGGCCCTGTGCTTGAATAAAATTGCCACAACATCCCCACCTGTTTGAATGATCAACCCAATATGCGTGCTAACTCTGAAAAACCCGGAGTTGGCGCGCATGTCCAGGAAAAAATTAAAACACAGAATAACTACGTATAATCAATGTGTTGAAATAAAATAAAAAGAAAATTCAGACCCAAAGTTAAAATTTCAACTTTTGGCGAAAATGCGCTGATTTTTATATCCCATCAATTAGTAAACAAAACATATTCATTCAAAACAACCTTTTCATTAGTCAACCATTAAATTATTATTAAAATTAAAAAAACCATTTCAAATTTAATATATTATTTGCTAACATTAAACTAATACTTTAATAAATTAGGGTTTAGTATATGAAAAGACTATATTTTCTAGTAATAACGATTCTTTTCTCAACATCTGCTTTTGCAGACAACGCATCGATAAAGAAAGCAAACAGTCAAATTGGGATTCAATTTATCTCAACTGATGTAGATTATAAAGAATTTGGCGGTCAACTGGGCGCGCCAGCAGGTCTATTGGATACTGAAAAGGCCTCGATTAATGGGTTCGGCATCAACCTCTCTGTAATGAAAGATTTTATATTGGGAAATGATTATTTCAAGTTTGACTTTACCCATAATAAAGGTCGTACGAATTACGTCGGATCCTATATTGGAAGTAATGCAGGATATGGATCCGTGAAATCCACATCAGGCGCATCGCTAATTGACTTCGATTTTAGGTTTGGCAAAGGATATGAAATATCAAACAATATCATGCTGACACCTTATCTTGAAATTGGCAGACATGAATGGGATAGAGGTGTAAATGCTGGCGAGAATTACAAAAACGAATACCTTGGAATAGGTGTGATGCCTCAATACTCTCCTTTCGATAAGTTAGTATTAAGTGCAAGCGCTCTGGTCGGTAGAACGTTTAGCTCAAATATTGATGTAAAAGCAGATGCTTCAAACTTGCTATTCAATGCCAGTCTGGGAACTTCAACAATTTACAAAGTTGGGGCATCAATCGACTATGCGTTTTCAGAGAGTATTCACGGAAGCATTGGCGCTGACTTTACCAACTTTAAATATGGAATAAGCGATCCGGTTCCATTGGACAATAATTTCTATTACGCATTCGAACCCGGAAGTAAAACAAAATACTCAACTTTACGAGTCGGCATAGGCTATTCTTTTTAAAACTTGATTCCGTAGTAATCCAAACATTATGGCTTAATTACACTTAAGCCATACCAACAACCTGGTCTGGGTGGAGGCTGCCTCCTAAATGGCCCTGTACTTGAATAAAATTGCCACAACATCCCCACCTGTTTGAATGATCAACGCAATATGCGCGCTAACTCTGAAAAACCCGGAGTTGGCGCGCATGTCCAAGAAAAAATTAAAACACAGAATAACTACGTATAATCAATGTGTTGAAATAAAATAAAAAGAAAATTCAGACCCAAAGTTAAAATTTCAACTTTTGGCGAAAATGCGCTGATTTTTATATCAGTTGGAATTGGTTGGAGTAT
>CAIPBJ010000016.1 GCA_903863255.1 uncultured Methylophilaceae bacterium
ACAAAAGAAGACAATCTCCTATAGGGATTCGTATTACGCACAGAAGTTTTGGGAAAGACTGGCGATATCCGATTACGAACCGCTATAAAGGGTGATGAGTCGCTTGGAAACGATTGCGTTGATCAGTTGACGCCGCTCAGATTAAGGGGCAATTGGATTCGCTGGCAATTAGCAGGCTTCATACAGCAGGCTTCATACAGCAAGCTTCATACAGCAAGCTTCATACGGCGGATGTAATTATTTACCGCTACATGAGCATCCCTCGCACTTAGTCCATTTAGACCATTTAGTCCATTTGTGCAGGTTGAACGGCAAATTCGATGACCGAGGGGTCGTTGTGAAAATCCTTTGCAAGATTTGCTCGTACTGATTCGGCTCGTGATCCATCTGCCCATACGATAACTGTTGCTGATAGGGATCCACTTTTAGCACCTTTGTAAGAAACAGAAATAACTTTAAATCCAAAGCTTTCAAGTCTGGTACTAAGTGCTGACTCGTCTGGTACAGAACTCTTGGAGAAATTAGCCTGGATGGTCGAGTAAGACCTGCGGGGGATGTACTGATCAATCCAGCGAAAAAGCATCAATATGGTTAATACAAGAAAAGCTCCCATAAAACCCACGATGATTTCCCCAGTTCCTATCAAGATACCGATCGATGCGACAGCCCATATTGAGGCAGCCGAGGTTAGTCCGCGGATCGTCAGTCCCTCTCGCACGACAACACCAGCACCGATAAAACCAATACCACTGAGAACACCTTGCACTATTCGACTACCACCGTTTTCGCTAGTTCCCATTAGTAATGCAAAGCTCTCAACGCTCAGGGAGGCTGTCAACAAGGCTGAAGTCAAACTTACTAGTGCAAATGTTCGCATTCCAGCAGGGTGCCCGCGTTTGTACCTCTCGACTCCAACTAACGAGCCGGCTAAGATTGCAGCTAAGAGGCGAAGGGCAACTTCAGGATAATCAATCATTGCAATACTTGTCATAGGGTGGGGCAGTAAAAAAAGCTAATTAAGTTAAATAGGAGTTAAGCCTATTAGTGAGAAACAAAGCCTCACCTTGTAAAATTTCAAGAGATTAAGTCGATGAGATTTTTTCCAACGAACTTGCCAATTTTAGCTCCTTGCTCAGAGCTATGAAATTGTAGGCAACCAATAAAATAGGCACCCGAAGGTGCCTATAGAGTTCAATTAAAAATCAAACTTTATTTACTAGGAGCTCCTCTTAAGACCCACTCAACCAAGGCCTTAGTATTTTCAGGTCCGACTTGTGGGTGAGCTGGCATTGGAATACGCCCCCAATTACCGCTTCCACCGTTCGTTACTTTTTTAACCAGCATATCAACTGCGTCTGCTTGTCCTGCATATTTCTCAGCAACACTCTTAAACGCAGGGCCAACTAATTTAACCTCTGCGTTATGACAACTCGTGCAACCATATTGACCTGCTAACTTCAGTGCACTGGCATTTTCTTGTGCACCAGCACCTTCAGCCATAAATACAAAAGCCGCGCTCAAAACCAAGGGAACTATTTTTTTCATTTCTGTTTCACTCTTATTTATTAATTAGCTAAAGGATTAGGACGAATCTGTACTTTA
>CAIPBJ010000017.1 GCA_903863255.1 uncultured Methylophilaceae bacterium
CATTGCTTCCAGGGTTTGCAAGGTTTTTGCAGAATCGATCATGGTAGCACTTTCCGTGATCTCCACATGCAGCATGCTCGGCTCTATTCCTGTTTCATTTAGTATGGTGGTGATGTCGTTGAGGAGGTTGGGGTCATTGAACTGTTTCAACGATAGGTTGATTGCGATTGCAGGCGGATTCAGTCCTTCCTTATTCCAGCTTACCCATTGTTCACAGGCCCGTCGAATGACAAACCGTCCGATTGGAATGATAAGGCCGGTTTCTTCTGCAATTGGAATGAACTTATACGGACTGATGAGGGTATCTGCGCTTTGCCATCGAACCAACGCCTCAAGACCCACCACAAGGTTGCTTTTTAGATCAATTTTTGGCTGGTAGTACAAAAGCAGCTCATCATTTTCCAGCGCCTGCCGAATCCCATTTTCAACGATGAGCTGCTCGTGCGCCTCCGCATTCATATCCGGGCTGAAGTATTCGAATTTGGTTTGTTTTTGTTTCGACTGGTACATGGCCATATCGGCTTGGCGTAAAAGCGTATTGGCATCCATGGCATCGTTTGGATACACACTGATTCCGATAGAAGCACCAATCGTGTAACGACGGCCATGTATCTCCAGGGGTTGGGATATGGCATTGTTTATCCTGCGTGCCAGGTTGTTCGCCGCATGGGATATGGGGGGGTGGATGAATATGATCGCGAACTCATCCCCTCCCAATCGGGCGACGAAATCGTCAGCGCGCAGCATGTCATTTAGCCTTGTGCCAACGATCTGCAGAACGATGTCGCCCAATTCGTGGCCCTGAGAGTCGTTTATCTTTTTGAAGCGGTCAAGGTCGATGAATAACAAGTAGACCTGATACTGCTGGCGTTGCGCATACGCCAGGCTTCGCATGAGGAAATGCTGGAAATAGGAGCGGTTCGGAAGGCCGGTCAACGGATCGTGGTTGGCTAACGTGTTGAGCTTGGCTTCTGCCTGATGCCGTTCTGTGAAGGCTGCTGCAACAAACAATCCGGTAAGACTCATCGGGATCATACTGACCTGGATCGTGAAGATGTTGTGCGCCTGATCGGCCTGGTGCAATTGGTGAAGATAAAGGATCACGAGGTAGGCGACTGTAGACGCCACAAAAATGGCGATACTCACTCCGTTACTCAGAAATCGAAAGGCGGCTAGGAGAACAAATGGGCTCAGAACAAAGATAACGACATCGGCAGGGGCGAGTTCGTTGCTATTTTGAAGGGCCAGCCAGGTAAAAAGAAACATACCCAGAATGATGGCGATTCCTTCAGCCCTCTCTTTCATGTAATAGGGCAACTTGATCGGGAACTTTATTGAAAGCAGAACCGGTGTGATGAGGTAAACCGCCAGCATGTCATTGAACCACCACGTCCAAAGCACCTGTGGCGCGTTCTCGATGGATGCCAAATTAAGCAGGAACAGGATGGACATGCTTGATACCGCGTGGATGGCGCATGCTGTTGGCGTTTCAAGCAGCGTGAAGATGGCAACCCCGCTGACGGAACTGAGATCAAGTTTAGAAGACTTGAATGCCTTGAGGACGGCACCGTAAACAAACGCACTTAAGGCCGTGCAAAGGCCGAGTATCATGGCTGCTTTGTACGGAAGCTTATCAAGATTAAAAGCAGTCGCACCGATCAGAATGCCAATGACACTGGGCAGGTTGAAACGGATGCTTAGGGCTGCGGCCACTCCCATTGCGGGCCATGCGGAAGAGGGAACAGCATCAAATGGGAAGATCAGGTAGCTTCCGGCAAAGGCCGTCAGGAAATAGGCTAGGGCCGATAGAAATGAGGTTCTCGCGAAGCGGGTGACGTTTTTAAGCGACGGTAGCGAAAATTTCAAGACGGCCATTTAAAAGGTATCTTAACTAGGTAAGGGAAAATAAATGAATCATACCATCCAAACCACAAAAATTAATCGAATACGTTGCTTGTTCCTGAACTATTGGTTTTGCATGATAGGCAACGCCGAGCTCGGCCACCTGCATCATTTTAAGGTCATTCGCTCCATCGCCGATGGCAATCACTTGCTCAGGCCCCAGATTCAATACTGTCCGCTTCTCAATCAGAAAGTCAGCCTTGGCTTGTCCATCCACAATCTTTCCAAGTATGCGGCCAGTTAACTTGCCGTTGACGATTTCAAGACTGTTTGACTCTGCATAATCCAGATCCAGTAGGTCTTTGACATGATTGGCAAAGAAATCAAAGCCCCCTGAGACCAGCATCGTCTTGATATGATGCTTCTTACATGCCTCTATCCATTCCTTGGCACCGGGATTCAGGTTCAACCGCTCCTCGATGACGCTGCCCAAGGCCGATGCGTCGAGTCCGGCAAGCAAAGCCACACGGCGTCGAAGGCTTTCTGAGAAATCGATTTCCCCGCGCATGGCACTTTCAGTGATAGCGGAGACCTGAGGCTTGATGCCCTGCATGTCTGCGATCTCGTCAATACACTCGATGCTGATCAAGGTCGAGTCCATGTCCATGACCGCCAACCCGAAATGCTTCAGGGTGTGCTTGTCCTCGACATACGAACAATCGATTCTTTCCTGAGCGCAGAAAGCCAGGATAGCTTCCGATTTTTGTGTCTGGTTGGGAAGGTAATAAGCATGCTCCCCGGTTTGAACGAACTGCTGTCCATAGTTGGCTTGGCTTAACTGGTGGATATGGATCAGGTGACGATGTCTGATCGGGTGACCTTGAATAACTAAACGCATGCAAGAGCTCTTGAAATGAGTTTTCAGAAAATTAACCTAACGAGATTATACATAGAGTTTCATTTCAAAATATTTTTACGATTTAATTATTTTTTTAAGTTTCTGTAGGTGCTCAACAGCGGTTTAGTCAGAGGGATCCGCTTTATCCTGCAGAGGTAAAAAACGCGAACTACATCTTATAAATTTATGCATATAATACGTAAATGTGGTAAAATAGTTGTGTCTTAAAATTTTTTAAGGGGAGCGGTTATGAGTGGTCCAGAAAACCAAATGAGCGACTTGGAGATGGCGAAGCGTGCTACCGAAATCACCACTCGGTTCAAAACGAAATCACCTCTTTTAGAGAATACTTATCTCGATTACCAGCGGGAGTGGGCGAATCTGACTTGGCAAGGATTGGAGTTCGAGACGGTGTGCTTGGCCATTCGAGCGACCGAAAAGAATGCAACGTTCATTAAGCGGGTTTATGCCATCAAGCACATGGCTTCGGAGCGACTCATAAAAAATTACCATGAGGTCAAGTCTATGTTAGATGACTCCAGGAGTGGGCGGGTCGTAAGCCGGGAAAGGTTCAAGCAGTTGCAGTCAGAGAGAAACATGCTCATCGAACTCGCTTCGGCGGGGCTTGAAGAATTCAGAGGGGATTGGAAGCCAAGGACCCGGAGGCGCAGCAAGCGCAAAGTGCTTAGCAAATTGCCGGCTGGATGGCGCGAGATGATGGTTGCAAATGCAAATCCGGATCATCGGCTTGCGATCGCTGTCCTGATGGTGACCGGATGCCGCCCGGTTGAGTTGTTTCGAGGCGTTGAACTGGAAAGGAATGCACAGGGCATCAGGGTCACCATCCCCGGCGCCAAGGTTAAAGAGAACATTTCCAGAGAGTTGTCCCCGAAATTCGTAAAAAACGTTGATCTGGACGGCAGGAATCTCCCAGTTAGGACAGAATTCAGCACTGGACAACCCTTCAGGCGATGGTATCTTCCAAAGATCGATCTAACCGATACGATCGATGTTTTGATGGGGAAGGAAGATAAACTCACGGTGAAGATCAAAAATGCAAATTCCTTGACGACTTATTTGCGGATGCTGGGAAAAAGACTTTGGCCTCATCTTAAGGAGCCTGTCACGGCTTACGTGGCACGACATGCTGCGGCCTCCGATTTCAAGTCCTCAGGAAGTGAGAGCGGCAATTTGCTCCTGGTGAGTGAAGGATTGGGACACAGTTCGGCGAGGACGGCCTCGACCTATGGATCAGCTCCTCAAGGGGGTGGCGGGATGGTTGCCCCAGAGAAAATTGAGATATCTCGTCCCATCCGACATGAGCGTGTTCCCTACAGAATGAAAATTGGTTCTCACATGAGAATCTAGCTAACTTGAACACCATCGCATCTTGATGTGTTGAATTCATGCTGGTTGGAGTGGCGTAATAATTGAATTTGCGAGAAAATGTCAGATTCATTCATTCACAAAAAGAACCACAGATGAATTTGCATGAGTATCAAGCCAAACAGTTGCTTCAGCGGTACGGACTTCCCGTCCCGGATGGCGTGGTCGTCCAGTCGGCCGAAGCGGCGGCAGCGGCGACCAGAGAGATCTCTGGCAATGCATGGGTCGTGAAGGCTCAGGTCCACGCAGGAGGGCGCGGTAAATCGGGAGGCGTCAAGATAGTCAAGAGCGCTTTGGAAGCGCAGACCGTTGCTGACAAGCTGCTCGGCAAGCCGTTGGTGACTTACCAGAATGCACCTGACGGACAGCCTGTCCACCAGGTGCTGGTGGAGCAGACCTTGCCAATCGAACGCGAACTCTATCTGTCTATGCTGGTTGACCGGTCGCTGGAGCGTGTGGTCATGGTGGCATCCCGTGCGGGCGGGATGGATATCGAGGAGATCGCCGCGAACCATCCTGATCAGATCCTGCAGGAGGTCTGCGATCCTCTGAATGGCCTCGTTGACTATCAGGCCCGAAACCTGGCATTTTCACTCGGATTGGCAAATGAACAGATCGGATCCTTCACCAAATTGTGCAAGGGTTTATACAAGCTCTTCAAGGAGAACGATCTTAGCCTCCTTGAGATCAATCCGCTCGTCGTCACTCAGGATGGAAGAATTGTCGCACTCGATTGCAAGATGAGTGTGGATGACAATGCCCTTTATCGCCAAAAGAGTCTGGCCGAGCACCGTGACTGGTCCCAGGATGATGCCAAGGAAGCGGAGGCCCATCACTCAGGCCTGAACTACATCGCGCTTTCGGGCAATATCGGTTGCATGGTCAACGGGGCAGGTCTGGCGATGGCGACGATGGATCTCATCAAGCTTCACGGCGGCGAGCCGGCGAACTTCTTGGACGTTGGGGGCGGGGCTACGGCAGAGACTGTGGCCAAGGCCTTCAAGATCATTTTGGCTGACAAGCAGGTCAAGGCCATCCTCGTGAA
>CAIPBJ010000018.1 GCA_903863255.1 uncultured Methylophilaceae bacterium
CACAAGTTATGCTGATGACGCGGCACCTGCTGCGGCACCGGCTGCAACGGCAGCACCCGCTCCTGCAGCACCGGATGCGGCTCCAGCGGCAGCACCTGCTGCTGCGGCACCTGCAGCGGATGCGGCAGCAGCACCCGCCGCCGCACCTGCGGAGGTTCCGAACAAGGGTGATACGGCTTGGATGATCGTGGCAACTGTCCTCGTGCTTATGATGTGCGTACCTGGACTGGGTCTTTTTTATGGCGGCATGGTTCGCAAGAAAAACATGCTCTCCGTCTTGATGCAAACGTTCATGATCACTTGTGTGCTCGGCATCTTGTGGGCAGTTTATGGATACAGCCTTGCATTTACACAAGGAAACGAGTTTTTTGGCGGATTCAGTCGCCTGTTCCTGAGTGGCATGACTGGTGACTCAACGACCGGCACGTACAGTAAAGGTGTCGTTATTCCCGAGTTCATCTACATGTGTTTCCAACTTACTTTCGCTGTCATCACGCCTGCCTTGATCGTAGGTGCTTTTGCTGAACGCATGAAATTCTCAGCCATTCTTCTGTTCATGATCCTCTGGTTCACGTTCTCCTACCTGCCTGTAGCGCACATGGTCTGGTACTGGGCAGGTCCGGATGCCTATACGACCCAGGCTGCCGGTGATGCTGCCAATGCAACGGCTGGCTTCATCTTCCAAAAAGGTGCGTTAGACTTTGCTGGCGGAACGGTTGTTCACATCAATGCCGGTATCGCCGGTCTGGTAGGTGCACTGGTATTAGGCAAGCGTATTGGTTTCGGTAAGGAAGTAATGTCACCTCATAGCGTCACATTGACCATGGTCGGCGCTTCATTACTTTGGGTAGGTTGGTTCGGTTTCAACGTTGGTTCGAACCTCGAAGCCAGCGGTTTCGCAACACTTGTTTTTGCGAATACCTTACTTGCAACATGCGCGGCTGCTACCTCATGGATGTTTACAGAGTGGATCTTCAAGGGCAAACCTTCCATGCTTGGCGGCATTTCAGGTGCGATCGCAGGACTGGTAGCCATTACTCCGGCTTGCGGATTCTGTGGCCCAATGGGTGGCATTGTTCTAGGTTTACTGGTATCTCCACTTTGCTTCTTCTTTGTAACCAAGGTTAAAGAGAAGATGGGATATGACGACTCACTCGATGTATTCGGTGTGCATTGTGTCGGAGGGATTTTCGGTGCCTTAAGTACCGGCATCCTGGTCAACCCTGCTCTAGGCGGCACAGGTGTATATGACTATGTCGCGAATAAAGTAGCGCCTTACGACCTGGTTGGTCAAATGACAAGTCAGGCATGGGGCGTGGGTACGACCCTGGTATGGTCCGGAGTCGTCGCGTTCATTTCTTACAAGATCGTCGACCTGGTTATTGGCTTGCGTGTAAGCGAAGATACCGAGCGTGAAGGCTTGGATACAGCTGAACACGGTGAATCTGCTTATCATTATTAATCAGCAGGCAGCATAAAAAAAGCGGACGTCCTGTCCGCTTTTTTTTGCCTATCATTAAAGCAGGATTCTTCGCATCCCCATTCGACTGGTTTGCCAACCCAGACGTTCGTAGTAGCCCAACGCCGGCTCATTATCCAAATCCACCAAAAGCTGCGCACGGGAAGCACCCCTTTCCCTGGCCCACGCAAGCGCAGACTCAAGCAGCAAACGGCCCAGTCCTTTTGAACGATAAGGCAGACTGATGACCATATCTTCAATCCATGCTGAAGGCGTACCCTGAGCGCTTGAGATGACCAGTTGCGCACTTACCATGCCTATTGCCTCGCCGTTATCGATCCTTGCCACCTTGATCACGGCCTGACCAGGCGTCTGGAGAAGCATCGACAATCCAGCGACCTGACGGGACTCGTCAGGCTGAAAATCCTGCTCAATCGTAAATAATTCATTGAGCAATCTTACCATCGCCGGGATATCCGCCTGGACAGCATCCTCGATACGAAACCGGTCAGGCATTACTTGTCCTCATTGGAACTATCGTAGTGGATAATGGCTAGAAATCGAATCGGCATCTGCAATAGCTGCTCAGGCCGGTGAGGGATCTCACCTCTAAAGGTCAGCGAATCGCCGCTTTCTATCAAATAGACCTCCTGACCAACACGGTATTCGAGCTTCCCCTCAAGCATGTAGATGAATTCGGTACCTGCGTGTTCAAATGTGGAAAATTTCTCACCCGGATCCTCCAATGTGATCAGGAAAGGCTCGAAGGTCTTTTTGGGTCCCTGGTCATAAGCTAGCAGGTGGTAAGTATGGCCATTACGGGTCCCCCGCCTGACAACCTCCATGCCTTTTCCACTCTTCACCAATTGGGCGCCGCCTCTTGGCTTGCCGTAATTGCTGAACAAATGGGATAGTGTGACGCCCAATGCATTGGCAATTTGTGCCAACGTGTCCAAACTGGTCGCAGTTTGGGCATTCTCGATCTTGCTTAACATACCCCGACTGATGCCAGCCCGTTCGGATACCTCCGCAATCGTCAGCCCGTGACGACTCCTGAGTTCACGTATCACGGAACCCAGGTATTCACATAAAGGCTGACTGTTTTCGCTATTCTCAATTTCCATGGCTTATTGTTTCATATTATCAAAAAAAGTTAAATACAGGTATTGACTCGACCCTATTTGAAGTTCACTATGTGAACTAATTATTCATAAGACTAAACAAGATGCCTTTGCGACTGTTAAAGTATGCTTTTTCAAAAGAACACCCTGACCCTGCGTTCTTTACTCAGCCTGATTCATTGAAACACAGTTACGATGCGGTCATCATCGGCGGGGGCGGTCACGGACTGGCAGCAGCCTATTATCTCGCAAAAGACCATGGTATCACCAATGTCGCCGTACTTGAAAAAGGGTATCTTGGCGGCGGTAACACCGGTCGGAACACGACGATTGTCAGATCGAATTACCTGACTCCTGAAGGGGTGAAATTCTACGATACCAGCGTCAGGCTGTTTCAAGAACTGAGCGAGGATTTGAACCTCAACCTGTTTTATTCTACACGCGGTCACTTCACACTGGCTCATACCGAATCCGCGATGCGGACCATGCGATGGCGTGCAGAAGTGAACAAGCACGTCGGGGTCGAAAGCTATGTGGTCGGTCCGGACGACATCCTTAAGGCATGCCCCCAAATCGATATCAGCTGCGGAGGCAATGCGCCTATATTAGGTGCGCTCTATCATGCACCCGGATCCATAGCCAGACACGATGCGGTAGCATGGGGGTATGCCCGCGGCGCTTATCAGCGCGGCGTGGATATATTCCAGAGTACCGAAGTTTGGGACATTAAGACTTCGGGCGGAAAAGTTGTCGGTTTGAACACCAGTCGTGGTTTCATTGCCACCAACAAGGTGCTTTCTGCCGTCGCGGGTTTCACCCCGCGCATCACGGACATGCTGGGTATCAGGACGCCAATTGTGATACAGCCTTTACAGGCATGCGTAACCGAGCCAATGAAGCCATGGCTCGACACGATCCTGGTTTCTGGCAGTCTGCACGTTTATGTCAGCCAAAGTTCTCGGGGAGAATTGGTGATGGGCGCATCACTTGACCCCTACGAGCTTCATTCGACACGATCGACTCTGGATTTCGTAGAAGGATTGAGTGGACACATACTGGATATGTTCCCGTTTTTATCCAATGTGAAAGTTGTCCGGCAATGGGCAGGAATGGCAGACATGACGCCTGACTTTGCACCGATCATGGGTAAAACACCCATTGAAGGATTTTACCTGGATGCAGGATGGGGAACATGGGGATTCAAAGCTACCCCAGTCAGCGGCAAGACCATGGCCGAAACCATAGCTAAAGACCAGGCCCCGGAACTGATCCACTCCTTCAGGCTGTCGCGCTTTGAAGATTATGAACTGACTGGCGAGAAAGGAGCCGCCTCGGTAGGGCATTAACATGAAAATACTGCATTGTCCCATCAACGGTCCCCGGCCGATAAGCGAGTTCATATTCGGTGGAGAATATCGAACAATGCCCGATCCTGACACCTGTTCCGACAAGGATTGGGCTGATTACGTTCATAACCGTTCAGGAGGACCGGGCGTCAAGAAGGAGTGGTGGTACCACGCGCCGAGCGGAACCTGGATAATTGCTGAACGGGATACGGGTTCCGATCAGGTAATGGCAACTTACCTTCCGAATTCGATTACAAAAGAGGCGACTCATGAATAGACGACTCGAAACCCGCCCGGGTGAATGGATCGATCGTGACGAACCATTGAAATTCAGTTTTGAGGGTAAGGAATACACAGGATTCTCAGGTGATACGATAACAAGCGCGCTTTGGGCTTCGGGTGAGCGAATACTCGGCAGGAGCTTCAAATACCATCGACCTCGCGGGATACTGAGCCTGAGTAATCATGATGTGAATATCCTGGTCACCGACATGGAGGACACAAACATCCGGGCCGATGTCGTGAATGTTAAGGAAGGGATGCGTCTACTCGCAGTCAACACCAGCGGAGGAGTCAAGAAAGATAAAAAAAGGTGGCTGGACAGGCTGTCTGCATTCATGCCCGTCGGTTTCTATTACAAAGCCTTCCATAGCCCTAGAAAACTGTTCCCATTCTGGGAAAACGTCATCCGCAAATCAGCTGGCTTGGGAGAAGTCAACTTCAACTACCCCAGGACCATTAAAACAAAATACCATGAACACTGCGATCTATTGATCGTAGGGGCCGGAACAGCAGGCCTTTCGGCTGCCCTGCATGCCGCAAAATGCGGCATCGGCATTACCCTCGTCGATGAGAATCGCCAGGCAGGCGGAAGCCTAACTTACGACTGTGCCGGCGATCAGGAATCAAAAACCGTACTTCGGAATTTGCTCGATGAAATCAAGCACCATCCGAACATTACCTTGCTTACCGGAGTTTATGCGGCCGGTTATTACACCGATCATTATATTCCCTTGGTTCGCGAGGACGGCATCACCAACATGCGTGCAAAGGCTGTCGTCATTGCGACAGGCGCATACGAACAACCACCCGTGTTCCGGAACAACGACCTGCCGGGCGTGATGTTGGGCACAGCAGCCCAGCGTCTGATCCATAGGTATAGCGTCAGACCGTTCGATGTCGGCGTTGTATTCACCGCCAACGATCAGGGATATCGAGTGGCACTGGATTTGCTTGAAGCAGGTGTAGAGGTTGCCGCATTAGTGGATTTACGAAAGAAGGCCGCCTCACCCCTGGCCGATAAGCTGCTGCAACTGAACATTAGGATACTTAAGGGTTATTGCATCTATGAAGCCATTCCGACAGGCGACCATGAAGGGGTAAAAGAAGTCGTGATTTGTCCGTTTGATGAAAGCTCAGGCAAACCCGACACGGGTGATCTTGTAACCATCGCCTGTGACGGCATAGCGATGTGCGCAGGTTGGGCACCAGCAGCGGCCCTACTCTATCAAGCTGGCGTCTCGATGCGATATGACAACACCGTCAATCAGTTCGTACCGAATAAGTTACCAAAGGGTGTCTTTGCAGCCGGTAAGGTGAACGGACGATTCGATTTGGAATCCCGCCTGAAAGACGGGCAACGGGCTGCAAGCGAGGTCTTGAGCATGTTATCCGAAACGAGTATCAAAGTCGTTTCGGAGCCGCATGAAGGAAACACCCCGAGTCATACCTTTCCTTTTGTCCCCCATCCAAAAGCCAAGAACTTCATCGATTTTGATGAAGACATTCAACTCAAGGACTTTATCAATGCCGCTCAGGAAGGGTTCGACAACATCGAGCTTATGAAGCGCTTTACTACTGTGGGCATGGGTCCCAGCCAGGGCAAGCATTCGAACATGAATGCGATTCGCATCTTGGCGAAGATACGAGACCTTCCAGTGGAAAAGATCGGAAGCACCACAGCAAGGCCTTTCTTTCATCCGACGCCGATTGGTCATCTTGCTGGCAGAACCTTTCATCCTCACCGACTCACATCCTTGCATGATTGGCATCAAACGGCTCAAGCGGATTTCATCGCAGTGGGAGCCTGGTTGCGTCCAGCCTACTACTCCATAGCAGGTCTCTCGAGGGACGACGCCATCATTCAGGAAGTTCTATCGGTAAGACAGGCCGTTGGCATGATTGATGTCGGCACCTTAGGGAAGATCGAGGTTCATGGTCCCGATTCCGCTTTGTTCCTGGAACGATTCTATACTGGCGGGTTTGCCAACCAGAAAATTGGCTCAACCCGTTACGCACTTGCACTGGATGAAGCGGGGGTGATACTGGACGATGGCATCGTGGCAAGACTAGCCGATGACTTGTTCTACCTGACTGCCAGCACCTCGAACAGCGCCATGGTCTATCGGGAGATGCAGCGCTGGCAACAGAAATGGCAATTGGATATAGGACTGGTTAACGTCACCGGGTACTACGGTGCGATCAACGTGGCAGGCGTCGCAGCCAGAAAGGTACTATCAAAACTCTGTAAGGCAAGTTTATCCGAACAGGACTTTTCTTTTGGTTCGATAATTGAAACGGTGATCGCTGAAGTCCCTGCAAGAATCATACGCGTGGGATTCGTTTCAGAACTCGCCTATGAGATCCATGTGGCAAGTCAGGATGCCTTAACAGTTTGGGTCGCTTTGATGGAGGCTGGCGAACCTGAAAAAATAAGGCCTTTTGGTGTTGAGGCACAGCGAATACTCAGGCTGGAAATGGGACATTCCATCTGCGGTCATGATACAGACGGCCTGACCAATCCACTGGAAGCCGGGCTGATGTTTGCCGTTAAACCAGACAAGCCATTTTTTATAGGCCAGCGTAGTCTTCAAATCATCAGGAAGGCGCCTATCAGGAAATCACTGGTTCCTTTCCTGCTTGACCACCAAGACGGCATGGAAACCCCTAAAGAATGCAACCTTGTCATTGCACAGGGTGACATTGCAGGAAGAGTCACAAGCATCGCATTTAGCCCGACTCTTAAGCAAGCGATCGGTCTAGCCTACGTGTCACCTGAACTGGCAATCCAAGGCGGTTCGTTCCTGATAAGGACGGATAATGGGAGTTTGGTTAAGGCCATCGTCGCTCAAACGCCCTTTGTAACTTCCCAGATAGGCGACTCCAAGAAATGATGCAGACAAAAGAAACGATTGTGATCTCCGATTTGAGCCATCTGCCCAGAGTGGGACTAAAAGGCCCTCAAGCGGCCGACTGGCTGATTGGCAAGCAGATAAAGGTCCCTGAAAAACCGAACGCATGCCGAACATCAGGAGAAGGCACTTTAGTCCTTCGTCTTGGTTTAAGTGAGTTCCTCATCGAAGGACAAACGGATCAATTGACAACAAACAAAGTTAAGACGTCCCTTATGGAAAAGGCTCCTGGCATCTATCCGGTACCCCGCGCGGATACCGCTCTCAGGATATCGGGATCGGACACGCTTAGACTATTTTCTGAGATATGCATGTTAGACCTTTCCCCGGAGAGCGTAATCAACGAGGTTTACATGACACAGGTCGCAGGTATATCTGCGATATTAACCAAGCATGCCAATGATGATTTCAGAATTTGGTGCGATTGTACGTACAGTAAATATTTGCAGACCACTCTCAGTGACATTGCAAAGTCATTTAGCCCTATGAATGTCACTTAACTTAAAACCGATCGATTAGACAGGAGTCCACATGGAATCACTTAAAGAAGCTAAGAAGTTCCTTGAAACGCATCATATCAAATATGTGCTGGCACAATTTGTAGACATCCATGGCGCCGCCAAGGTGAAGTCTGTGCCTGCCGCGCATTTGGAGGACGTTCTTACCGCAGGTGCGGGGTTTGCTGGCGGTGCGATATGGGGAACAGGCATCGCTCCAAATGGTCCGGATTACATGGCGGTTGGCGAACTTGCTACGCTTTCATTGATACCCTGGCAGCCAGGCTATGCACGACTGGTCTGCGATGGCAACGTTAATGGAAAACCATACGAATACGACAGCAGAGTTGTTTTAAAAAAACAATTAGCCGTGATGGAAAAGAAAGGATGGACATTCTTTACCGGCCTTGAACCCGAATTCTCATTGCTGAAGAAAAATGATCTGGGCGCACTTCAGCCAAGTGACGATACCGACCTGCTGCAAAAGCCTTGTTACGATTACAAAGGCATTACCCGCAAATCTGCCTTCCTGGAAAAACTCACCGAGTCCCTGCTTGCTGTAGGGATGGACGTTTATCAAATCGACCACGAGGATTCGAACGGCCAGTTCGAGGTGAATTACACCTACACCGACGCACTCAAAAGTGCTGACAACTATATCCTGTTCAAAATGGCAGCGAGTGAGATCGCGAATCAAATGGGCATGATCTGTTCCTTTATGCCGAAACCATTCAGCAACCGTCCAGGGAATGGCATGCACATGCATATGTCGATCGGGGACAGCAAGACTTCGAACCTGTTTATGGACGAAAAGGACAAGAACGGTCTTGGCTTATCCAAGCTTGCATACCATTTCCTTGCTGGCATATTGGCCCATGCCCCTGCCCTTGCATCGATCTGTGCACCGACTGTCAATTCCTATAAGCGACTGGTCGTTGGCCGCTCGTTATCCGGCGCCACCTGGGCTCCAGCTTACATCGCCTATGGCGATAACAACCGGTCCACTCTGGTCCGCATTCCTTATGGCCGACTCGAACTACGCCTGCCCGATGGAAGCTGCAACCCGTATCTGGGGACAGCTGCAGTGATCGCAGCAGGCCTTGACGGGGTGAAGAGAGAGCTCGACCCGGGCAGTCCGCGCAGCGAGAATCTTTATGACTATTCACTATCGGAGATTCACCAGCAAGGTATTGGGATCCTGCCACAGAACCTGGGGGAGGCCTTGACTGCCCTCGAAAACGACAACGTCATTCGCGATGCACTTGGGAATAAGCTTTCTCAGGAGTTCATTGACTTGAAGCGCATGGAATGGGTCGACTACCAGCGTCACGTGTCCGACTGGGAAGTCAATCGCTATCTCGAGTTTTTCTAGGAAACCCGGGATTCAATTAAATTTAAGAGGAATCGTTATGTGTGGAATCGTTGGATTATTGTTAAAAAAAGAAAGTTTAAGGAACCGTATCGGTGAACTATTACTGCCCATGCTGATCGGCATGACCGAGCGCGGACCGGATTCGGCAGGTTTGGCTGTGTTTACGGAAACCGTGCCGGAAGGCAATTTAAAATTCAACTTGTATGCTCCCTCCATGTCATTCAAATGGGAATCTTTGCTGAACGAATTCAGGACGCTGGCCAACAACAAAGCATCGATGAGCAGTCAGGGTAACCATGCTGTATTGATATCGAACTTGCCGATCGATACGGTTAAGTCATGGTTGAAGCAGCAGTATCCTAACATTCACCTGCTATCAGCAGGCCATGCGATCGATGTCTATAAGGATACCGGCCGACCAGCCGAAGTGGCCGAGCGATATGACTTCATCAATCTGAAAGGCACGCACCTGGTTGGTCATACCCGAATGGCCACCGAGTCTGCGGTGACCCCGGCACATGCCCACCCATTCACGGCGGGGACAGATTGGTGCCTGGTTCACAACGGCTCACTATCAAATCCGAACAACATCCGTCGCAAACTGGAACACGAGGGCATCACATTTGAGACAGACAATGACACCGAGGCAGCCTGCCGCTTCCTGGAGTGGCGCATGCGCGAGGGTGACGACTTGGAAACCGCATTGGACAAGGGATTCGATGCGCTTGACGGCTTCTATACCCTGCTCATGGGCACATCTGACCAATTGGCCTTGGTACGCGACCCCTTTGCATGCAAACCGGCTGTCGTTGCAGAGCACGATGACTATGTCGCGATCGCTTCTGAATTCAGGTCGCTTGCGCATTTGCCTGATATCAAGAATGCGCATGTGTTTGAACCCAGCCCGAAGGAAATGTATCTATGGAAAATCTAAGTTTTGACCTTGAAGCCACCCCGTTACGGGAAATCAACCAGTTCCTTCACGGCGATGCAAGCAACTTGAGTGGAAAAACGATTCATATCAGCAATCCAAACGGCGCTCATAACATTGCAGTGGGCCTCAACGCCCCTGTTCACGTCACGATCGATGGCCATGCAGGCTATTATGCGGCGGGCATGAACCAGCATTCCACGGTCACAGTGACAGGCAGTGCAGGAACCGGGGTAGCGGAGAACATGATGTCGGGCCTCGTTCACGTTAAGGGATTCGCATCAAACGCTGCAGGCGCGACTGCACAAGGAGGCTTGCTCGTGATCGATGGGGATGCAGGCTTGCGTTGCGGAATATCCCTTAAGGGAGCTGACATCGTTGTCGGCGGTTCGGTCGGCAGCTTCTCCGCCTTCATGGCCCAGAGCGGCAATCTGGTGATTCTGGGAGACGCCGGCGAGGCACTGGGCGATTCCCTTTATGAGGCACGCATTTTTGTGCGCGGCACAGTAAAAAGCCTTGGCGCTGACTGCGAACAAAAACCAATGGACGAGGCATCGTCCAAGATACTTGGCGAACTGCTCGTCAAGGCAGGGTTCCAGGATATCGATGTAGACAGCTTCAAGCTTTATGGGTCTGCACGGACGCTCTATAACTTTCACGTCGACAATGCGGGAGCATATTAAATGGATACAAATGGAATACCACAGACAACACCGCGCTTTTCAGCGACTTTTGACCCGCACTCCCTATCCGAGATCCGACGTGCAGCGGCGACCGGCATCTACGACATTCGCGGAGGGGGAGCAAAGCGCAAACTGCCAAACTTTGACGACCTGCTCTTTTTAGGGGCATCCATGAGCCGCTATCCCCTCGAAGGTTATCGCGAGAAATGCGGTACGGACGTCATCCTCGGCAGTCGATTCGCAAAAAAGCCCATCCATCTGAAGACACCCGTCACGATCGCAGGCATGAGTTTCGGAGCGCTTTCCGGTCCGGCCAAGGAAGCACTGGGTCGCGGTGCGAGCGCAGTCGGCACCAGCACTACGACCGGTGACGGAGGGATGACCCCTGAGGAACGCGGGCAATCGAAGATTCTTGTATACCAGTACCTGCCCTCCCGCTACGGCATGAATCCAGACGACCTGAGACGGGCAGATGCCATTGAACTCGTGATCGGACAAGGTGCAAAGCCAGGCGGTGGAGGCATGTTACTGGGTCAAAAGATCAGCCCCAGGGTGGCAAAGATGCGCTGCTTACCCGAAGGCATCGACCAACGTTCAGCCTGCAGGCATCCGGACTGGACTGGACCGGATGACCTGGAGATCAAGATCGCGGAGCTTCGGGAGATAACGGATTGGCAAAAACCGATCTATGTGAAGATAGGAGCCACCCGACCTTATTTTGATGTCGCTCTGGCCGTGAAGGCCGGAGCCGATGTCGTCGTGCTGGATGGGATGCAGGGCGGCACCGCAGCCACTCAAGAAGTATTCATCGAACACGTAGGCATTCCCATACTCGCCGCGATTCGCCCTGCAGTCCAGGCCCTGCAGGATCTTGGCGTCCATCGAAATGGAAAAAACAGCGTACAACTGATCGTTTCCGGTGGCATCAGGAATGGAGCCGATGTCGCCAAGGCAATCGCTCTTGGGGCGGATGCCGTTGCTATCGGCACAGCCGCCTTGGTGGCAATCGGTGATAACGATCCGCAATACGAAGCCGAATACAACGCACTTGGAACAACAGCAGGCGCTTACGATGACTGGCATGAAGGCCGTGACCCAGTGGGAATCACCACACAGGACCCGACTCTGGCAGCGAGACTCGATCCAGTGAAGGCAGGCAGGAGACTGTCGAACTACCTCTCCGTACTGACGATGGAGGCTCAGGTCATTGCCCGTGCATGCGGCAAATCCCACCTTCATAATCTGGAACCTGAGGACCTTGTTGCACTGACCATCGAGTCCGCAGCCATGGCCAGGGTGCCGTTGGCAGGAACGACCTGGATACCCGGTTCGACTAACCCCTAGTATAAAAACTTTACCTTAGGTCAAACCCGGGGCACCAAATAAGGAATCAGGATAACTGATTCCTTATTTTTTTGAGACACCCAATTCCATCTTGACAGACACTGACTTGCCATCGGCCGTGATCTTGACCGGATCCGCAACATGGACATGAGAAGGATCCATGGACGCCTTTTCGACGAGATAGTTTTGAATCGCAAGTCCTCGTTCCGAGGCCAATTTAACCATATCCTCATCACTGACATTGACAGTCGCTTTAAGCTGTTCAAGCATCTGGGTGTATTTCGGTGCATCTTCAGGCTTGCTCTTCTTGAACATATCCTTCAGCTTGTTAAGGACCTTTGGATCCCGTCCACCGCCGCTGCGCTCTTTCAACAACACCTCGATTGCTGACTGAACCTTAACATTATTGATATCAACCGGGCCGGGCCTTTCATCTTCGCTAATGTTCAGTCCCATTTCCTTCAGGATATCGCGGCGTGTCGTCGTCTCCTGTATTGCTGACTTATCAGCAACCGGATCGAATGCAGGAACGATGTTCAACCCGATGGATGGCCTTTTAGCCATGCCGGCAGCCAATGTCTTCAATTTCTCCTGCTCCTGGGGTGCGAGGGCTGCGAGTCCCGGATCGAATTCGATCGCTGCAAACTTTTCATCACTGACGCCCAATAGTTTTCCTAGAACATGGAATGGAGAAGTCACGATCTTACCCAACACATTCAAGATGGCTTTCCAGATTATCCTGCCGTAACTGAATTGCGGATCATCGAGACTGCCTGATATTGGCAAATCCATATCGATCACACCGTCACTGTCTTCAAGCAGGGCGATGGCGAGATCAAGGGGCAGGTTCATGGCATCGGGACTATCGACCCTTTCACCAAGCACCAGCTTGTTCAATACGAACTTGTTTTCACCTGCCAACTGGCGATTCTTGATCTTATACTGCAGATCAACTGAAAGCTTGCCCGAATCGATTTTACGTCCGGCAAACTTGCCGGAATAAGGAGTAAGTCTATTCATTTCAAGATTCTGGAAACTTAACTGCAGATCCGTAAAATCCGTCGCGTTAAATGGCTGAATGCTACCGCGTATCTTTGCTGAACCGTACTCATCGACCTTGCCATCGAGTTCCACCTGGGCAGTAGAAGAGGGATTGCTGGACAATCCGTTGACAACACCTGAAAGTGAGTTGATATGCGTTCCAAACTGCGGCGTCAGGGATAAGTCCGCAAACTCCAGCTCGGCATTGGTTATGCTTAGACGCTCAATATCGACAGGAAAGGCATCGTTGTCTTGAGGCTTAACAGAAACCGGCGTCGCGGGAGTAGCTGGCTTGGTGCTGTCGGCAGTTTCGGGTGATCTCAGTATTCGCTTGATGTTCAGGCTTTTATCCTCATAGATAATGAACTTTCCGTTGGGCTCGATGATCCTCAGTTCATCCATGTGAAGCTTATTGGGGCCCAGGCCTAGATTGAGAGAATCACTCGAAACTGACTTCCAACCCAGGAAGGTCGTGTCCGTATCCTCTTCGTTGATGGCGAGATTATCTACACTGAATCCACCGCGGAACTGCCCGGAAAAGGCCTTGTCCGACTTCATCGCAAACTTTCCGTTCACTGAGACTGATCCATCTTTTAGTTTAAGAAGAGCAAAATGATTCACATAAGGGGCAAACGGCTTCAGTGAGAACTTGTCCAGCTTAAGCTGCAATTCAGCTTTCATTGGCTGAAGCGCAAGTTTGCCGTTCAGATCGAATTGTCCACCCTGATAGACTTTGAAACCGGCTTTGATCGGTATCACATTGCTCATTTGGCTGCTTGCTTTCAGCAATTCAGCTGTTATGCTCTGGATATCCAGCGCGACTGGCTTTGTGTTCGTGTTGTCTTCTATATGCAGCGAGGAGTCGCCTAACGATAACTTGCCCAGAGTCCATTTAATGGCAGCTGTCGTTGCAGGCTTGGCTTCCGTGACCGGCTTTGTGCCTGATTGTTGATCAGGCGTCTGCTGTAATATGGATTGCCAGTTAAATGGGTTATTGGCATCTCTGACAATTTGAGCCTGGAGTCCTGAAAGTGCAACCGAATCAATATCGAGCGAATTCTTCTTCAGGTCAAATTGGCCATTAGCCAACTCGAATCTGGCCAGATTGGCTGCGGGACTCGGGTAAAGGGACGAGACCAGACTCATGTTTGAGATCTGGGTTCCAATGCCACTGACCTTGATGTCGCCGTCTGCATTACTTAAACCCAACCCTAAATTAAAGTCCTTAATCTCGACAGTTAAGGGATGCGTGAACTTCTGGTCATGAAAACTCACTTTCCAATGCTGCAATTCAATACTGGGAACCGTAAACACGAATTCCTTAGGACTTGTGGAATCCTTGGCTGGAGCCGAAGGCTCTTGTTCTGAAGTTTGCTTCTCACTAGCAAAAAAGGAAAGAGCCTGCTGCCAATCTATGACACCCGTTTGATTTCGGCTGGCATTGATTTCGCCATCCTTCAGCACGACTGTTCCAACATTAAGTTTTCTTGATTGCAGATCGAAGTCGATCCCCTTGACATCGATTGCGTCCAGCTTCATCAAGGCAGTTTCATTATGATTCAGGGACAGTCCATTGAAGTCGACATCCATGCCTTTAAGTGTCAGCTGGAATTGATTGAGTAATGAAAAATCCAGGGTTGGTATGCTGACTCCAAAATCATGAACAGCAAAACCAGTCCGGGAATTGTCTTTTGTCGGCAATGTTCCCGCGACTTCATCCAACCTGAAAACGAACTTATCGACCTTTCCAACCGGTTTAGGTTCTGCCCCATCCTTGCTCATTGCAAAGGAATAGCCGAAGCTTGTCTGCAGTTGCCCGTGCGTCAATTCGACCGGCAGGGAATGTGCGTCGATTATTTGCGCCAACTTGGCAAGATGGACGCCATCAATAGCGACGTTACCCTTTGATGCGACAGGGTTAAGGCCAAGGTCACCTTTCCATTTGAGGGTTCCTCCCTGGTCGGGAAGGTTGGCAACTATAGAGTATTCCCCTCGATCCTCGGGTAACGTGGATAATCCATTGAGCTCGATCCCAAGCGGCTTTAATTCCACGCTGTAAGGGGACTTTCGGTTACTGTCCGAATACTTGATGTTGCCTTTCTCAATAAGGATATGATCGATTAGAAGTCTTGGCATGCCATCGCTTTTGGTTTTATCTTCATTAACCTTTGCGATCAGGTCCGCCCAATTCAACTTTCCGTCAGGAGCCACTTCGAGAACCGCTTGAGGGGCTGTCAGCCTGATGTCATCCAAATGCCAGGCAAAACGGAAAAGACCGCTTGCCTCAAGATCCAGGTATAGACGGTCGAAACCTGCCAAAGGGGCACCTCCCATCGTTGTAAGTCGAAGATTATCAACGGTCAGGGCCAATGTGAAAGGATCGAACTTAACGTGACCAACGCTAATGCGGCTTGCCAGTTTCTTTTCAGCCACCCAGGGAAGGACCCGTTTTGCAATTGGATCGACAGCAAGATAACTGAATGCAAGGTATGCCAGCGTCAGTCCAGCAAGGATCCGGAACCCTTTTGCCCTAAGTATTTTTTGTATTCTTACCAGCACGTTGTCTCACCTCAAAATATGTTGCTTAATTGCTACACTTTATTTATCCGGTAGTTTAGCTCAAACTTGTTTGATTCATATCAAATCGAACCGCATTTTTTATACCTAGAATTCACCCATCGCATCAAAATTTATAACGATTGGGAGAATTGTAATGAAAAAAACGTTGTTAGTAGCAGCTTTGGCAGCTGTTCTAGTTCCTGGTTTGGCAATGGCTGAAGCCGGGGACTTTGTGGTCCGTGTACGCGCAACCTATATCGCACCGGACGAGAGCAGCAAACTGGGTTCTCAGACAGATGCCTCCTATGGCCCAGGTATCGCTAATGCTCTTTATGGAAGTTCCGGTGCACAGCTTCAGGTCGACAGCAACACAATTCCCGAGATCGACTTTTCCTACTATATCACCAAGAACATCGCAGCTGAATTAATTTTGGCAATAGGGACCCGCCACGATGTAAGCACTTCAGGTAAAGGCGCACTATTAACTTCTACAGCATTGGGAAGCGTCAACTTATTGCCACCTACACTGACTGCACAATGGCACTTCCTGCCAGACCAACAGTTCGATCCCTATGTCGGCGCAGGCGTATCGTATGTGCGTGCTTTGGACAACGGCCTGACAGCTCAGACTGTGGCCGGACCCGTGCCAATCAATATCTCAAGGAACAGTTTTGGTCCTGCCTTGCAGGCGGGCGTGGACTGGAACCTCCAGGACAAATGGCTCGTCAACTTCGACGTGAAGAAGATCTGGTTCGGTACTGACGTGAACCTCAATACCGGTGGCGCCGCTGGAACGATCACTGGATTCCAGAAGATCGACAGCTTGGATATCGATCCCTGGGTCATCAGTTTCGGTATCGGCAAAAAGTTCTAGCCTTAAACATCTATTGCATTTCCTAGTTGTCCACCCTCTCCTCTACCTTAACCGGTAGAGGTTTTTTTTAGGTTCTAGTCGTTATCAAATAATGGTATGGATTGCCATCGCTGATTAAAGAAGCGCTTGGAAGTCTGGCGCAGAAAAGGCAAGGCGCACGTTCTAGAGGGAATCAGATGATTTTGTTCTAGAGGGAATCAGATGATTTTTGAGAACCTGGCCCGGGTTCGGTCAGCCTGAAGGTAACGGTCAAATACCATTGCAATGCCACGAACAAAGAACCAGCCCAAAGGCGTCACTTGAATAACGGAGGGCTCAAGCTCAACCAGACCGGTACTCTGGAGTCCTGCGAGGATCTCCATCTCTGAAGAAAAATATTTATTGAAATCGATCAGATACGACAGTTCGATGGATTCAAACTGCAACCTGCCCTGACACATGATCGCCATGATAACGGAACGCCTTAATAAATCGTCGTGCGATAAGGCAAGCCCTCGAACCACAGGGAAGCGGCTTTGATCCAGATAATCGTAATATTCCTCCAAGGTCTTGGCATTCTGGCTGTAGGTCGCACCTATCCTGCCAATCGAAGACACGCCCAGGCCGATCAGGTCACAATCCGGCTGCGTGCTGTACCCCTGGAAGTTCCTATGCAGGCGTCCCTGACGTTTTGCTACGGCAAGCGCATCATCAGGCAATGCAAAATGGTCCATACCAACGTAGACATAGCCTGCACCGAGAAATTTGGAAATCGCGTTAGCAAGCATGGATATCTTTGATGCCCCCGCCGGAAGTTCTGAAGACAGAATCCTGCGTTGTGGCTTGAAGCGTTCAGGCAGATGAGCATAGGCATACAGCGCGATCCTGTCTGGTTTTAGTTCAATCACCTTTTCAAGGGTTCTTGCAAACGATTCCGGCGTTTGCTTTGGCAATCCGTAGATAAGATCGACATTCACCGAATCAAATTTTAATTCACGTGCGGCTTTCATCAAATCGAAGACTTGTTCCGCAGGCTGTAATCGATGGACGGCCTTCTGTACCTCATGGTCAAAATCCTGAACACCGAAACTCAATCTGTTGAATCCAAGGGAAGCCAGATGGCGGAGGCGTTTTCCATCCACCGTTCTCGGGTCTATCTCAATCGAGTATTCCCCGCCGGGTGCCAGGATAAAATTGCGACGCAACATGGACATGAGTTCAGAGAGTTCGTCGTCGTTAAAGAAGGTCGGCGACCCGCCGCCAAGATGCAGCTGGGATATGGTCTGCCCCTTCCCGAGGTGCGCAACATGAAGATCCAGCTCCTTGCTCAGGTAGCGAAGATACTCCGTACTTTTCTCATGCCTTTTTGTCACTATCTTGTTGCAGGCACAGTAAAAACAAAGTGACTCACAGAACGGGATATGGACATAAATGGATAACGGGAGCCGATGACCACTCAAGCCCCGATTATCCAGAGCCTGTGCGTAATCGGCATCCGAGAACGCCTCTACAAACCGGTCCGCCGTTGGGTAGGACGTGTACCTCGGTCCGGAGATGTCAAATCTTTCAAGTATTTCCGGAGTTAATACCGGATTGACTGGAGCGTGATTCAATGTCGTAACCCTAACCATAAGAATAATTTCAGTTTGGCTACTTTGACAGTTTAAGGACCAAATTTCTTTGACATACATCAAATATTCTTCAGTCGATAATATTAAGTTTGAGAGGTTGATTCAGGAACCCGTCAATAAACTCTACCAAAAATTTCGATAAAACGTTATCCTTAGCATCAGTTAACAAAAGTTATTAAACCATGAGTCCCGAAACCATTAAAGTTGCATGTTCAAATTGTAATTTGCGTGAGCTGTGCATGCCTGTCGGCTTCAACACCGATGATTTGATGCGCCTGGACGAACTCGTGGCAACCCGCAAGAAAGTGAAACAGGGCGGACTGCTTTTTAGTGAGGGTGATGCTTTCACCTCGCTCTATGCCATACGGACGGGTTTCTTTAAGACGTGTGTCACCAGCGAGGACGGTCGCGAGCAGGTAACTGGGTTCCAGATGGCTGGCGAGATCATTGGCCTGGATGGGATCGTGAGCGACTTCCACAGCTGCAATGCCATTGCGCTGGAAGACGCAGAGGTCTGTGTGATGCCATTCGTAAACGTTGAAGAACTCTCAAGGGAATTTCCAGTACTTCAACGCCATGTTCACAAGATCATGAGCCGAGAAATCGTTCGGGAGAACGGAATCATGATGCTGCTTGGCAACATGCGCGCAGAAGAAAGGCTTGCCGCTTTTCTTCTGAACCTCGTCCAAAGGCTTCATGCAAGGGGCTTCTCGCAGTCGGAGCTGATCCTCAGGATGACTCGTGAAGAAATTGGAAGTTATCTGGGCCTGAAACTCGAAACTGTCAGCAGGACGTTCTCGAAATTCAGTGAAGAAGGCATCATTGAAGTCAAACAGCGTTACGTTCACATCATTGATCCTGAAGCGCTCAAGAAGATATTCAACCCTCAGGTTTGCTACTAATCGATCGTTGCTGCTTGATTTCCTGTATATTTTTGTTTGATCCGAGTGACCTTGATGAACTTAGTATCGATTACCAGCTCAAACCAATGGTAATGAATACCCGTTTAATTTGAGTCTTCTATTCGCAGCCAGCTGATCTTCACTACCGAACCAGACAATGACCAAAGATTTCTTGACTGTCACCGATCATAACCGCGACGTCAGCGGCTTAAAGTACATTTATCCTGTCATTTCAAGAAGAGCGGGCGGCGTATCCATTGGAATCAACTTGAACGTAAACAACGCCTGCAACTGGCGCTGCATCTATTGTCAGGTACCCGAACTCACAAGGGGGACGCCGCCGCCGATCGACATGGCTCTTCTGGAAAGTGAACTTCGCTCGTTCCTTTCTGAAATCATTTATGGCAAGTTCATGGAAAGCTTCGTCAGTGAAACGGACCGGCACTTGAAAGACATCGCCTTTTCGGGGAACGGTGAACCAACCAGTGCCAAGGAGTTCCCTGAAGTGATCCTCCTGGTCGAACGGGTTCTGAGAGATTTCAATCTCCTTGGCGGAATCAAGATTCGTCTCATCACAAATGGCAGTTTGATTGATAAACCAGAAATATTGACCAGCCTCAATCATCTCTCAAGCTTGAATGGAGAGGTCTGGTTCAAGGTCGACTCGGGTACAAAAGAGGGAATCTCGCGAATCAATGACGTCATTCTGAATCCCCAGAGCCATATCAAGCGACTGATAAAATGTGCGGATGCCTGTCCAACCTTCATTCAGACCTGCATGGTCGAACTAGACGGCAAACCGCCAAGCACTGAAGAAATATCGGCTTACCTGGCACTCATATCCGAGGTGAAGCACAAGGTGCTAGGTGTTCACCTTTATGGACTAGCAAGGCCATCTCTTCAGAAAGAGGCCCCAAGACTCAGGCGTCTCCCTCAGGAATGGCTGGAAAACATGGCTAAGAAGATACGCGCAATCGGCCTCGAAACCTACGTGAACCCTTGATACAGCTGCGAGCCTGCTCGAGTCAGGGCGCCGCAACGGGTGCGGCAGCGTTGTTTCTCGCCTGAACGGCTGGTTCCAGAGACTTGCTCTGAGCATCCAGCGTTTTATTGATCTCCATGCCTTTTCGATAATAATCATCAATGACCGGGTCCGGTCTCGAGATGGCCAGGTACAAAGTCGTAAACGAGGCAATCACAACGACAAGAGGACCTGAGATAATCAGCCATACATGCCCGTACTGCCACCAACGTTTCTTATCTTGCGTATTCATGCTAACTCCTTATTTAATTTGATTGCCATCCATTACCTTGGCACCAGAAAAACCGACTTTTCCTTTACTGTCTCACCATTGTCGATTGAATGAATTTTGAACCAGACCGGATGCGAACCATAGTCGACAGAACCATCGGCGATGTCCAGCCGAACCGTCACCCAAAGCGATTCGGTCGGGTCGATCACAAGCGGACCTTTTCCAGCCTCGTTGTCATAGTCAATCTTCAAGCCAGGCAAACCTTCTGCACTGATGTCATAATGCTGGGTGGTTTCGGTCGCGTTCATTATCTGGAGGCGATAAACGTTCTCCAGCAGTCCGCCTTCGACCAGTCTTGCCATCACGCCACGGTCACGAACAACGTCAACCCGAAACGAATCCCTGAGGGACAGGCTTACCAGTAGACCAATCGTCACACTGAGTAGAATCGCGGAATAGACCAGTACACGCGGCCTGAACACCCGCTTTAATATCTGTTTATGCGTCCAGTTATTGGTGATGCCGTTCTGAGTCGAATATTTCACCAACCCACGGGGATAGCCTAACTTATCCATCACCTGATCACACACATCGGCACAAGCCCCGCAACCGATGCATTCGTATTGCAGCCCCTTGCGAATATCGATCCCTGTGGGACAGACCTGCACGCACAGACTGCAGTCCACACAGGATCCTAGTCCGACAGGGATATCCTCGAGCTTACGTGAGCGCTTTCCCCGAGGTTCGCCCCGGCCTTCATCATAGGTGACGATCAAGGTATCCTCATCAAACATGGCACTCTGGAACCTGGCGTACGGACACATATACTTGCACACCTGCTCTCGCATGAATCCCGCATTGCCGTAGGTCGCAAAGCCGTAGAAACAGACCCAGAATGTTTCCCAGGGTCCGACATTCAATGCGATGAACTCATGTGCCAATTCCCTTATCGGGGTAAAGTAACCAACGAACGTAAACCCTGTCCACAGTGATAGAACGACCCAGGTCAAATGCTTGAGCCCTTTCTTCATAGCCTTTTCAGCCGTCAATCCTTTCGAATCGAGCTTGATTCGGGCTGCCCGGTCGCCTTCGATCTTGGATTCAATCCACAGGAACATTTCGGTATAGACAGACTGGGGGCATGTGTAACCGCACCATAAGCGTCCCGCC
Organism: uncultured Methylophilaceae bacterium; assembly: GCA_903863255.1. Taxonomy (GTDB): domain Bacteria; phylum Pseudomonadota; class Gammaproteobacteria; order Burkholderiales; family Methylophilaceae; genus CAIPBJ01. The sequence continues at coordinate 21,354 of CAIPBJ010000018.1, forward strand.
ACAGCAGTAAACAGAAACAGCGAGAGCGCCGAAATGATGAGCAACCCAGTCAGGTATATCAGGTCCTGTGGATAAAGAACCAATCCATATATATAAAACCGCTTGCTTTCAAGATCGAACAGCAAAGCCTGCCGTTGCCCCCATTCAATCCAAGGCATACCGTAGAAGAAGAGCTGGGTCAGGAAGATCATTATCCAGCGCCATCGACTGAATACCCCCGATACCGAACGGGGGTAAATCTTGGCCTGTGATGCGTAGAGCGAAACCACCACTTCCTCATGCTTGGAAGATGTCAATGGCAAGGTTGTGGTGGTGGATTCATTCATTACTTCTTCGATTCCTTCTAGTTATTTGACAAGCCCCATACATAGGCAGTCAACACGTGGATCTGAGCAGGCGTGAACTTCGATTGCCAGGACGGCATCTGGTTGACTTTTCCTTCGTTGATCCTTTTGATGATCGCTGACTCACCTGACCCATGCAACCAGATATTGTCTGTCAGGTTCGCTGAACCAATATCGATGTTCCCCTTCCCATCGGCACCATGACAGGCAGCACATACCGCGAACTTGTCTTTGCCAAGTGCAGCACGGGCCTCATCATGCGGGCTTCCGGACAGACTTAAAACATAATTGGCGACATTCTTTACATCCTCGTCGTTTCCAACGGCAGCAGCCATAGGTGGCATGATTCCGATCCGGCCCAGTGTGATGGTCTCCTGGATTTTATCGGGCGTTCCGCCATGCAACCAGTCATGATCCGTAAGATTCGGGAATCCGCGGCTTCCTCGTGCGTCGGAACCGTGACATTGGGCACAATTGTTCATGAAGAGCCGTTCACCGATCGCATGCGCCTGAGGATCCTTTGCAAGGTCCTCAACTTTCATGGCCTCAAACTTCGCATACAGTGGCTCAAGCGCCTTGTTGGCCTTAGCCATCTCCTCGTCATACTGCCCCGCTGAGGACCAGCCAAGCTGACCGGCATTCCTGCCAAGACCAGGGTAGGCATAGAGATAAAAAAGGCCAAAGACAATCGTAATGACAAACAAGCCGACCCACCAGCGCGGAAGCGGGTTGTTCATCTCTCTAAGATCGACATCCCATACGTGACCGCTCGTATTGTCACCCTGATTGGCGCTGACTTTCCTCCTGCTTGTCATCCAAAGCAGGAGAGCACAGCCAAATATCCCGCCTAACGTAATGACCGTAATGAAAACCGGCCAGAAATCACTAATAAAATCACTCATTTTCTTTTCCTTTAATCTTCGTCAAATGGGAGATTGGCAGCATCTTCAAAGTCTTTTGTATCGCGGTTCTTCCATACCCAGATCAAAATCCCCACGAAAACGATAAAACTCGATACGGTGCCTACTATACGAAGTGTATTGATATCCATAACTAACTCCCCTTTACTTGAGGTACGTCCCCAAAATCTGTAAATATGAAATAAGTGCATCGAGCTCAGTCTTGCCCTTCACGTCATCTGCAGCCGCATTGATCTGTGCATCGGTATAAGGCACACCTACTGTTCGAAGCGCACGCATACGAGGCGCCATCACGCTTGGGTCGATCAGGGTCTTTTCAAGCCATGGGTACATCGGCATGATCGATTCAGGCACCACATCACGAGGATTATTCAAATGGATCCGGTGCCATTCGTCACTGTATCTTCCACCGACGCGAGCCAGATCAGGGCCTGTGCGCTTACTGCCCCATTGGAAGGGATGGTCGTAAACGGACTCACCGGCTACCGAATAATGACCATAGCGGAGTGTTTCCGCGCGGAAAGGCCGAATCATCTGGGAATGGCAGTTGTAGCAGCCTTCCCGCAGATAGACATCCCTTCCATAGAGCTGCAGCGCGGTATAAGGCTGCAGACCTCTGATCGGCTCAGTGGTTGATTTTTGGAAGAACAAGGGGACAATTTCGACGATCCCGCCAAAAGCCACAACCAACAGAATAAGAACGATCATCAGGAAGTTGCTGGTCTCGATCTTTTCATGGCTAAACGTACTTTTTGTATTATTTGCTGACATGATTATTTCCTTATGCGTGTGCTGCAACAGCAGGGATGTGAGCAGTTGCCGGTTTGCCACTTGTTGCCGTCTTGAGGACATTCCACAACATAATGACCATGCCGCTCAGATAAAGCAGACCGCCACAGAGCCGCAAGATATAGTAAGGATGCTTGGCTTTGACGCTCTCGACGAAAGTGTAGGTCAGCGTGCCGTCCGCATTGATCGAACGCCACATCAAGCCTTCCATGACACCCGATATCCAAAGCGCGGATATATACATGACGATACCGATGGTCGCCATCCAGAAGTGCACCTCGATGGCCTTCATGCTATGCATCTGTTTCTGCCCGAACAGCTTGGGAACCATGTAGTAGAGCGATCCCATTGAGATCAGGCCCACCCAGCCTAACGCACCCGAATGCACATGACCGACGGTCCAGTCCGTATAATGAGACAGGGAATTAACGGTCTTGATCGCCATCATCGGACCTTCGAACGTACTCATTCCATAGAATGAAAGCGAAACGATAAGGAACCTTAAAATTGGATCGGTACGAAGTTTATGCCACGCACCGGACAAGGTCATGATCCCGTTGATCATCCCACCCCAGCTTGGAGCTAGCAGTATCAGAGAAAACACCATGCCAAGTGACTGGGTCCAGTCCGGCAAGGCGGTGTAATGGAGATGATGAGGACCTGCCCACATGTAGGTGAAGATCAATGCCCAGAAGTGAACGATGGACAAACTGTATGAATACACTGGTCGCTCCGCCTGTTTGGGAACAAAGTAATACATGATTCCCAGGAAGCCCGCTGTCAGAAAGAATCCGACGGCATTGTGCCCATACCACCACTGAACCATGGCATCCTGAACCCCGGCATAGGCTGAGTAGGATTTCATGAAGCTGGCTGGAACCTCCGCACTGTTAACGACGTGCAGGAGCGCGACGGCAATGATGAAAGCACCATAGAACCAGTTGGCAACGTAGATATGCTTGACCTTCCGGGTCCCAATCGTTCCGAAGAATACGATGGCATAACAGACCCAAACGATGGTGATCAAAATATCGATTGGCCATTCCAGTTCTGCATACTCCTTGCCTGTCGTATATCCCAATGGCAGAGAGACTGCTGCGGCCACGATCACCGCCTGCCATCCCCAGAACGTAAAGGATGCCAACTTGCCTCCAAACAATCTGGTCTGACATGTCCGTTGCACGACATAATAAGAAGTCGCAAACAGCGTACAGCCACCGAAAGCAAAGATCACGGCATTCGTGTGCAATGGCCGCAACCTGCCGAAGCTCGTCCATGGCAACCCCAAGTTCAGCTCAGGCCAGACAAGCTGTGCGGCAATGACCACGCCGACCAGCATTCCGACCACCCCCCATATGACGGCCATTATCGAGAACTGTCTTATGACAGAGTCGTTGTATGTGGCCGACGGTGTATTCGTTAAATTCATTGATATTCCCCCTATCGTCATTTTTTTACTTCTCAAATTACTTCAACAATCTCTTAAAACCCAGTTTCTGGACAGAATCATTGCAGACCGACCCGCTAGCATCCGTATGTGAAGAGGGAGGAAGTTCCTATCACGAATCGAATTGCATTGTTTCGACCTGCAATGATTGTGTCCAAACACCAGGACGTTCAAAAGGTATGGTTAGTCTGCCTAAAAGTTACTCAGGCCTATTTGATTCAAATCAATCATCCTGCAGAATGCGCTCACCTTCTTTTTCGATATCTTCGAACTGGCCTGTGTAGATTGCCCACCAGAGCCCTCCGAGAATGGCCAGAACCAATATCACCGAAAGAGGTATCAGTAAGAATAAAATGTCCATCGCTTTCGCTTTCTCTCAGTCAAATTGTTTTCGAGCCAACCGTGCTGCATTTAAAATGACAAACAAGGAACTTGATGCCATCCCCAAGCCAGCCAGCCAGGCTGGCAGATACCCCAATACGGCAAGCGGAACGCAAATAGCGTTATAGACCGCTGCCCAGACCAGATTCTGCTTTACGATTCGCATCGTCTTTCTGGCCTGTTCTATTAGGGCAGGCAGGCTTCCCAATCGTGCGCTTTGAACGACAAAATCACTTTTCGCCTGAGCAAGCGGCACCGCCTGACCTACTGCAACCGAAACATCGGATCCAGCCAGGACAGGACCGTCATTCAATCCATCGCCTACCATCGCGACCTTATGCCCCTGTTTCTGTAATTCCTGTATGTGTGCTAGCTTCTGCCCAGGCTTGAAGTCGGCAAATAAACTAGTGATGCCGATTTTCTCTGCTACCAGTCTTGCAGACGAAAGGCGATCCCCAGTCAGCATTTGAACCTCATAACCCCTTTCTTTGAGCTTGGTTATGGCAGCTTCGGCATCGGCACGAACTTCTTCTTCAAGGGAGAACATCGCCAGAAAACCACGATCATCCGCCAGAAAGACATGCATACCCGGCACGGCATCTTCAGCAATGCCGCAATGCGCCGCGGAACCAAGCCGAATCGTCCTGCCATCGATCCCTGCTATCAGTCCTTCCCCAGGAACGTCTCTGGCATCCAGAATCGGCATCAGACTGCCTTCCTTGAACGCCCGCACGATCGCGCGGGAAACGGGATGCAAAGAAGATTGGGCAATTGAGGCCGCCAAGCGGAGCGCTTCGTCAGGATTCAGATGCTGCGATACTTTTATATCGGAAAGTCGAATACGATCCATTGTTAACGTGCCGGTCTTATCGAACACGATCGTATCCACAGAGGCGATCGCTTCGATTGCCTGCAGTTTCTGAACCAATATGCCCTGTCGCGCGAGTGACCCAGCGCTGGCAATCATGGCAACGGGAGTAGCTAGGGAAAGTGCACAGGGACAGGTGACTATCAGGACCGCGACAGCGCCCATCAGCGCCTTGCCGGGATCGCTGTGCCACAGGAAAAGCCCGGAAATGACGGCAGCAACGATCACACCGATTAAAAAAGGTTTGGCGATCTTGTCGGCGATCACGGCCAGGCGCGGTTTGTCGATCGCAACCCTTTCCATCAGGGCAACGATCTGAGCATATTGTGTTGACGATCCAACCTTGTCTACCTGCATGATGACCGTGGCCCCAACATTATGGCTACCGGCGATAACCTCGGCACCGATATCTTTGTTAACAGGGGCCGACTCACCCGTCAACAGCGCTTCATCGGCACTGGTGTGTCCTTCGATCAGTCTTCCGTCCGCGGGAAATGCCTCGCCATTGTAGACGCGCACAACATCGCCGGGTTTCAGGCTTCGAATCGAGACCCTGACAAACGTGCCACTCTCGTCCTTTTTCTCGATCGTTCTGGGCAACCTGCTTATAAGTGCGTCCAATGATCCGGCTGTCTTGCTCCTCAAGCGGGCCTCCAGCCACCTTCCGGTCAGCAGAAAGAAAACGAACATGGTCAAGGAGTCGAAATAAACCTCTTTTCCCCACCATCCACTTGGCCAGAATGTCGATAACGTACTGACAAAGAAAGTAATCAGAATACCAAGCGCTACAGGCGAGTCCATACTGATCCGCTTCTGCCTGAGATCGGTTAACGCGCTTTCGAAAAACGGTCCACTCGAAAAGAAGATCACCGGCAGGGTAAGAACCCATGAGGCCCATCGGAGCAGGTTCAGCATATCCGGTGCTAGATCACCCGACGTTGCAACGTAGACAGGATAAGAATACATCATGACCTGCATCATGCAGAAACCTGAAACCAGCCATCGCCACAAAAGTAGCCGGTTCTGTTTCCTTCTCTGGCTATCTGTCTCCATTCTCGGGTAGACCTGATAACCGGCATTGAAGACTGCTTTCATCCATTCAGAGGGTCTAGTCCTGTCCTCGGACCACGCGATGCGCGCGCGTCCGCTGGTTGCATTGACTTCAACACTTACCACCCCTGCAACTGATTTGATGGCTTTCTCAACCGCAAAGGCACATGCGGCGCAGTGCATCCCTTCAACCGCGACACGCGATTCCCAAATGTGGGATTGCGGGCCGTCATTCTTTTCGCTGAACGAACTCCATTCGGATGCGTCATCCAATGCCACCAGGTCTTGGGGCAGAGTGCTACTGGATGGGGAGCCGGGCTTGGGTATGGTATCGATCTGCATGCGCGGTATCTTACCGTCTACGGCAGGAAAGGTATTGACTTACATCAATCGTGATTCGAGTTTAAATTCCGTTCACGCTTCTTCAACGATCGATTCCTTCTCCACTCGGCTATGCGTTTTCGCCTCAGGAAGAGCGTGATGAGAATGCCTGCCCAACCCAATGCCAACCAGGGAGCGATTCCGGCATAGATGCTCAACACAAGCAAATGGGGAAAGGAGGTCGTCAGCACGAGGGGCAATAACACAAGTATCAGGATCAGCAGTATGAGTAACAAGCGGGCCCTCCCTGAAACCTTATCCCAACAATCCAAAAGGCATCACGAAATCAGTTTTGGCACCAGTCCGGATTGGGCAATGCCGAAAAAACCTTTTTTAGACCTTCCGACCAACCGTTACGGACCGTTGCATAATACGGATCGCTCTCTGTAATCCTCTGCTGGCAGTCCGCATGAAAGGTATCGGTTCGATATAGCAACAGATCGATTGGCGCCGCCACGGATATATTACTTCGTATGGTTGAATCAAATGAGATCAAGATGCATTTGACGGCATCCATCATATCCGTGTTGTATTTAACCACCCGGTCAATGATCGGTTTACCATACTTTGTCTCACCGATTTGGAAGTATGGCGTTTCCCTGCAAGTCTCGATGAAATTCCCCGCCGCATAGACATTGAACAGCCTTGGCTTTTCACCTTTGATCTGGCCTGATAACAAGATACTCGCATTAAAATCGGTACTGTGATTCTTCAGGTGTTCTGCATCGCGCTCAAAGACTTTCCTCAACTCGTCTCCAACCAGCTTGGCAGCCTCGAACATTGTCGTGACATTCGAAAGATGCACACCCTCATCCTTGACGATTGCCTCCCTAAGGCTATTCACAACAGCCTGTGATATCGCAAGATTGCCTGCTGTTAGTATAGTGATCACTCGCTCACCACGATCCTCGAAAATGTTCATCTTAGGAAAGATGGCAACCTGATCCACGCCCGCGTTCGTTCGGGTATCAGAAGCAAGCACCAGTCCTTCATCCAGTAAAAGTGCGACGCAATAAGTCATGTTAGTAAACTATCTCTAAGTAAAAATCCATCATACTTTAAGCAAGATTGACGTAACAATAAAAAATACGAAATTTTGAAAAAAAATATCGGAAATCCTTTGAATTGGCATTTTTAGCTAAATCCAGCCGGTTTTGAACAAATTAGTTGGCATAATTCATGCATCTGATGGATGATAAAGAATCTCCCCCTGAATCAGGGTGTCATAGCAGTACTGGCTAGGACTCGAAACCCCGAATAAATCAAAAAAGGAAGCCAGATGGCCATTCGCGTTGCCCTTCATCATAGAACAAGCTACAAGTTCGATCGATTCGTGAACCTATCGCCTCACGAGGTCAGATTGAAACCTGCTGCGCATGCAAGAACCCCAATATTGTCCTATTCCCTTAGCGTCAATCCGGAAAATCACTTCATCAACTGGCAGCAGGACCCCTACGGCAATTACATCGCGCGCTTCGTATTCCCCGAAAAAGTGCAGGCTCTCGATTTTACGGTCGATTTGGTTGCAGACATGACGGTGATCAATCCTTTTGATTTCTTTGTGGAAAAGTATGCCGAACACTTTCCCTTCAATTATTCGGAACAACTTGAGTACGAACTTGGTGCATATTTAAAACCCGACCCAATGGGAAGCCTGCTTTCATCCTGGCTAGAATCAGCAAAAAAGGAACTTATAAGCGAAAAGAACGGCATTGCCAATTTCCTCGTTGCCCTTAACCAGAGACTTCAAGGCGACATAGGTTATCTTGTCAGAATGGAGCCTGGTGTCCAGACGCCAGAGGAAACCCTTGCAAAACGAACCGGATCCTGCCGGGACAGTGCGTGGCTGCTTGTCCAGATTTTGCGAAATCTTGGACTGGCCTCCCGATTCGTATCGGGATACCTCATCCAGCTTACAGCGGACATCAAGGCTCTGGATGGGCCTAGCGGGACCACCGTTGACTTCACGGACCTTCATGCCTGGACAGAGGTCTACATTCCGGGCGCAGGATGGATCGGGATGGATCCGACTTCAGGGTTGCTTACAGGTGAAGGCCACATCCCGCTTGCATGCACGGCGATCCCCTCCTCGGCAGCTCCCGTAACCGGGTTTACCGATGTCTGCGAGGTGACATTCGAGCACGAGATGAAAGTGATTCGGATCCACGAAGACCCTCGCGTGACCAAACCTTACAGTGAAAGTGATTGGGCTAAGATCGACAAACTGGGTAACAAGGTCGATTCTGACCTGAAAAAACAGGATGTCCGGCTAACTCAAGGCGGCGAACCCACCTTTGTCTCCATCGACGACATGGATGGACCTGAATGGAACACGTTGGCGCATGGAGACAAAAAACGTGAACTGGCCGGCGTGCTAGCCTGTCGATTGAAGGAGCATTTCGCCAAAGGCGGCATGCTTCATTTCGGACAGGGCAAATGGTATCCCGGAGAGCCCCTTCCGCGCTGGGCCATCAACATATACTGGCGTGTCGATGGCAAGCCGATATGGAAGAATGCCGATTTGTTTTCAAATGAAAAAATCCCTGACAACTACCTCTCCGTACATTCCCTACAATTCGCAGAGGAACTTGCCGAACAGCTTGGATTTCCAAAATCCTGTATCGTCCCGGCATATGAAGACATCCTCAAGCAGACGCAAATTGAGGAATCGCTCCCCGAGAACATCGACCCGCTTAAAGCCAATCTGAATGACAGTGAAGAACGTCGTCGTCTGGCTAGGCTTCTCGAGAGCGGACTTGGTTCTGTTGTAGGTTACGTCATGCCCATCAAGCCTATCAGTGTTTCCAAAAGAAAGAGCGAATGGTTAACCAGCAAATGGCCGCTCAAGCGCGAACACCTTTACCTGCTGACCGGCGATTCCCCTATGGGTCTTCGGCTCCCTCTTGCATCGTTGCCATGGGTCTTGCCTGAAGATATGGAGCCGGACTTTCCCGTCGACCCCTTTTCTGAACAGGAGGCGTTATCGAATTCAGAGGACATGGCACCGTCCAAAGTGGTCATGAAGCATAAATCAAGCAAGCCACTTCCCAGGGAAGTTATCCATACGGCACTGTGTGTTCAAGTGAGATCCGGAAGGCTTTATGTTTTCATGCCTCCGGTCACCCGGATTGAGGATTACCTTGCGTTGGTCACTGCCATTGAAAATACCGCCGAGAAACTTGGCATGAAACTCTGGATCGAAGGCTACACCCCCCCCAGGGATCCGCGTGTACAGGTACTCAGTGTCACACCTGACCCAGGCGTTATCGAGGTCAACATTCACCCCTCCTCCAACTGGAAAGAACTGGTCTCAAAAGTTAGCACCCTTTACGATGAAGCGAGACTATGCAGATTGGGCACGGAGAAATTCATGCTGGACGGCCGCCATACCGGGACAGGGGGAGGCAATCATGCGACACTGGGCGGGGCAACGGCAACAGACAGCCCCATGCTTCGCCGGCCTGACCTTTTGAAGAGTCTGATCACCTATTGGCAAAACCACCCTTCACTTTCCTATCTCTTTTCAGGTACGTTCATTGGTCCGACAAGCCAGTCACCTCGAGTGGATGAAGCGCGTGATGACAATCTTTATGAACTTGGCATCGCCTTTCAGGAAATGGAACGTGTCTTGCCTGACACCAAGGAAAGCGACAAGCCTTGGCTCGTTGATAGGTTATTGAGAAATCTGCTCGTCGACCTTACCGGGAATACGCATCGAACCGAATTTTCGATCGACAAGCTCTACTCCCCCGATGGCCCTACAGGGCGTCTAGGACTTGTGGAGTTTCGCGCCTTCGAAATGCCTCCCCATGCCCGAATGAGCTTACTTCAAAGCCTGCTTCTGAGGGCACTCGTTGCCTGGTTCTGGCGCGAGCCATACAAAGGCAAGCTCATCCATTGGGGAACGGAACTTCACGACCGATGGATGTTACCCCATTTCGTAGCTCAGGATATCGCTGACGTCGTTAAGGAGCTTCAGGGTGCCGGTTACGAATTCAAGAGCCACTGGTTCGATCCGTTCGTCGAATTCAGATTCCCTCGCTACGGTACGGTGACCTATCATGGCGTTGAACTTGAATTGCGACAGGCAATCGAACCCTGGAACGTGCTTGGTGAAGAGGTAAGTACCGGTGGTACTGCCCGCTACGTGGATTCTTCAGTTGAAAGAATGCAGTTGCGCGTAAGGGGTCTCACGGATGGCCGTCATGTCGTGACCTGCAATGGACGCCCGCTTCCCCTGCAGCCGACCGGGATTGCGGGTGAGTACGTGGCCGGCGTGCGTTTCCGCGCGTGGAATCCCTGGTCAGCGCTCCATCCGACCATTGGCGTACATGCACCCCTTGTTTTTGATCTGGTCGATAAATGGAGTGGCCGTGCGATCGGGGGGTGCACCTACCATGTATCGCATCCCGGAGGCCGCAATTACGCCAGCTTCCCTGTCAATGCCAACGAGGCGGAAGCAAGGCGTTTCGCACGCTTCTGGAATCATGGCCACACACCGGGTCCGGTCACGGTCAAAGAAGAGTTTCGCAACCCAAGATTTCCTTTTACTCTAGACCTAAGGTGGCAAGCCGTTTAATATGCTTTCCTGATGATCTATTCCTTACTTAACCAGTACCCTGCCAGCACGGTGCGTCATGACGAACTTCTGGATTCGTCAGGCGAACCTCGTGCCCACTGGAAAGAACTGCTTGAATCTTTGGATCTTGAACCAGAGGCGATCATGCGGCAGCGAGTCAATGCCGTCAGGAGGCAGGTTCGGGAGAATGGGGTTACCTATAACGTCTATGCAGATACAAAGGGAGTTCAACGCCCCTGGGACCTTGATGTTTTGCCATTCATTCTGCCCCATGAAGAATGGTCCATCATCGAGCAAGCGGTCATCCAGCGCGCCAGGCTCTTAAACGACATTCTAATTGATGTATATGGATCCCAGAACCTTCTAAAGAGTGGGCGCTTACCTCCCTCGCTTATTCACGGTCATTCAGGGTTCTTAAGACCGTGTCATGGAACCGACCTTCCAGGGAACATCGCCCTTCACCACTATGCAGTGGATATTGCCCGTGCTCCTACCGGACAATGGTGGGTTGTGGCCGACCGCACCCAAGCCCCTTCCGGAGCTGGATATACGCTGGAGAATCGCACTGTCATTTCCAGTGCCTTTCCGGAATTGTTTAGGGATCTCAAGATTCAACGTCTGAGCGGTTATTTTTCTGCCATGCGTGACAGTCTGAATTACTGGGGGCGTATCTGTGCGGAAAAACAGTCCCGGTCGAATCCGAACATCCCCCCACTCAGCGAAGGTGAGCAGCCACTTACAGTCTTGCTTACTCCAGGCCCTTATAACGAGACCTACCATGAGCAGTCCTACCTGGCAGGTTATCTGGGATTTCCGCTCGTCCAAGGCAGCGACATGACCGTAAGGAACGGCGTGGTCATGTTAAAGACATTGTCAGGCCTTAAACCAGTCCATGCCATTCTCAGAAGACTGGACGACGATTTTTGCGATCCGCTCGAACTCAATCCCGACTCGCTCCTTGGTATCGCCGGACTTACCGAAGCCACACGAAGAGGCAATGTGCTGGTAGCCAATAGCCTTGGTTCCAATCTGCTTGAATCAGGTGCCCTGCTGGGATTCCTGCCTGAACTGTGCAATCACCTTCTTGGGCAGAATCTCATCATGCCTTCGGTGGCGACCTGGTGGTGTGGCGAACCCGCTGCACTGGAATACGTCGTCACGAACTTACGTGAATTGGTCATCAAGCCAGCCTATCCCCAGCTGCGTCAACGCCCCATCTTCGGTGAAGATCTGAATGCCAAGGACAAGGATGAGTTTATCAAACGCCTTCGTTCCAATCCTCAGAACTTTGTTGCACAGGAATTAGTCAAGATCTCGCAGGCACCCGTGCTCGCCAAGGACTCTGCCAAATCCTTGAATGCCTATGCTGTTGGGTTAAGGGTCTATGCCTGTGCGACTCCAAATGGCTATGTCGTCATGCCGGGTGGATTGACACGTGTCGCAAGCGGTTCCGATAGCAGGGTGATCACCATCCAGCGCGGAGGGACCAGCAAGGACACGTGGGTCAGGGCACCTCATGCTGTGAACCACACCAGCCTACTCAGGAGGACGACCTCAAGTAAAGACCTCGTTCGGGACAATACCTTCATCTCCAGCCGGACTGTCGAGAACCTCTATTGGTTCGGCAGGTACAACGTTAGAAACAACCTTAATGCACGACTTTTAAGAGCGACGATCCTGTATTTCCTTGAATTCTCCTCGGAGCATCGTGCAATAGAATGGCCTACCGTTCATGGTCTTTGTGTATGGTATGGACTGATGCCAGAGAAGGAAGAGGAAGAGAAAGGCGAGAGTGACCACTCGCTTTTATCAATCGAGCTTAATGATCAGGAAATAGAGGATCAGCTTGTTCAGGCTGTATTCGCTAAAGACCAGCCGAGTCTTGCAAATAACATTCAGTCCTTTTACCAACTTTCTTTCAATCTTCGCGAAAGACTTTCCGACGACAATTGGCGGGTCATTAACCAGATGACCCAGTCTTTCGCTGATACGGGAGAGAACCCGACGATTGCAGACGCCCTGTCGACCCTTAACCAGATGAGAACCTCTCTAGTCACTCTGGCCGGTTTCTCGCTGGATGGCATGACCAGAGACCATGGCTGGCGGTTCCTGTCGATGGGAAGGCGCATCGAACGGCTGCAGTTTTTGTGCGTGCTGCTTCAACGCGCACTTACCATGCCCCCGAATAGTAACCTTGACTGGCTTCTTGACCTCACCGACAGCATCGTAACTTACCGTGCCCGGTACAGTGCCCAACCAGAATGGTTACCCGTTCTTGACCTGATCCTGATGGACGAGAACAACCCTAATTCCATGATCTTCCAGATCAAGGGGCTAATCAAATACCTGGCTCAGATATCCTTGACTTACAACAAGGGCGGGGATGAACAGATGCTGGTAGAAAGACTCTACTCACTGGAATCGCTTGATCCGGATGCGACGTTCTTTCATGGAAATAAGGTGCTTTTATGCTGGCTTGAAGAAACCTACCAAGCCAGTCTCAAAATATCTGATAAGCTTAGTCAGCGTTTCTTCAGCTACTCGGGTTCACAACAAGAGAGCAATCGCTATTAAAAATGCGCTATCACATAACTCATGAGACTCATTACAGCTATGACAGCGTCGCGACACTGTCGCAGCAGCTTCTTTTCATGTCTCCCAGGAATTTTGAGTCGCAGATTTGCCTGGACCATCAGATAGACGTAACCCCTGTCCCGAACGAATCGGCGAACAACCTTGATTACTTTGGCAATATCAGCCACTACTTTTCGATCTTTACCCCCCATCAGGATCTGATCGTCCGGGTGGAATCGACAGTGGATCTCTTTCCCAGGCCATCCCTGCAGTCGCTTGAACATAGCACGCCATGGGAAATCGTCAGAGACCGGTTGAATCTTCATAACGGTATTTACAACGATGCCGTAGCTTACCTTTACCCATCCCCAAAAATTCTGTGCAGTGATGCGCTAGCCGATTACGCCAGACCGAGTTTCAGCAATGGAAGGGGCATCGTTGAGGCGGCATTTGACCTCACGCAGCGAATCTATCGTGAATTCGAATTCGACTCGGAAGCGACCAATGTATCCACCCCTTTGTCGGAGGTCCTTGAAGGCAGACGCGGAGTATGCCAGGATTTTGCCCATTTGATGATAGGCTGCCTGAGGAGCATGGGGCTGGCTTGCCGATACGTTAGCGGGTACATACTTACAATACCGCTTGAAGGTCACGAAAAGCTGATAGGGGCAGACGCTTCTCATGCCTGGGTTTCCGTATATTGCCACAAATTCGGGTGGATCGATTTTGACCCAACCAATAACTGCCTGGTCCAGAATGATCACATTACCGTAGCCTGGGGAAGGGATTTCAGCGATGTTTCACCGATGCGCGGTGTGGTTCTGGGGGGCGGTGCACAAACCTTGAAGGTCAGCGTCACGGTCACTCCGATTTGGAGTAACGAACTATCTGTTCAACTTTCACTCTAATTTTATTAGAATCGGTGATGAATATTCCCGGATGATCCATTTTATCCATAGGCAAACCCTGTAACATGATACGACTAAAGAATTCAATATGATGGAATACCGCCTGTTAGGTAACACCGATATCAAGGTTTCCGCCCTATGTCTTGGCACCATGACCTATGGGGACCAGAATACGGAAACCGAAGCCCATGAACAACTGGATTTTGCCATTGGCCAAGGCATCAACTTCATCGATACAGCCGAGATGTATCCTGTCCCGCCAAAAGCCGAGACCTATACACGAACTGAAACCATCGTCGGAAACTGGCTCAAGCGCCAGCAACGTGACAAGATCATACTGGGAGGGAAAGTAGCTGGGCCAAGACGCGGCATGCATTGGATCAGGGGAGGCCCTCCTTCGCTGGACAGGCGGAACATTCGGGAAGCAATCGAAGGTTCGCTTAAAAGACTTCAAACGGATTATATCGACATCTATCAACTGCACTGGCCAGAACGTAATGTACCCATGTTCGGACAGTACCTCTTCGACCCAGCAAACGAGTTCGAGTCGGGTGTATTTGGCCAGGGGAATGAGAAGGAATGGGTCCCGATACAGACGCAGCTGGAAGTGCTCGCTGAGCTGGCCAGAGAAGGAAAGATACGTTATATCGGGGTATCAAACGAACATCCATGGGGCGTTATGGAATTTCTTCGGATATCCCGGGAACTCGGCCTGCCGCGAATCGCAAGCGTTCAGAACTGCTACAACCTCATAAACCGCGGCATGGAATTTGGCATGTCCGAGATTTTCTATCGCGAGAATGTCAGCCTGCTGGCCTATTCGCCTCTGGCCTTTGGACACCTTTCCGGCAAATACATAGACGATCCGTTCACTAAAGGACGAGTCACCCAGTTCCTGGGCTATGCCCAACGCTATAAAAAGCCCAACGTGTTCCCGGCGACCGCATCCTATACCAATCTCGCCCGCAGTCACGGATGGACGCCTGCTGAGATGGCCCTCTCGTTCGTTTACCATCGCTGGTTCGTCACTTCGACCATCATAGGTGCGACCAATATGAATCAGCTGAAAGAGAACATTGGGGCATGGGAAAAACGATTACCTGAAGAAATGCTATCCGAGATCGAGGACATTCATCTAAGGATGATGAATCCGGCTCCATGATTTAAACTTCTTTTGACTTTTTGCGTTGATCGTCAACAGAATGCCCGCCAGAATGATCATGCCCCATTCTGGCATCGTTGGGGTGTCTGCGTCGTTGGCATTATTACTTTGCAAGACTGCAACCTGGATGACGGCCGTGTTGTTACTCGTGCTTTCCGGCACATCCGAATTCGCGGTGACCGAGATGGGAAGCCCATTGGCAAGCGAGTTCCAAACAAGGACGATATTAAACGACTGATTGCCCCCGCTTGGTATGCTGCTGGCTGAGCAGGTCAGGACAGACCCGCTTAATGCACAACTGGACGGAGCAGATACAAATGTTGTCCCTGCAGGGAACGTGACTGCGGCAGTAGCATTCGTTGCCGTTTGCGGCCCTGCATTGCTTATTGTCAGGGAATAAGTGGTTGGGTTCCCGATCGATACACTGGTCGGTCCGCTAAGCGTAACCGAAAGGTTTGCGATTGGATTTGTATTGAGCGCCCAGTCAAGATTGACAGCCCCGGCTGCTCCATTCACACCATCGACTGCAATTTCATACTCCTTACCCGACACCACCTCTAAAGCAACACCACTCGCCCCATTTGGACTCCCATTATTGTCATTTGCGGCAATCAAGGTCAGCACGTTGACCGCAGATCCCGTATACACGCCGAGAAGGGTATCGAAGCCACTTCCTATGGTATCAAGAGTCAGCTGCCCGGACGCAGGGGCAGTCCACTTCCACCATACCGAACTCCCTCCAGCATTGCCGGCGATATTAGGTTCGCCCGTTTCTTTTGTCGCAAGAAGAGAAACGCCCTTTGTACTCCCGGAATTACCGGAAATAGTAAAACGGTTCGAAAAATTATCGTTCAATGGCCGGGCAGCGGCAAGAAGATCGAGTCTTGGCTTCGTGATGCTGACCCGGGTGTCCGTTACCGATACGCCCGTACTCGTCATCCTTGACAGCGTCTGGGCAAGGGTCTCATTTGGATAAGTCGAGCGAAGGACAGCCACGGCGCCGGCGACATGGGGCGTTGCCTGGGAGGTACCGGAGTCCTGGACACCTGCAGCAGTAACGAACGATCCGGGGGCCAGAATGGACAAGAAGCTTGCCGTATTAGAGAAACAGGTTACCTTATCGGATGATGAGGAACTATCGGTACAAAGTCCGGGATAGTTCACAGATCCATAATCGGCATCGTAGACAGCCCCCACAGAAACTGCCTGAGGCGCACAGGCCGGACTGGAAACACCGTTCGTCCAGGCCGAATTCCCGGAAGCCGCCACGACCGTTATACCTGCATTCGTTGCATTGCTTACGGGTGTGACGGACCAGTCCTGATAAGACTTGCAGGTCGAAGTGAACCTTGTGTTGCCCCCCAGGCTCATGTTGATTGCTACGATATTATATGTAACGCGATTAGCGATAGCCCAATTGATTGCCGAGGTGATATCACCAGAGTACGCGTTACCGGTGTTGTCAAAGACGTTGATCATCGCGATATTGGCAGCAGGTGCCATACCAAGGACGATACCGGAAACATTGGTTCCATGACTGCTATCCGTTCCAGGTGTCACCCCACTTGTTGTGACAATCGTATTGGAAGCGACGACATGACAGGTGCCCGAAGGAATTCCTGGCGAAGTGCATGAGCCAAATGCAGCGTTGGTATAATCGATGCCGTCATCGATCACGGCAACGGTCGTCCCAGCACCTTTCTCACCAACTGAAAGCACTTGAGGCTGATTAACCAGTGAAAAACTAGTTGTATCGACGCGGTGCAGCTTTTCATTCATGTACAACGCTTTGACAGAATGATTCAGGGCGAAGGCGTTTAGCGCATCCATTGACTGGAAGCGCTTGAATGACATCGGGAGGTGGCTGTAGGTCAAAAGATGCTTGATGTCCGTTCGGTTGACTTGTCTGTCAACCTGATCCTTGAGTGCCTGGTACTGCACGCTCCTGTATGCCAGTATATTGCTGTCGTCGAAGTGAAGGACTCGCTTCTTTCGCATGTCTGATGCTGCCTGTTCGATCGCTGTAGCATCGTATTCCACGATCAGATCGACCGGCTTCCCTGAATTCAATTGCTGGATGGCGGCCGCAGGGATGACCGCCGCCTGTGCAAGGGAAGACAAGAACAGGCAAATGAGAATCAGCAGAATCTTTAGAGGGGCAGGCAAGTGCACGTTCTTCCAAACCGATACAATAGGTTAACTTGGCGACATGATACAAAACAAATATGTCAGCAAAATTACCCGCCGCCCGTGCGCGTTTAGATCTTTTTCCTTAATAAATCAGCGCATAGAAGAATGGAGTCCGCAAGCCATATCGTGAATCCTCCACCGGCCAATCCCATGGCCAACCGCCCCCCACCCTCAAGGAAGTTATCCCAGAGAACCAGTGATGAAAAATCCTCTTTGCCCAATTGCTCCAGAATAATCTGCCATAATGCAGATAAAAGAACCAACGGCGTATCGAACATAAGCATCACCAGCAGCAACGGAATGGCGACCAAACTCCTTAAAACATACTGACTCCATCTTCCCGGCCAGGAATAGATGAAGGACAAGAATAAAACCAGTTCCTGCCACACTCGATTGACTATGCTGCTGGCGTTAGCAAAGCCATTCTCGTTTGGAAATATGAACTGACCGTTTACATACACGGGTTTCGATAACGTCACCTTCAGAGAATAGGCGCATTCCTTGTTAAGGCAGTCGATATTGAAACCAAGAATTCGGTAACCATCGCCCAGGTTCGAGATTTGCCAGCGAAACAGGGGAATCAGCCATTCAAGGAAAGCCCTCCCAAAGAAATGACAGGCTGCAGCCAGAACAAACGTGAATAGAAAGAACCGGATTGCCTGCCGGATAACCGGATGCCTCATTTCGAACTTGCTGCCTGATCAAGAAAATGAGGCGAAAATCTTGCAAGCCAAGCGGCAAAAAACAATCCTGTTAAGGCAACCAGGAACAATGGCGCCACTATGCCGTGCAAGAGTTCAAAGAGTTCCCTGTTTGTGCGAACCGTATAAAACATAACAAGTAATCGTAACTGGTTGAAGAAGAACACATAAACCAGACCAGAAAATGCGCCCGCAATTCTGACTTTCCATGGTATGGGTGCGATGACCATGGCGGAAAGCAAAAGGAACATCACCTCAACACCTTCGCATCCATTCAATACGTTGATTCCCCCACCGGGCGCCGTCATGTGGGTCCCCATCGCCACGGCCTTTATCGATGGCGTTAAAGTATTGACAAGTCCGACAGCCGTCCTAACGGTAACGTCCTCGATGAAGAACCTCTCAAAGGCCGAGTCATGCTGATCGCGCCAGGTCCACTGAAGCGCGGCAAAAATGAATACGAAGACCAGTAGTTGTCGTAATTTATGAAATGGCAACATAAGTTATAGCTGAAAACCATCCTAGCAAGTTGATCGTCCTTGGACTATGCTTCCGCTAACGTTTAATGAACTGAATCGGCTGGGAAGGATAGTTCGTAATAACCGATTTTCGCAACTTACCCATCACGTGCATCTCACATGGCTTGCAATCGAATATCAGCGTGAATCTCTCATTTCCGCTTATTAAGGTCATAGGCTCTGCAGTTACCGTACCTTGAACACCGACCACCCCCTTGGCCTCCTTGGGACAGAGACCATGACTAAAACGAAGACAATGTTTGGTAATCATCAGAGGCACCTCGTTCACCTCCTGGTTAGCCTCATAGGCCATCGCGACCGCCTTGACGCCATGTTTGTGATAAAAGGATCTAGCCTTTTCGTTATAGACATTTGCGAGGTAAGTCAGGACGTCATCAGGGTAGCTTGGTACGATCCCGGATGGCGTTTTCCGCCTTGGACGTGGATAACCCTCGATTCTGCTTAAGGTCAGTTGCTCGATAGCTTCCCTTCGCATGGAATTAACAACTGAAGCAGGAACAAACCAAGGCTGCCTGAAATCGATTTCAATGCGTTTGGCAACAAAGTCGGTATTGCCCAGCTTGGCAAGATTCTCACGCAAGTTCTCTTCCGCGTTATCGATGTTCTGCGCCAGGATCTTTTGATATCCATGTTTCACACTGGCCTTGAATCCATCCTCGTCAGTCACAGTCAGAACGACCCCCTCATCATATTCGGACATATTCATGACGACCTCCATCCTCCTGATCGAGGAGTCCTTCTCCAGTAATCGCATAAAAGCCTGGTCCCTATTTCGAAAGACCGTCATATTCTTTCTGA